>CAMBUI010000037.1 GCA_945870915.1 Candidatus Kuenenia stuttgartensis | reverse complement strand
CAACCGCTGCAGGCGCGGAATAGGGGGTCGGCGGCTCCGTCGACGCACAGTCGCCAGGTAGGTCGTATACATCGTCGCCAGGTAGGTCGTATACATCCACGGCGCCGTCGCCCCAAACCACGGCGAGCCGACTTCCACCCACGAACCTCGCGGCGCGCGGAATCCGCGCGGGATCGGGGTTTCCCTGCGGTTTCGTCTTGGAATGTGCTCCGGCATCCGCCCCCGCATTGGATACGACCTTCACCTTGCGCGGCGTCCAGCCCGACCGATCCTGCGTGTAGATATGGAGCGTCTCTGGTCCACGGACTCGGACGACGGATGCTCCGTCAGAAGATATTGCGAGCACCGGTGCCGGACCATGGCCGTCAGATGGCTCAACCGCCATGGGCTCGCTCACCCTGAAGTCGTACTTTCCAATGTCGACAACATGGAGCACGCCCTCGAATTCAAGCGCGACCCTACGGCCGTCCGCCGACCAGACCGCCGAGGTCACCCAGGAAGGCGCGCCCATGTGAAGTTCCATCCCCCGATACGGTGGACGATAGAACTCGGCTTCGCTCAGCGCGATCTCGAACCGTCCCACCTCGTCCGCGCATCGGTGGCGCAACGCGGCGAACCTCGCGCCGAAGTGCTCGGGGAGTCCTTCGACCTCCGCAAGGCGTTCGACCTCGGCGCGCAACCCGTGCCGCGCGTCAGGCATCGCGAACCAGCGCGCCTCGATGGCGTCCATGGCCTTCGCGTACGCCCACGCGGTTGCCTCATCGAACGGAACACCGCCGGATTTCGTCGGGCCATCACCTGGAACGCGAAGCATGGCGAGCAGCCTGGCGAACCACTTGTCGCCGGACTTCGCCGGGCCATCACCTGGGAACGAATCGCGCATGCCGCCTCCGAGTACCCCCGCCTCCGGCGCACCTCGGCGCCGCGCGGCGGGACGGAGACACATACGGCGTGGGCGCGCAACAGCGCAGCCCTGCTGTGGAAATGCCGCGCAGTCTGCCGCCGCGCGTCGGGAGCCGCGGCAGCACAGCCAGCGAGGCTCACCGGGCCGAGAGACCCCCCAGCGGCGGTCGTCCCTCGGCGAGCATCGGTTGGCTCAGCCATGTTGCGGGCAGATCGCCGAGGCATTCGCGCCGGTAGTGTTTGCTTGGCGAGATCGCGCCGGGCGCGGCAACGAAGAGCGCCTCGGCCGCCCGAACGCGCCGCGGCCGTTCGTTCGGCAACCCGCGGACAGTCGGATCCTCCATGACGAGCGCACCGGTTCCTGCATCGAACAAGGCGATGCCGGGACTGAAAGTCGCCATCACGCGCGCGCCGCCATCCACAAACTCCACGCGCTTCGGGAAGAGGCGCCTCAGCATCGACGACCAGCCGAGCTCGCCTGTCGAGGAGCACCAGACCCCGACGAAGGAACGAGGGTCGTTGTCCGAAGCCGTCCGCGTACAACCCGCGATCGCGACCGCTTCGCCATCCGCGGAGAATGCCACCTCTTTGAGCCCTGAGACCGGAGGCCGGATCGAAACCGGCTTGTCACCCGAATCGAAGCGGAGGACCTCGACGGCCGAACCCAGACTCCAACTTGCGACGCGATCGAAACTCGAATCGAGTCGCACATAGTGACCGTTCGCAATCCGCATCTCGGAATTTTCGTGGAACTCGATCGCGACGACGGGTCGCTGCTCGAGAGCTCCGGCGACCGCAACGGCGACGACGCTTCCGTCAGACCGAATCGCCACGTCGGTCGCTCGATACCGCTCGTCGCGCGAGAGCTCTTCCAAGAGTACGCGGCCTCCGTGATACGAAACCCGGAGCACCCTGCCCTCGAGGTCCACGGCGGCAAACACATCCGCAGTCCGGGCAAACGCAACCTCGCTCAGCGGCCCGGTCAGGCCCTTCACCTCGAATTCCTCTGCGTCTGCGCGACCAACGAACCACTTGTACTCGCCTCCGGGACCACCGTGGATGCTCCTGAGCCGCGCACGGCCCGCCGCATGCTCCTCCGACTCAAAGACCGAACGATCGCCGCGCCAAGTTTCGTCCGATACGTCCCAGATTCGCAGCGTCCCATCGGTCGAAGTGCTTACAAGCCGCCGGCCGTCGCTGCGCCACGCAAGCGACTCGATGCCGTGTTCATGGCCGAGGAGTTCGCCACACGGACGGATATCGCCTTCGGGCGCAACCTCGAAAATGCCAATCGCGCCAGAGAGATCCCCGACGGCGCAGCGAAGTTGTGAATCCACTTTCGCGAGCACCGTCGGACGCCAGTTTGGCCTGCCGACGAAAATCTCCGTGGCCGCGCCTTCGACGTCCAGGCTTGCGCATCGCAGCATTGCGCCCTGCGCGGTCTTCGCGAGCGAGACCACCACTCTATCGTCGAGAAAGACCTCTGAAGGTCCTGGCGCACCCCGCATGAAGGCTGGCAACCGCCGCTTCAGGCAGCCCTCCTCATCCCAAAGGCTGATCGAGGCATCGCTGAGACTCGAATCGAGAACCTCCGTGTCTGACGCCCAAGTCGGAAGCCATCCGCGCGACCCGGCGGCTGTCTTACCACCCTGGGGCACTTGTGCTCCCGTCGAGACGCGCCAGCACATCCACCCGGCGGTCGAGTCGACGGAGATCACGCTGGTCGCAGCGCGGTTGAACCGGAGGGAGCGTGGCCGTCCAAACGGTCCCTGCAGCGAGCGGAGGTGCTCACCCGTGCAACCACATCTCAACTCGCCCGATTGCCAAGACCAGACGATCGCAAGGACCGTCCCATCCTCGGAGAACGCCGCGCACGGCGGATCGCCGGTGGGCGAAGTACCGATCTCGATCGACGCACCGTCCACCCGAATCACATACTTGCCTCCGTCGCGGACGAGCGCACGCCTGCCGCACGGCGCGCACGCGACGACGACCTCCGCGCCGAACTCCGACGTGCATCTCAGCGTCGACCCGTCAAAGATTCGAACCGCGTCGTTCGACTGCACGACGATGGCGTCGGAGCCAGCGATGAACCAGGCGCGCTGCAGCCCAGAAATCGCGAGGCCTGCGAGGCTGTCGTCGAGCGACGCGCGCAGTATGCGCCACTCGAGTGCGCGCCGTTCGGGCGGACACTCCTCGAGCGCCGCCTTGGCCCGGCCGAACTCGCCCCGCTCGCGCCATGACGACGCGAGGTCGATCGCGTCGAGCGCCGCCCGGGCCCGAATCGCGTCGAGCAACTCTTGCGCCGAGCGCACGGCGGATCCGGCGGACGGCGGGTCCTTCGCCGCCGCGGCTTCGAGCAGTTCCTGAGCAAGCTCGGCGACGGAGTTGGCTCGGCCTAGATCGAATGCGTTCGGCATGCAGATCCATACGAACGAACGACCGTCCAGCGCAGCCAGGCAACACAGGTACCGACCACTTTCTCTGCCAGATGGCCGGGCTGCGGTCGCGGCCAGCGGGACACCCGCACACCGGGCAGCAACGCAGCTCGGAGCAACCAGGCATACACGCAAGATGCGGAACTGACCACGAGCACGGCGTCAACCGCGCCGCGGCACGGCCTCAGCGGCGACAGGCGGACCTCAGCCGCGCTGCGCCATCGGCACGTACGGCGCCGCGTGGCGGGACGGCGACACATACGGCGGCGACCCGAGGGCGCGCAGCCAGCCTACGGAAACGCCGAACGCTCGCGCTGTCCCCGCGCCCGCTCGGAGGCGCAGGTGCGGGTTGTACGGCCGGTGAGGGGGTGGCTCGGATGGGCGGATCGCGCGCGGGCCGCGCCCCGCCGCCCAGGAATCCTGCCACTGCGGGTGCCCCTTCGTTCGCGCCGGCCTCAGCGAACCGGTTCCTGCGCGCGCTCAGACTCGTTCTTTTTCGGCGCCAGCGGGTCGCTCAACCACGTCGCCTCGGCCTCGCCGCGGCACTCGCGCCTGTACCGCTCCAGCGGCGGCTCGGCCCCCGATCCGGCGACGTGCCTCCACTCGGCCTCCCGCACGCGACGCGGCGCGTCGTGGAGGCCGAGCCAGGAGTCGGCGGTCCAGTCGGCGGGATTCGACCCGTGGCGCGGAAGCCAGTCCTTCGAGAGGTCGTGGTGGTGGTTGTTTCGTTCCCTGAGGGTGAGGCGGCCTGTGGCGGCGTCGAAGATCTGAATCCCGTCAAGCCCCAGGACGCAGATCCGCGATCCGTCGCCGTTGAACCCGATCTCGGGGCCCGCCGAGGGCCTGGGGCAACGGACGCACCATCGTTGCGCGCCCGTGTTCGCGTCCCACACGGCAACGAAGGTGCAGCACGCTGCTGCGATCCAGCGACCGTCGGGGGAAATGTCTGTTCCAATCTCATCAAAATGCTGATGCCCCGTGGGAGGAACCACCTCGAGGAGTGGAGCGCCCGTCGCCGCATCGAACAGTTTGATGGCTCCTGCGCCGCCCGTCCACGCCGGAGCCGAGAACACAAGTCGACTTCCGGACGCGTCGAAGCGAATACGCCCCCAGTGCCGCGGAATTCGGACAGGCACTCCGCGCAGCTCCTCCGCACGATCGAGAATGACGATGCCGTCATTCTCGGTGATCATCGCGACACGACGACCGTCAACGGAAACCGCCACCTGGAAGTACCGATCCGGCCCATCGTGAGGCTCGCCCACCACGTCGAGCAGCGCCCCGGTGCGCGGATGCCACAGGCCCAAACGCCCGCCGAAGACCGGCCCCATCGCCAAGAGGTCGCCGCTGCATGCTGCCGCACGGACATCGAAGTCGCCCGGAAACTCACCCTGAAGTTGCACCTCGGAGTCCCCCCTACGGACGCAAACGCGTGTCGCCCCCTCTTCTTGGCGTGGCCAGCACAATTCGAGCATGCCGCCATTGATGGCGAGCGTGCTCCAATCTTCAACGTCGGCAGCCGATCGGCACGCACGCTCGATGCATGCAACCTCTGCACCGACGTCCCAAAGCCGAACGGTGCCGTCGAGCGACACGCTCAGGAATCGACGGCCATCCTCGCACCATTCGATCGACAGGATCGCTGAGTCGTGCCCGCACAGTTCGCGCAGGAGGGTGCTGTCGTCCGGCCTCAATCCGCATTGCAGCCGAATCGTGCCGTCCGCGAATCCGACCGCAAAGAGCGCGTGCTTCGGCCCTCCGGAAACGCACGCCGGTCGCCTGCGATCCCACGACTCTCGGGGCACCTCCCACGAGCAACCCGTTGCCATGTCTGTCAGGACGACGACACCCTCACCGCGCACATCGAAATAGACCTCGGTCGCATGCTCGAACGCATCGCACGCGGAGGCGAACGAAACGCGGTCGGACTCAACGCGCCTCCCAATCAGCGTGCCATCGAGCGTCAGGAACTCCGTCTTCCCGGAGCGAGCGGTGACGACCGCGCTCGAAGTGAGCTGCCGGAGCAGGTGGGGACCTTCGTCCAACTCATCCGGTCGTCCTTCAAACCCCACGATCCTCTCTCCGGAGGGAAGGCGCCACACCGCTTGAATAACCGCACCACGGGGATCAGAAACTCCGATCAGTCGCGTCCCATGAGGATCGAAGCGGAGCGTCCCGCGGTTGATCGACTCGTGCCTCCCCTCCAGCTCGTACACGACATTGCCTGTTTCCGCGCACCGCATCTGGCACATGCCGTCACTCCCTCGCCACGCGAACTGCTTGCCATCGGGCGAGAACTCGGCATCGATCCTCATGGGGTTGCCGACGACCGTGGCGACTTGGATCGGCGCTGCACGCGCGATGCCGTCGAGCAACACCCGCTCGCCGTCGATGCGGATCCAACGAGTGCCGCAGCGCGAATGCGCAAGCAAGTCACGGCGCCCGAACTCGACACGGCGCTTCAGCTGCCGAAATGCGCTGTCCCAGACTTCGAAGCGGGACATGCGATCCTCGGTGATGTCGATGGAGACCATGATGGACTCCGACGCCTCATGGAACCACGCCCTCAGCTGACCGTGCTGAGCAACCGGGAACGCCTGGGCCGCATGGCTCTCATCCAGCGACGCGTGCAGGCACCGCCACTCGAAGCCGCGGTGCTCGGCGTGGCACTCCTGCAGCGCCTCCTTGGCGCGGCGGAACTCGCCGAGCGACTTCCACACCGACGCGCGGTCGCAGGCATCGATCGCCGCCCGCGCGCGGAGCGCGTGCAGCGCGGCATCCGCGTCCACGCCCTGGCTGTTCCGCAATCGCTCCGCGAGATGGAAGACCGTGTCTGTCGACGCCTGACCTGAGGGCCTGTTCATGCCACCACATACGACAGCCGCGCCGTGGGGCGCAGCGGTTCGTGAAGGATTAACTCAGGTGTCGTCGTCGCGGCCCGCGGGCGGACCGCCGCCGCGTCCTCAGCTCCGCTGCGCCATCGGCACATACGGCTCCGCGTGCGGCCCGTTGTACTTGGCCTGCGGGCGGATGAGGCGGTTGTCCTGGAGCTGCTCGATGCAGTGGCCGGCCCAGCCCGACATGCGGCTCATGGCGAACATGCAGGTGAAGAGGTCGGTGGTGATGCCGAGGCAGTGGTAGGTCGTCGCGCTGTAGAAGTCGACGTTCGGGAAGATGCCCTTGCCGGCCTTGGCGTCGAGGACGAGGCCCTCGATCCTCTGGCTCATCTCGAAGAGCTTGAGGTTGCCCGTGTCGGTGGCGATCTGCTTGGCGAAGGTCTTGAGGTAGGTCGCGCGCGGGTCGTACGCCTTGTAGACGCGGTGACCGAAGCCCATGATGAGCTCCTTGCGCTCGAGCTTGCCCTTGATGAAGGGCTCGACGTTGTCCATCGAGCCGATCTCGTCGAGCATGATCATGACCTCCTCGTTGGCGCCGCCGTGGAGCGGGCCCTTGAGGGTGCCGACGGCGGTCGTCATCGCGCTGTACATGTCCGACAGCGTCGCGATCGTCACGCGACCCGCGAAGGTCGACGCGTTGAGGCCGTGGTCGGCGTGCAGGATCAGGCAGATGTCGAGACCGCGGGCCATCGCCTCGGTCGGCTTCTCGCCGTTGAGCATCCAGAGGAAGTTGGTGGCGATGTCGTACGACTTGTTCGGGCGCACGAACGCCTTGCCGGTGCGGTGGCGGTCGAAGTTCGCGATCAGGGTCGGCGTCTTGGCGACGAGGCGCAGCGCCTGGCGCTTCGCGCTCTCGATGCCCGCCGGGGTCGTCTCGCTCGACACCGCGTCGGCGTCGTGCAGCGCGAGCGCCGAGACCAGCGTCCGGAGGGCGTGCATGGGCACGGCGTCCTTCGGGAACGACCTGATCATGTCGTAGATCGCGTCGGGGATCTCGTACTCGGCCTGCAGCGCGCCCTTGAGCGCATCGAGTTCGGCCTGCGTCGGGAGCTTGGTGTTCCAGAGCAGGTACACCGTCTCCTCGTAGGTCGAGTTGCGCGCGAGCGCGTCGATGTCGATGCCGACGTACTCGAGCACGCCCTTGCCGCCGTCGATGAAGCTCATCTGCGTCTCGGCGGCGATGGTGTTCGCGAGGCCCTTGTCGAAGATCGGGGCGGCGATCGGGGCCGAGGCGGTGACTGCGGGGGCTGCGGGCGTCGTGCTCATGGTCGTGATGGTGACAGGCTGCTGCGAGGTGGCTGCGGACATGTGGTACCTCCCGACCGCGGGACGATCTCCGCCGCGGTCTCAAGAGTCATCTTTCTCAACCCTCCGCCCCGCTTCGCCCAAAACGGACGAACGGTTGCGAAGAACGAAGATGCTAGCGAAAGCCCGCCGCGATTGGAACCAGAGCGGTGCGGGGCAACCGAATTCGAACGCGGGTTCTCGGGGCTTGACCGGGTCGATGGACGAGTCGCCGAACACGGCACGGAGCAGGGCTCGGAACGCGCCACCGATCCGGCGTCCAACCGGCTCCGCTGCAGCCTCGCAGGGAGTTCCACGTCGAACCGCGCGGAGGAACGGCCACGCGACCCTCGACACCGGGCAACTGTGGCGAAACGACGGGCTTCGGGCACCCATCGGCATGGATGTCGTTCCGTATCATGCCGCCCCATGTTCCTGATTCCCACCGGCACCGACCGCGATGGTGGCCGCAAACCCTGGGCGGTCTGGGCGATGGTCTTCGCCTGCGTCGCCATCCACCTCCTCGGCCGGGCGGTTCGCGATCCGAGCGACGACGAGGCCTACCGCCTCCTGCTGCGGCTCTGGGATCAATCGGCCGCCCTGCGCGGCGAGGCCGTGCCCGAGGCTGTACCCGAGGCTGTACCCGAGGCTGTACCCGAGAACGAGATGGAGGACGGCTCCCGCGTCGACGCCGGCGACCGACCCCCGCCGGGAGGAGGAGGCTCCTCCCCCTCCGCCGGCGCGACGACCGCGGTTCCAGAGACGGCCGCCACCCGCGACGAGGCGGCGCCGGCGCGCGACGACGGTGGCGCGGGCGGCCCGCCGATCGGCTCGATCCGCTCGTTCGTCGAGAGCCCCAACACGCTCACCTACACCTACGCCTTCGGCATCAGCCGGGCGGGCTTCGAGTGGTGGCAGCCGTTCACCAGCATCTTCCTCCACGAGCGCGGCTTCTCGCTCCACCTCGTGATGAACATGTTCTTCCTCGTGGCCTTCGGCACGGTCATCGAGTCGCGGCTCGGGCACCTCGGTTTCCTCGCGCTGTTCCTGGCAGGAGGAGCGGCGGCGGCGCTGACCCAGGCGTTCGTCGGCACCTGGCTCGACGCATCGAACGCGCTGGTGCCGGCGATCGGCGCCAGCGGCTCGGTGAGCGCGCTCATGGGGACCGCGTTCGCGCTGCATCCGCGGGCGAACGTGCGCGGCATCGCGATCCCGCAGTTCACCACCGGGTACACCTCGCTGCGCTGGATGATGGGTTTCGCCATCGCGCTCGACGTCGCGCGGACCATCGTCGACTGGTCCGGCGAGGGCAACTCGGGCATCGCCACGCTCGCCCACCTCGGCGGCACGGTCGCCGGCTTCGGCCTCGGCCTCGGGCTGCTCGCGTCGGGCATCCTCGCGCGCAACGACTTCGACGCGCTCTACCTCATCAAGCAGCGCTGGCGCCGTCGCGAGCTGCGCCTCGCGATGGAGCAGGCCGGCGTGGGCGCGGCCGACGGACCGGTCGCGGCGCGCGTGCGCGCGGGAACCGGTTCCGCCGAAACCGACGCGCAGCGCACGCTGCGCAACACGATCGCCGCCGCGCACCGCGAGCGCGACTACACGCTCGCGGCGCAGCTGTACGTCGAGCTCGTGCAGACGCTGCCCGACGCGACGCTGCCCGCGGGAATCCAGCTCGACGTCGCCAACCAGCTTGCCCACGAAGGCATGCACAACGCGGCCCGGTGCCGCGAGGCCGCCGCCGCCTACGGGCGCTTCCTCGAGCGCTTCCGCACGCACGCATCGTCCGACGATGTGCGCGTCATGCTCGCGGCGCTCCAGATCCGCCGCCTCGGCGACGCCCGCGCCGGGATCACCACGCTCGACGGCTTCGCCGGGCGCGAGCTCGACCGCGAACGGCAGGCGCTCGTCGACGCGCTGCGCGCCGAGGCGCGGGCGTGAGCGCGCGCGACGGACACGACGCAGCGGCCCGCGCCGCCACCGCGCGGATCAAGGTGAAGATCTGCGGCGTGCGCGACTCCGGGACCGCCGCGTTCGCGGCCGAGGCGGGCGCCGACTTCATCGGCGTCGTGCTGGTCGCGCAGAGCCCGCGGTTCGTGGCGCCCGACGATGCACGCGAACTCGCCGCGGCGATCGCCGACGCGGGCGCGATGCCCGTCGCGGTGCTGCGCCTTCCGGCCGACGGCGCCCCGCTCGACGCCGCCACGAGGACGGCGCTCGAGGCGTTCCCCATCCTGCAGTTCCACGGCGGCGAGCAACCCGCCGACCTCGCGCCCTTCCGCGCGTGGGAGTGCTGGAAGGGACTGCACTTCGCGCCCGCGGCCACGGAGTCGTGGCTCGGCTCGGGCCGCGTCGCACGGCTGGTGGTCGATGGCCCCGAGGCGGGCAGCGGCGACGCCTGGGATCACTCCGCGCTGGCCGCGCTCGACGCGCGCACGCGCGCACGCTGCCTGCTCGCAGGCGGACTGAGCCCCGACACCGTCGGCGCCGCGATCCGCGCGGCCGATCCCTGGGGCGTCGATGTGTCGAGCGGCGTCGAGATCGCCCGCGGCGTGAAGGACCACGCGCGCATCCGCGCGTTCATCGACGCGTCGCGCGCCGGCTAGCGCGTTCGACGGGGTCAGACCCCGACCGCGACCATCTTGCGCGTCGAGCCGAGCTCGGTCACCCAGTTGCGCATCTCGGCGCGGCAGGTGTTCCACGCGGGCGAGGTGCGGACCTCGATGAACGCGCGGTACATCGCCATGAGCGCGCCGTCGAAGGTCGCGAAGCTGTCGAGGCGCTCCTCGACCGCCGCGCGCAGCGACTGGGGCTTGTCCTCGGGCTTCGGGAGCTTGAGCCCGGAGACCTCGAGGCGGTCGCCCTGGAGCGTGCACTCCCACACGCGGTCGAACTGCGACACGGTCAGTCCGATCTTGCGCGGCCACTTGCCGAGCTGCACGGCGCGCGCGGTCTCGGCGCGGCGCGTGGGTGCGTCGCCACGCATGCTCGTGCGGCCCGAAAGCCCCCACGCGCACTCGAGGTCGAGCGTCTTGTCGATCACGATCGCGACCTCGCCGTCGGCGGTGTCGACGAGGCCCTCGCGGGTGTCGCAGTGCCACCAGAGCCAGAAGAGGAAGAGGTTGCCGAGGAAATCCTGCGGCTCGGTGGCCGTCCACGGCAGGTCGGGACGGTCGGCGGACTTGCGCTGGCCGTCCTCCTGCACGATCTCGATCTCCGGCGGCGCGCTGGAGAGCGGCTGCGCGCGGAGGTCGTCGTAGTCGCCGGTGCGGCCCTTCGACGCGAGGATGTCGAGCGCGACGCGTCCCGAGCTGCGGGGCTCGATCTTCACCCCGAGCGTGTCGAGGAGCAGCCGGTTGAGCGCCTGGATCTCGATGTCGTTGGAAAGCGCCGCGTACATCGTCGCGCGCGAGAAGTCCCACCAGAGCGGCGCGTGCTTCGGGCGGCGGTAGCGGCCCTCGCCGATCTCCTCCTCGATGCGCCGCATCGCGTCGTCGCGGGCCTCCTTCTTCGCGGTGCGGGGCAGGAACGCGCCCGCGCCGTCCTTCGAGGGCTGGACGCGCGCGTCCTCGCACATCGCGATGTAGGCCTTCTTGATCTCGGGCGGCACGCGCACGGTGTCGACGCGGTAGCCGAGCATCACGCCGCTGCCGAAGCCCACGCGCTCGTAGTCGAACGAGCGGTCGAACAGGTGGCGGCCGGCGGTGAAGCCGACATGCATCTCGCCGGGCTTGATCGGCTCGAGCTCGCCGAGCGCGCTCCCGCGCAGCGCCTCGAAGAACTTCGGGTCGAGGACATCGGGGTTCGCGCCGATGACGGCGAAGCGGCGGTAGGTGATGGAGCCGGAACGGAAGGGCATTCCGCGATCATCCGCGAAATCCGCGGGCATTTCCGCCTTCGGACAGGTTGTGCACACCCGCGCTCAGACGGTCTGCCGGAGCCGGTAGACCCGGCCACCCGTCGCGGCCGCATCCCCCGCTCCCGTCCCGTCGCCCGCCGACGACGCGGCCTGCCCGACGTCCTCGGCGAGGCCGAGCTGGACCAGGTGCCGCGCCGGGCCGTGCGGCTTGCGGGCCTCCTCGTCGAGCCGCTTCGCCGCGCCCGGGTTGGCGTAGGCGTTGAACAGCATCGCCTTCACCGTGGCGAACATCCCGCCGAAGCTCGAGAAGGTGTGGTCCACCGCGCTCGCCTCGTATCCCGAGTGGACCATGCAGTTCGCGCACTTCGGGTTGCCGCTCGCGTGGCCGTAGGCGTCCCAGTCGGTGCCCTCCATGAGCTCCGCGAAGCTGTCGGCGTAGCCCTCCTGCAGGAGATAGCACGGCTTCTGCCAGCCGAAGATGTTGAAGCACGGCATGCCCCAGGGCGTGCACTCGTAGTTGCGGCTGCCCATGAGGTACTCGAGGAACAGCGGCGACTGGTTGAAGATCCACCGCCTCCGACCGCCCCGGCGGTTCGACAGGATCATCTCGAACAGCTCGTTGGTCTCGCGTCGCTTGAGGAAGCCCGACTGGTCGGGCGCCTTGTCGTAGGCGTAGCCGGGCGAGAGCATCATCCCCTCGACGCCGAGGTCCATCATCTCGTCGAAGAACGCGCGCACGGCGTTGGGATCGGCGCCCTCGAACAGCGTCGTGTTGGTGGTCACCCTGAAGCCCATCGCGACGGCGAGGCGGATCCCCTCGACCGCCTTGCGGTAGGTGCCCTCGCGGCAGACCGCGAAGTCGTGGTTCTCCTCGAGACCGTCCATGTGGACGCTGAAGGTGAGGTACTTCGACGGCCGGAACAGGCCGGCCTCGAGCTTCTCCTTCAGGAGCAGCGCGTTGGTGCACAGGTAGATGTACTTGCGCCGGGCCACGAGCCCCTCGACGATCTCCTTGATCTCGGGGTGCAGCAGCGGCTCGCCGCCCGGGATCGAGACCATCGGGGCGCCGCACTCCTCGACCGCGTCGAAGCACTGCCGCGCCGTCAGCTGCCGGCGCAGGATGTGGGCGGGATACTGGATCTTCCCGCAGCCGGCGCACGCCAGGTTGCAGCGGAACAGCGGCTCCAGCATGAGCACGAGCGGGTACCGCCTGCGTCCGCGAAGCTTCTGACCGAGCACGTAGCTGGCGACGGTCCACATCTGGCTGAGCGGAACACCCATAGGGGAGCGGATTCTAGGGAAAATCGGGACCTCGTCCGAACCGCGCGCCGACGACGGGGCGTAGCGCCGACCCAATGCCGTTCGCGCGCGCCATCGCCCTGCCCGAGGACTTGTCGAGGGACTTGTCGAGGGATTTGTCGGGGGACTTGCTGAAGGACCGTCCCGTCGCGACGACGGTCCGGTCGGCGGCGGCGGCGATCGACGGCCTCGGTTGCGCCGTGGGGAACGCCGTCAGCGGCGCGCTCGGTGGCCTCGCCGGGGGCACCCTCGGAGCACGGGTGGGCGCGGCGGTCTCCGCTATCCTGCGGCCCACCCCGCCCCGCGTCCGCCGACCCTTGCACGCCGCCTCGTCCAACCCCTCCGAATCGCTCGAGTCCCGCTCCGACGAGGACCTGCTGGTGCTGCACCGTTCGGGCGACGAACGCGCGCTCCGCGTGCTGATCGCGCGCTACTCGGGCGAGCTCCACGGCTTCCTCACGCGACTGGTCGGATCCCGCGCGGGCGCGGACGATGTCTTCCAGGAAGCGTTCCTCCAGGTGCACCTCTCGGCCGACGCGTTCGACTCCGAGCGCAGGTTCAAGCCCTGGCTCTACACCATCGCGGCCAACAAGGGGCGCGACTACCTGAGGCGCCAGAAGCGGCGCTTCGCGGTCAGCCTCGACGCCCCGGTCTCCGCCGGCGCCGACGCCGGGCTGATCGACCTCCTTCCCGGCCCGTCGGAGAGCCCCGCGAACCCGATGGAGGCCAGCGACGAGTCGGCGATCATCAAGCAGGTGATCGACGAGATGCCGCCGCACTTCCGCGAGATCCTGCTGCTCTCGTACTTCCAGAAGCTCAGCTACGCGCAGATCGCCGACAGCCTCTCGATCCCACTCGGGACCGTGAAGAGCCGGCTCCACGCCGCCGTCGCATCGTTCGCGCAGAGCTGGCGGCTCGCGTGCGCGCGCCGCGGCATCGCCGTCCCAACCACCATCAGGAAGCCGGGCTCCGACGAATGACTCCGAACGATTCCGCGACCTCCGACGGCGGCGACCAGCCCACGCAGCGCGCGAACGACGCGACGGCCGCGCAGCAGGCGGCACAGCAGGAAACGCAGCAGCGCACCTTGGGCGACGCCGACCAGCGCGCCGTCGACCTGCTCGTCGACCACGGATTCGACCTCGACGCCGCGGTGCGGGCGAACCCCGGCGAGCGCGCGCGCCTCGAGGCCGCGCACGCGCTCTTCATGCGCGTCGATGCGTATCCGGTCGAGCCACCCGACCCGTCCCTCGTCGACGCGACGCTCGCGCGCATCGACCGCGCCGAGGACGAGCGCAGCGCGCGCATGACGGTGGGCGCGGGCTCCGCAGCCGGATCGCGCGCGATTCCATCCCTCGGACGCGGCCGCTGGGCGGACTTCATCGCCGTGGCGTGCGTGGCGATCCTCGGCGTCTCGGTCGGGCTCCCGCTCCTCAACTCGATGCGCGAGCGGAGCGCGATCGCAGGTTGCGCGTCGAACCTCCGCAACCTCGGCAGCGCGCTCGCGACCTACCACGGCGACCACAACTCGCGTCCGGTCGCGGCGGGTTTCGCGCCCGACTTCTCGCGTCTCGCCAGCTGGGCGGGCTACGACAACAGCAGGCACCTCGACCTGCTGCACCAGAAGGGCTACTGCGGAACGCAGTGCGTCTGCTGCGGCAACGACGGCGATCGCAGCGGCTACGCCTCGCTGGTGCCGCACGACCGCGTCGACGGCATGTGGCTCACCCACGCGCACCTTCCGCTGGTGGCCGACCGCAATCCGCTCGTGATGCAGTCCGCCTTCGGCGGGCGCGTGATGGTTCCGTCGGTCGACAACAGCCCCGACCACGGCCGGCGCGGGCAGAACGTCCTCTTCGGCGATCTGTCGGTGGTCTTCGAGGTGTCGCCGATCCTGACCATCATGCGCGGCCCGAGCGCACCCCCGACGCCTGAGAACATCTGGGTCCCCGCCGACAACGGCGGCCTCGAGGACGAGTTCCACGCCCCGCGGGACTGGAGCGCGGTGGACATCTTCCTCGTCCAGTAGTGGTCGGCATCGACGATCGGGCGTGGTGACGCGTGCCGGCGGGTCGGTCCAGGGCGGATCCGTGGGCAAAACGGCACCTTCCGCCCCCCGTGCGCCGACCCACCCCGACCCCGATCACGGCCTGCCGCCGATAACGGAACGCCCTTCGGAAAGGCGGGTTGACCAATCCGCAGGTTCTGCTATCTTCCGCGATTCCCCCAACGGGAGTCCACTATGCCGAAGAACAAGAGCCACAAGGGTCTCGCCAAGCGCATCAAGGTCAGCAAGACTGGCAAGATCCGCTTTGGCCGCCCGCACAGCCGCCACCTCAAGAGCAACAAGACCGGTACCGCGATCCAGAGCTACCGCAAGAAGCGCTACGCGCGCAGCGGTGACATTCGCGCCCTGAGCAAACTGCTCTTCCGCCCGCTCCTCTCGCAGGAGCAGCACGAGCTTCGCGCCGCCGCGCGCGAAGTCGAAGTGAAGGCGTAAGCCAGACCCCACGCCAGACTCCACACCAGACCGTCGGGTCCGAAGAGTCCGGGAGGTCCCGGGCCCCCGCCGGTCGCAAGCCAGATCGAGGTTGAAACATGCCACGCGCACGCAAGGGTGCAGCACGAACGCAGGCCCGCCGCAAGCTTCTCCGCGAAGCCCGGGGCTACTACGGCACGAAGTCCCGCCACAAGCAGCAGGCCAAGGTCGCCATGATGCGCGCCAAGCGCTACGCATGGCGCGACCGCCGCGCCCGCAAGCGCGACTTCCGCGCGCTGTGGATCACCCGCATCACCGCGGCCTGCCGCATGCGCGGCACGCGCTACTCGCTCTTCATCAACGGTCTCCAGCGCGCCGGCGTCCTGCTCAACCGCAAGATGCTCTCGCTGATCGCGATCGAGGATCCGAAGACCTTCGACTCGCTCGTCGAGGTCGCGAAGAAGAACACGACCGCAGTCGCTGCGGCGGCAGCGTAATCCGAGCGGTCGCCGCTGCGGCGGCTCCCTCTGGTGTAGATCATGATCACGGCGCCCGCTTCGGCGGGCGCTGTGCTTTTTGGAGTGGCCGGTTTCACCTCGACGGCTACTTCAGGCGGGCCAGCCAGAAACCGAGGACCTCGCGGCGCGACCGGTCCTCGAGCGCGTGCGCCGCGCAGGACGCCTCGCCGAACGCGCGCAGCTCGCGGGCGCGCACCGCATCGGATTCCGCACCGCTCGCCGCCTTGAAGTGCGACGCGGCCACGCCCCACACGGCGCGATCGCGCGGAAGCGGCATGGCGAGAAGCTGCTTCGCCGACAGCTTGATCGCACCCGCGCTGAGCGCGCTGCCGGCGTAGAGCGACAGCGCGCGCGCCGCGACCACCGGCGACGCGACGGCCGCCGCGAGCCGCCAGATGTCGACGCGCGCGCGCGGATACACCGAGATGATCGGCACGAGGGGCGCGTAGGCGCCCTCGGCATCCACGAACGCCTCGATCACCTTCGTCTGCGTCGCGACGAGCACCTTCGGCACGAGCCGCGCGTCGAGCCAGCCGTCCATCCCCTTCCGACCCGCGATCCCCGCAGCGTCGACGGTGGGCCGCGTGAACCGCTCGCCGAGGATGCGCACGCCGCACGCGCCCCATCCGCACGACGCGAGGTCGATGTGCCGCGTGGTCAAGAGGCGAGGACCGCCGCCGCCTTCGATCACCGCGTCGCGCAGCCCGTAGTACTGGTCGCGAAAGTCGGCGGTCGCGGTCGCGATGTCGGCGATGGTCGAGGCACCCGTCGCGGAGGCGACGCCCGCCCCCGTCGCGGAGGCGACGCGCGATCCCGTCGCGGAGGCGACGCGCGGCGCGCCGAATCCCTCGGCGAGCATGGGCGCCCACGATTCGTCGCCTTTCCGCGGCGCGGGCGCGGACCCGCGAAGCGCACGGAAGCCGGCGCCGAACGCGCGCCGCACCGGGCGCGGCTTCCCCCGCTCGAACACGAGCGCGCACACGCGCACATTCGCGTCGTCGAAGAGCGGCTCATGCGCCGACCAGATCGCGCGCAGTCCGGCGTGCTCGAGCGACGCGTCGCGCGCGGCGCGTGCATCGCCGGTCGAGAGGAACGACTGCGGCATCACGAACGCGAGCCGACCCGCAGGCGCGAGACGCTGCAGCCCGGAGAGCAGGAACGCGGCCGAGAGATCGGCATAGCGGCGCACCGCGCCGCCGGTCACGCGCGCGATGGCCGCCGCCCGCGCGCGCGACGCGGCGGTGCCCTTCTCGAGCTGGTTGAGGAACGGCGGATTCCCGAGGATGAGATCGAACGTCGCCGCGCCAGGACCGTCGGAATCGACAGGCGCGAGCGCGTCCGCGACCACGATGTGGCGTGCGAGCGCATCGCGGACGCGGCGTCGCGTGGTGGCGTCGGTCCGCGGCGGCAGCAGCGCCACCAGCGACGCGCGGGCCAAGCGGACCGCGACCGGATCGATGTCGGTGCCGTGCACGCGCGTGGCGAGGAAGTGCGCCATCGGCTCCTCGAGTCGCGGCGCGAGGGTGCGTGCGGCCGCCACGAGGAAGTTCCCCGACCCGCAGGCGGGATCGAGCAGACGCCAGTCGCGCGACGACGGACTCCATCCGCGCGCAGCCTCTGCGATCAGATGGTCGACGAGCACCGGCGGCGTGTAGTGCGCCCCCTGCGCCTTCCGCTGCGAGACGCCGCCGCGCGCGCGGCGTGCGTCGAGCGCGTCCATGTGCGTCGAGACGGCGGAATCGGCGGCGGCACGACGCGCACTGGCGGAACGGGTCGAGGCCTGACGCGGTCGGGTCACCGGGAGAGCGTATCGCCGCGCGTCACGGGGCCGCAAGCGGCACATCGGTCCACTCGCGCTCGGCGCGCTCGGGCATGCCCTGCTGCACGAGCGCCTCGCGCAGGTACGCGCGGACGCGGTTGCGCATTCCGTGGTTGGGACCGATGCGGTCGCGCACCAGTTCGTCGGATTCGACCA
>CAMBUI010000036.1 GCA_945870915.1 Candidatus Kuenenia stuttgartensis | reverse complement strand
GCGGTCGCGCGCGCGATCCGCGCGGGCGTCGTGCGTTCGGCGCACGACTGCTCCGAGGGCGGCCTGCTGGTGGCCGCGGCCGAGATGGCGTTCAGCGGCGGGCTGGGCCTGGCGCTCGACCTCGACGCGCTGCCGCTCGACGGCGAGGTGCCGATGCTCGCGCGCTGCTTCGCCGAGGACGCGTCGCGCTACCTGCTCGAGGTGGAGGAGTCCGACCTCGCCGCGCTCTCGAAGGCGCTCGGCGATGTGCCGCACGCCGTGATCGGCGCGTTCAACGCGACGGGCGAGCTCTCGCTCGCGGGCGCGTCGGCGAAGGTCGCCGCGCTCGGGAACGCGTGGTCCGCGGGGCTCGGAGCCGCGGGCATGTCGCCCGGAGGAATCGCGTCGTGAACGCGGGAGGAACCCACATGAAGGCACTCGTCATCACCGCTCCCGGCATCAACTGCGACCTCGAGCTCTGCGAGGCGTTCGACCTCGCGGGCTGCACGGTCGAGAGCGAGCTCCTCTCGCGCCTCTCGCGCGATCCGTCGCGGATCGACGGCTTCGACCTGATCGGCCTGCCCGGCGGGTTCAGCTACGGCGACGACGTCGCGGCCGGCCGCATCATGGCGGCGCTCATCCGCGAGTCGATCTACCCCGCGCTGGCCGCGGCGATCGCGCGCGGCGCGCCGATGATGACGCCGTGCAACGGCTTCCAGATCGCGGTGCAGGCGGGCCTGCTGCCCGGCCCCGCCGCCGGCGAGCCGTGGAGCGAGGTGCCGACCGAGCCCACCGTCGCGCTCGCGCAGAACGCGACCGCGCGCTTCAACGACATCTGGACCACGATGGAGATCCCGTCGGACACCCGCTGCGTGTGGACGCGCGGACTGCGCATGGACGCCGACACCGCGCTCATGCCCTGCGCCCACGGCGAGGGCCGCTTCGTCGCCGACGAGGACACGGTCGCCGCGCTCGAGGCCAACGGCCAGGTCGCGGTGCGGTACGGCGCGGGCGACCACTTCAACGGCTCGGTCAACCGCATCGCGGGCATCTGCGACGCGACCGGCCTGGTGTTCGGCCTCATGCCGCATCCGGAGCGGTACCTCCACTGGACGCAGCACCCGCGCTGGACGCGCCTGAGCGCCGCGCAGCGCACCGGCGACACGCCCGGCCTGCAGATGTTCCGCAACGCCGTCGCGCACGCCGCGGCGTCCCGCACCGTGACCGGAGGACGCCGATGACCGCGACCACGCCGACGACATCGACCACGCCGAAGACCCTCCGCTGCGCCACCGTCGGCGTCGGCAAGATGGGCCGCCACCACGCGCGGCTCTACGCGACCAGCGAGGGCTGCGACCTCGTGGGCGTCGTCGACGGCAACGCCGAGCGCGCCTCCAAGATCACCGAGGAGTGGGGCGGCAAGGCCTTCACCACCGTGCGCGAGCTGATCGACCACGGCGTCGACGCGGTCACCGTCGCGACGCCGACCGTCACCCACCGCGCCATCGTCGAGCCGCTGCTCGAGGCGGGCATCGCGTGCCTCGTCGAGAAGCCGCTCGCGCCCGATGTGGCCGAGGCGCGCGCGATCGCCGACTGCGCCAAGCGCACGGGCTCGCTGCTGCAGGTCGGGCATGTGGTGCGCTACGACCCGGTCATGGTCGCGGTGCGCGAGCTGCTCGCCGGCGGCACCATGCAGCCGCGCTTCATCGAGATCGACCGCGTGAGCCCGATGACCTTCCGCTCGGTCGACGTGGGCGTCGTGCTCGACATGATGATCCACGACCTCGACGTGCTGCTCATGCTCATGGGCGCCGAGCCGGAGGAGATCCACGCCAACGCGGTGTGCGTCGTCGGCGAGGCCGAGGATGTCTGCAACGCGCGCCTCGTGTTTCCCGCGGGCAAGGACGGCATCCGCTGCACGGCGAACGTGACCGCGAGCCGCCTCGCGCTCAAGACCGAGCGCAAGATCCGCCTCATCAGCGAGGACGCCTACGTGTCGGCCGACTTCGTCGAGAAGAAGGGCACCGTGGTGCGCAAGACCGCCAACGCCTCGCAGCTCGCCGACGTGCGCGAGCGCCTCAAGCGCGGCGAGGACCTCTCGGGCGTGAACTACCTCGAGCTCATCGCGATGGAGCCGCTGCATGTCGGCGCCGGCGAGCCGCTCAAGCTGCAGATGCTCGACTTCCTCGACGCGGTGCGCCACAACCGCCGTCCGCTGGTGAACGCCGAGGACGGCTTCGCCGCGGTGCGGACCGCCGAACGCATCGTCGCCGCCGCGAAGGCCGCGGGCGCGAGGATGGTGTGAGCGCAGCCCGTCCCTCTTCCGGCGGTCCGTCTTCCCGCGGTCCATCGCCCTGCGAGAAGCACTGGATCGGATCGCACCTCTCCGCCGCGGGCGCGCTGCGTGCCGCGGTCGACGAGGCGGTGTCGTACCGCTTCGGCGCGGTGCAGCTCTTCACCCGCAACCAGCGCCAGTGGACGCCCAAGCCGCTGGAGAAGGCCGAGATCGCCGACTTCCACGCCGCCCGCAAGGGCACGGTGTTCGAGGACGGCGCGCGGATCGTGAGCCACAACAGCTACCTCGTGAACCTCGCGTCGCCCGACGAGGACAACCTCGCCAAGTCGATCGCCTGCGAGCGCGCCGAGCTCGAGCGCTGCGAGCTGCTGGGCGTCCCGGTCTCGGTCGCGCATCCGGGCGCGCACCTCAACGCGCTCGGGGGCGCCGAGCGCAAGCCGAAGGACCCGAACGACCTCGAGGCCGAGCCGACCGCCGACGAGCTCGCCGGCCTCAAGCGCATCGCGAAGGCGATCGACGGGATCCACCGCGACCTCAAGGGCTACAAGGTGCGCATCGCGCTCGAGACCACGACTGGCTCCGGCACGAACCTCGGCTACGCGTTCCACCACCTCGGCCGCATCCGGGGCATGGTGAAGGAGCCCGAGCGCATCGCGTACTGCATCGACACCTGCCATGTGTTCGCGGCGGGCTACGACGTGTCGACCCCGGCCAAGGCGAAGGCCACGCTCGAGCGCTTCGACGCCGAGGCGGGGCTCGCGCATGTGGCGGCGCTGCACATCAACGACTCCGAGGCCGCGTTCGCCTCGCGCAAGGACCGACACGCCCACATCGGGCAGGGGCTCTGCGGCGACGCCTGGTTCAGGGCAGTCCTCCGCCATCCCGCGTTCGCGGCCGTTCCCAAGAACCTCGAAACCGAGAAGGGCGACGCGTCCGACGGCCGTCCGTGGGATATGGTCAACGCGGAGCGCCTTGCCGAGCTCGCCGGGTCAAAGTGACGCGCGGTGGCGGCGAGCCTCGGCTGCACGCCCACCGCTGGATGCCCTCGGTTGGATGCCCTCCGCTGGACCTACCCCGCTGCACGCATTCGGCTGAGCACCCGCGGCCGACCACCCGCGGCTGACCACGCGCGGCGGAACGGGCGCACGGCGCGACCGGACCGGCACCACCCCGCCGCGATTACAGGAACCCCCGACCGAATCCCGATTGAAGACCGCCATGAGTCACATGCAACCCAACCGGTGGACCTCCGCGGCCTCGATCGCCGCCCCAAGCCTCGCGGCGACCTTGTCGGTGGCCGCGCTGGCGGTCGCCGTCGGATGCGCCACGCGCGCGCCCGTCGCCCGCGAGGGTGCGGCATCGACGGGCTCGTCCACCGCCGCGGCGCCCACCACGACCACGCCGCCCGAGCTCACGCTGCGCGTCAAGCCCAGCGAGGCCGAGGGCGCGAGGCTCGCCGCCGCGCGCGATGCTGCGGCGAAGGACGACTACGAGACCGCGCTCCGCGCCTTCCGCGAGCTGCTGCAGGAGAATCCGACCCTTGCCGACGCCTACACCGGCATGGGTGCCGTGCATGAGAAGAAGGGCGAGCTGGAGCTTGCCGAGCCCGCCTACGCCCGCGCCGTCACCCTCGACCCCGGCGACTTCACCGCGGCATCGAGCCACGGCCGCGTGCTCGAGGCGCTCGGGCGCATCAAGGACTCCGTGCTCGCCTACCAGCGCGCGCTCATGATCCGTCCCCGCGACCTCGACTCGAACCTTGCGATGTCCCGGCTCATGGCGCTCACCGAGCAGGGCGAGAGTGCGGTCGTCTTCGCCGAGCGCGCCGTCAAGATCGACCCGCAGAGCGGACCGGCGCGTCTCCAGCTCGCACGTTCGTACACCAGGGCCGGCCGTGGTGCCGACGCGATCCGCGAGTACGAGGCGGCCTGCGAGCTCATCGAGCCGCCCGCCGACGTGATGTTCGCGCTCGTCAACGCCTACGCGAAGGAGAAGCGCTACCGCGAGGCCGCCAACGCCTCCGAGGCGCTCACGCGCACCTCGGCCAGCGCCGCCGCCTTCGAGCGGCTCGGCTGGGCGCTTTTCCGCCTCAACGAGTTCGAGAAGTCGGACGCCGCGTACCGCCGCGCCATCGAGCTCGACGCCGCCTACTGGCCCGCGCTCAACGGCGTCGGCGTGAACGCGCTCAACGCGTGGATCAAGGCCGGCAAGCCCGCCGACGATCCGCGCCGCGACGAGGCCCGCGCCATGCTCCAGCGCTCGATGAAGGCGAATCCCGACCAGCCCAAGGTCGCGTCGCTGCTGCTGAAGTACCAGCTCTGAACCGAACCCCGCCGAGAGGATCCCCGCCATGCCGGACGCCAGCACCGTCGACCCGACGCTCCTCGAGTTCTTCGACTCGCCCAGCGACACGCCCTTCGTGATCGAGCATGTGAGCGAGGAGTTCACCTCGGTCTGTCCGAAGACGGGACACCCCGACTTCGCGCACATCATCCTGCGCTACGAGCCGGCGGCGGTGTGCGTCGAGCTCAAGAGCCTCAAGCTGTACTACCAGAGCTTCCGCAACGCGGGCATCTTCTACGAGGCCGTGACCAACCGGCTCCGCGACGACCTCGCGCAGGCGATGAGCCCCGCGTGGATGCAGGTGATCACGGTGTGGAAGGGCCGCGGCGGAATCCGCTCGCGCATCGTCGCGACGCACGGCCGCGTGCCCGAGGCGTGGACGACGAAGCTGGACGCGTGAGTCCTGCTGCGCGCGGGGCGTGATCTCGCTGCGCGCGGGGCGTGATCCTGCTGCGCGCACTGCGTGGCCCCGCGCCGCGCGAGGCGTGATCCTGCTGCGCGCGGGGCGTCAGCCGCCAAACTGGATCGTGGGCATCTGCGGGCGCTTGCGCGCCGGGAGTTCGCCGATGTCCTTCGCCTTCTCGGCGCCGACCTCGGTGGTGACCGCCTCCTGGAGCCTGCGGAAGATCGTCGCCTCGAGCTGCTCGAGGTCCTCGCGCAGCTTCTTGCGCTCGCGCATGCGGGCCTGCATCTGCTGCATGCCCGCGGCCGGGTCGTCGCCGACCTTCTCCTTCGCGCGGTCCTGCTCGGTCACGTAGTCCTCGCAGCGCGACTCGCGGGCCTCGATCCACTCGGCGCGCATCGCGGCGATCGCGGCCTTGCCGGCGTCGGTGACGCCCTCGAGCGCCGTCGCCTTCGCGAAGAACGGCTCGAGGTCGCGCGCGTTGCGGTAGACCGACGGGTTGGCCGCGCGCAGGAAGCCGCGCCGCAGCGCGCGCTGCGAGCTCTCGTCGCCGTCGAGGGCCGCGACCATGCTGTCGAGCGCGCGGCGGTTGCCGTCCGACACGCGGGTGCGGGTCGCGGCGATCCGCGTCTCGAGCTGCGAGAGGCGATCGCTGAGATCGCCGCTGACCGACATCGTCCGGCTCACGCTCCTGCCGCCCTTGCCGTCGTCCTCGATGACCTCGGTCATGGCCTGCTCGAGGATCCCGTCGCGCTCGGATTCGAGCGCCTTGAGCTCGCGGCGCATCGAGCGGATCGCGTCGACCGAGCCCTCGTCCCATGCGCCGAGATCGGCGGCGATGCGCGCGCGCGGCGCCTCGGCGAGCTGTGCCTGCGTGGCGATGGCGACCAGGTCGACCGCCTGCGCGCCGGTCTCGCCGGGCAGCATGCGCACGCGCGCGCGCGCGCGGCGGGCGGCCTCGACCTCGGCGGCGCGGTCGGCGGCGGCGACCGCCTTCAGCTCGTCGAACATCTTCTCCTCGAGGGTGTCGATCGCCTCGATGAGCTTGCCGTTGTCTCCGGCCTGGAGGATGGCGCCATCCTCGCCGGCCAGCCCGATCGTGACGCTCATGCCCTCGCCGTCCATGCCCTCGAACTGCGGGGCGGCCGGCTTGAGCTCCTTCTCGGCGGCGTTGCGCGCCTCGGTGCAGCGGGCGGCGACCTCGTCGAACATCGCGCGCGACTCCTTGTCGAAGCCCGCCCTCGCGGCCAGCGCGTCGAGCTCGTCGCCGGTCATCGGGCGCGGCACGCGTCCGCCGCCGCCGCCGCCGATGCTGCCGAAGACCATTCCGCCATCGGCCATGTCGTCGCCGCTCAGGACGACCATCTCGCCGTCGCCGCCGACCATCACCGCCTGCGCCGAGAAGGCGAATTCGGCGCCACCCGGGCCGCCGATCGCGATGCCCTGGCGCTCGACCTCGCGCGCCGTCTGCGGCGCGGCGTCGGGAAGGCCGAGGCTCGCGCGCAGCGTGGCCGCGTTGGTGGCGTCGAGCGCGGCAAGGTCCTTGCGGAGGCGCTCGATGCGCTCGCCGACCTCGCCCATCGCCGAATCCTCGCCGCCGATCACGATCATGATGCCGCCGGAGTCGTCCTTGGCGCGCTCGTCGAAGGAGCGCATCAGGTCGAGCGCGATCGGCCGCGTCGCGGCCTCGTTCGAGTCGGCGATCGCCTCGACCGCCTGCCAGCGCGACTTGTCGAGCTCGCCCTTGTCGCGCATCGCGAGCGCCGTGGTGAACACGGCGTCGAACTCGCTCTTCGCGCGCAGGTTCGGGTAGAGCGCGCCGATCATGTGGTCGCGCAGCGCGCGCGCCTGGTTCGGACGCAGGTACGGCATCACCTGCTCGAGCCCCTCGCGATGCAGGAGACGGATGCGCGCCGTGATCTTGGCCACATCCTCTCCGGCGCGCTTCTGGACCTCCTGCATCTGGCGGAACCACTCGTCGGCCGAGGCGGACTGGGCGCCCACATCGCCTCCACCCACATCGCCTCCACCCACATCGGCAGCGCCCGCGTCGCCACCCGCATCCGCGCCACCGGGAAGCTCCGGCGCGGACTTCACGCCCATCTCGGCGCGCAGCTCGGCGGCGCGCACGATGCGCTCGAAGGTCGCCTCGGCGTAGCGCTCGAGCTGGCGGGTGAGCTCGCGCTCGTAGGTCTCGAGCGCGACATTGGTGATCGTCATGGCCTCCTCGTCGACGGTCGCGAGGACGGGCGCCGAACGGAGCGAGTACTCGAAGATCCGGCCACCGAACCCGAAGGACGGGGCCGCCGCGGCGCTGCGCCTGCGGGAGAGCGCCGCGCGCACACGCTCCATCTTCCACGACTCGCGGTTGGTCAGGATCGCGGCGAGCTCGTCGACGAACTGGCCGTCGAGCTGCGCGGCACGCTGGAAGGCGCGGCGTCGGAGGTCGGCCTCCTTGCGCGCGTCGTCGACGCTCGCGGCGAGGTCGAACGGCGAGTCGCGCGGCTTCGACAGCGTCGGGTCGATCTCGCGGTCCTCGAACTCGCGGAAGCGCTTGAAGTAGACCTCGTGCAGCGGAAGCGCCGCGTCCTTGGTGGTCTCGGGCAGACCGGCGTCGCGGAGCATGCCCTCGAGCTGCGCGGCCGACACCGGCGACGGAAGCGCGCGTCCGAGCTGCGCCTCGGCGGGGGCCGAGAGCGCGACCGGCGCGGCGAGCGCGACGGCGAGTGCGAGCGTGGCGATGGGGCGCAGGAGGTGGGCGATGGTCTTGTGCATGGCGGCGCGGCGAAGAGAGGTTCGCAGAGGGTTCGACCCGAGAAGAGCGGGCATGATGCCCGAATCCCGCGAGTCCGTCACTTTTCCGACGGAATGTCGGCAGGTTCGTCGTCGTCGGCGGCGGGCCGGGGCGGCGCCTCGCCGAGGCCGTGGGCGCGGAGATGCTCGACCATCCCGCGGTGGAAGCGCAGCTGGGCCGCGGGGTGGAGGGTGTCGTGGGTCAGGCCCTCGAGCAGCTCGATCGAGCCCGGCCCCTCGGGCGGCGGCTCGCCGCGCGCCCGCTCCTCCGCGCGCCAGGCCTCGATCCGCGCCTTCAGGCGCGCGACCGCCGCGTCGAGGTAGAACGAGTCGCGCGTCCCGCAGAGCAGCCGGATGCGCGTGGCGAACAACCTCCCGATGCGCGCCGGATCGCGCTCGAACTGCCGCGCGATGTCGTGCTGCGACCAACGCTCGACCGTGACCGGGTCGATCGCGCCCGTGAGCGGATCGCAGAGCCGCCGCGGAGCGCCGCGGGCGGGCTCGTACGGCGACCACATCGCATCCCAGGCCGCCCACTGCTGCCCGCTTCGACCGTTCGGATCGAGCGCGTGCTCGGTGGCGATCTCGTCGCGGACGGTCATCAGCACGCGGTCCTCGGCGGGTCCCAGCGGCGCGCGGTAGCTCGGGGTCTGGCTGCCGTCGCCGGCGAGGAACAGGCTCGCGTCGCGGTAGAGGTCGGTGCACTGGAACGCGCTGAAATCGACGGGATCGGGCGCGCTCGCGAAGCAGGCGCCGAACACGGAGTCGTAGGTGAGCGCGAGGTGCAGGGCCGTCCACCCGCCGCTCGAGTGGCCGGTCACGATGCGCGCGTCGGGCGTCGCGATCAGACGGAAGCGCTCCTCGAGGAACGGGAC
Organism: Candidatus Kuenenia stuttgartensis; assembly: GCA_945870915.1. Taxonomy (GTDB): domain Bacteria; phylum Planctomycetota; class Phycisphaerae; order Phycisphaerales; family SM1A02; genus QWPT01. The sequence continues at coordinate 9,324 of CAMBUI010000036.1, read as the reverse complement.
GAACTCCTCGACCAGCGCGCGGCCGACCGGACCGTTCGTCTCCGAGTCGCAGAATCCGTGGTGTCCCCACGCGGTCTCGGTGTCGAGGAAGACCCAGACCGCCTGCGGGATCGCCGCCCGAGCCTCGGGCGCGCCGAGCGCCTCGGCCGAGGCGAGCGCGGCGCGGTGGGTGGCGCCGAATCCGCCGATCACATAGATCGTGGGCCACATGCGCCGCGGGAATCCGAGGTCGTGGTAGCCGAACGGCAGCACCACCCCGGCCCGCAGGGCGAAGTCGCGCCCGAAGTGCTTCGAGAGCAGGGGGCTGCGGCGCTCGATCCACACGAGGTTGCGCGAGGTCGAGACGCCGGCGGCCCCGGGAGGTCCGTCCCCCGGGCGTCCGTCCCCCGGGCGTCCGTCCACCGGGCCCATGTCGCCCGCCACGCCCGCCCCGTCGATCGCCGGGATCCGGCGGGTGAGTTCGAGGCGCACCTCGTCGACCCGCGTCGGGTCGAGGTCGATCCGCGTCGGCTCCGAGACGAGGTTGCCCGGCCCGAGATGGCCGCGCGCCGTGAAGTCGGTGTCGAGCACCGCCTGCACCACCCAGGCGCCGCTGAGCTCGGCCAGCGGTCCGCCGAAACTGGTCGCCGCAGACTCGTCGAACGCGAGGGTCGAGCCGGTCGCCGACTCGCCCACCGCGATCGATGCGACGGGCTGCAGCCGATCGAAGAACGGTGCCTCGAGCGGGGCCACGCCCGCCCAGCGCGTCGTGCCCGGCACGAAGAGCAGGATCAGTCGCCCCGCGCCCGTGGACCCGCCGTCGACGCCCACCTTGACGAGATATCGGTCGTTCGGGGCGACCGTGCCGTCCACAGCGGTCGGCGATGGCGGGGACGGATCGCCCTGCGCCGCACCTTGGATCGTGGTCGTCGGGTGCGTGCCGGGGCCCGCGGCGTCGGCACCGACGGAAACCCCGCACAGCGCGAGGGGCAGCAGGGCGCCCGTGGTCGCCAGGGCGGCGATGGTCCGCGGTCGCGCCCGCGCGTCGGGGAAGAGTTCGGTCAACCACCGCATGTGCTGATTGATACCCGCTTTCCGTGCCGATACATCCACACCCGGCGCCGGATGCCTGCATTCGTGCCGATTCCCCGGAGTGAAGACATGCTCGAACGATCGGTCCGACCCACCCTCGCCTTCCTCGCCCTTCCCGCGCTCGCCGCGCTCACGCTGACCGGCTGCGCTTCGCACCGCTCGCTCGAGGATGAGGTCGTCCACTCCCGCAAGTCGGTCTACGACTCGATGCGCGGGCGCTCGTTCTCCACCGACGAACCCGTCGAGCTCAGGACCACCGGTCCGCTCGCGGTGCAGGTCGAGAACTTCTCCGGCGATGTCGTGGTGCGCGCCGACCCGAAGGCGACCACGACCGTCGTCGAGGTGCGCCGCGTGGCCGACCTCGGCTTCGGCCGCTGGGACGAGGGATCCGACGAACTCGACGATGTGAAGTGGACCGCCACGCTCGAGCCCCGTGCCGGCGGCGGCGACACGCTCCAGGTCCGCACCGGTGCCGACAATCCCGAGCCGCACTTCTTCCGCACCGAGGTGCTGGTGATCACGCCCGCCCTCGACACGGTCATGGTCCGCACCACGCGTGGCAATGTCACGGTCCTCGAGAACCAGGGCGCCGTCGACATCGAGACCACCCGCGGCGATGTCCGCATGCTCACGCCGTGGCCCGTGACGAGCCCGGTCAAGATCATCACCAGCCAGGGCTCGATCGACTACCGCGTGCGCGGCGAGTCGCGCGGCGCCTTCGACTGCGCATCGCACGGCGGCGAGGTCCGCCAGCGCTGCGAGTTCGGCAAGTGGAGCGCGATGAACGCCGAGAACGACCACGACCGCCTGCTCGCGACCCTCAACGACGGGACCAACCCGGTCCTGCTGCGGACGAGCGAGAAGAACATCCGGGTCGCCATCGTGGCGGATCCGACGGATGTGGGTCGGGAGATCCACGATCCTTAATCGGAGCGGTCGCCGCTGCGGCGGCTCGCGTGATCGGAGCGGTCGCCGCTGCGGCGGCGCCCTGTGGCGGCAGGGTTTCGGAGTGAATCCTCAACCCTGCGGGACGTGAGAGGAGCGGTCGCGGTTGCGGCGGCGCCCTCTCGTGGCGGCGTCGTGGAGTGATTCTCCGATGCTGCGGGGTGTTACAGTCTCGGGGTGAAAGAAGTCCAAGACCATTGGTTCCGTCTCGCGAAGGAAGAGGGCTATCGCTCGCGCGCGGCGTACAAGCTCATCGACATCGACGACCGCAAGCGCCTGCTCCGGCGGGGTGACCGCGTGCTCGACGCGGGTGCGGCGCCGGGCAGTTGGTCGCAGGTCGCGGCGACGCGGGTCGGTCCGAAGGGCGAGGTCGTGGCCGTCGACCTCAAGCAGATCAACGGCGGGGGCTATCCGCCGAATGTGCGGCTCATCCAGGCCGACCTCCGCGACCTGACCATGGCGGACCTCGGAGGCAGGCCGTTCGACGCCGTGATCTCCGACATGGCGCCCGACACCACCGGCGATCCGATGGGCGACGCGATGCGTTCGGCGCGTCTGTGCCACGACCTGCTCGACCGCTGCACCGAGTGGCTCCGCACCGGAGGCAACCTCACCATGAAGGTGTTCGAGGGCGGCGAGTACCCCGAGCTGCTCCGCCGGGCCGGGCGCATGTTCGAGGATGCCAAGGGCTACAAGCCCCGCGCCTCGCGCGCCGAGAGCGTCGAGATGTTCGTGGTCTGCCTCGGATACCGGGGCAACGACGGCCGCGTTCCCACGGCCGAGGATGCGCTCCTTCCCAAGCGCAAGCCGTCGAAGGGCTGGGGTTCCGCCGAGTAGTCGGTTCCTGCGCGCGGTCGGCAGTTCCCGCGCGGCGAGGCGATCGGCGCGCCCGCGCCAACCCGCCTGATGGCGCGTTCGCGGCCTCCGGGCGCAATCCGCCGGCGGGCACGCCGCTTGCAATGGTCTCCTGCGGCGCATGCCGCCCCCCACGAAGGAGACCCCATGCAGATCAACAGCGCCTCCCCCTTTGCCTCGTTCGGTGCCGGTGCGATCCGTCCCGGCGCGCGTCCCAACGCCGCGCTCGCGGGTGCGGTCAAGCCTGCAGACACCGCTCCGGGACAGGGCGTCGGCCCCGGCATCACCTTCCGTGACGGCGAAGTGCCCAATGTCTCGCCCGAGACCATCATGCAGCACTGGGGTACCTCGAACGCCGAGGCCGACCTCAACACCGATGGCATCGTCGACGGCCAGGACCTCGCGATGGCGCTCAACGGCGCGCAGTCCGCGCAGAACAACGTGCTCGGCAACTGGGGCGCGAGCGGCGAGAACGCCGCAGCCGGCGGCGACATGAACGGCGACGGCGTCGTGAACGCGGTCGACCTCGCGCTCTCGCTCAACGGCGGCGGCGCGAACCGCTCCGCCGAGGCACCCGCCGACGGCGCGTCCGCCGCGAGCGATGACCAGCTGGTCACGAACATCGTCGACGCCGCCTTCGCCGCCCGCGATGTCGATGGCGACGGCGCCCTGGTCGCGAAGGACTTCGCCGGCGAGCTCGGCGACGGAGGCAAGGTCTTCCAGCGCCTCGACCTCGATCAGAACGGCGGCGTCGGCCGCGAGGAACTCACCAAGGCCCTCTTCTCCGAACTCGAGCGGTTCCGCGAGCAGTTCCCCGGCGCCCGGCCCGAGGCGTTCGCCCGCCGCTGGATGGACAGCCTCACCACCGGCCGCCCGGCGGCGAACTACGGTCAGTTCCAGCGCATGCAGCAGCTGTTCAACGGGCCGGTGACCCCACGCTCGACCTCCCAGATCCTGTCCGCGCGCGCGTGACTTGAGCCTCGCGCGCGCTCCGTTCGAACAAGCCCGTGGCAGGATGCCGCGGGCTGTTCGCTTTGGCACTGCGGCGACCGGGCCCGGTGGCGGCAGCGCGGTGGTCCGTTCCGACCGACGGCGCTTCGCATCCGCGAATGAGGCGATCACCCCGCGAGAATCGTGAACCGGCCGCCCGACCCGTGCGTTCTCTCCCAGACAGGACGTGCAGACAGGACGTGCACGCAAGACGTGCACACAAGATAGGGCGTGCGTCGGGGAAGACACGGGACAGTCTTCTGCACGACCGACGCGCGCGGGCTCTCTCTCTCTCTCTCTCTCTCTCTCTCTCTCTCTCGCCACGCGCCGACCATACGGTCGGCGTGTGGCGTTTTGCGCCGGTCCACTCCCGCGGCGTCGATCCCCGTTCCGTCAGGCCTTGCCCAGACGCCGCACGACTTCCTCGACATTCGCCCGCGAGTTGAACGCGCTGATGCGGAAGTAGCCCTCGCCGCAGCGGCCGAAGCCAGCGCCGGGCGTGGTCACGACCCGCGCGTTGCGCAGCAGGTGCTCGAAGAAGCCCCAGCTGTCGAAGGAGCCCGGCGTCTTGCACCACACGTACGGCGCGTGCTCGCCGCCCCAGGTCTTCCAGCCGAGCGCGCGGCATCCGTCGCGCAGGATGCGGGCGTTCTCCATGTAGAAGTCGACGAGCGCCGCGACCTCGCTCCTGCCCGACTCGGTGTACAGCGCCTCGGCGCCGCGCTGGACGGCGTAGCTCACGCCGTTCGAGCGCGTGTTCCAGCGGCGCGTCCACAGTCCGTGCAGCGCGACCGCGTCGCCGGCGCGCGTGTACGCCATCACGCTCTTGGGCAGCACGGTGTAGCCGCAGCGCACGCCCGTGAATCCGCCCGACTTCGAGAAGCTGCGGAACTCGATCGCGCACGCGCGCGCCCCGGGGATCTCGTACACCGACTTCGGCGCCTGCGGATCGCGGTTGTACGCCTCGTAGGCCGCATCCCAGAAGAGGAGCGCGCGGTGTTCGCGCGCATACGCGACCCACTTCTCCAGGCGCGCGCGGTCCATGACCGTGCCGGTCGGATTGTTGGGCGAGCAGAGGTAGATCACATCGGGCACGGGCGCGCCCGCGGGCGGCAGGTCGGCGAGGAAGCCGTTCGCCTCGGTGCAGGGCAGGTAGGTGATGCCCTCGTATCCGCCGCCCGCCAGCGCGGCGCCGGTGTTGCCGAACATCACGTTCGCGTCGACATACGCGGGATACACGGGATCGGTCACCGCGATCCGGTTCCCCGCGCCGAGGATCTCGAGGATGTTGCCGCAGTCGCCCTTCGAGCCGTCGCTCAGGAAGATCTCGTCGTCGGCCACCTCGAGCCCGCGCGCGCGGAAGTCGCCGTGCGCGATGGCGGCGCGGACCGACTCGTAGCCGGTGCCGGGGCCGTAGCCCTTGAAGGTCGCGCGGTTCGCGAGTTCTTCATTCGCCGCATGCATGGCCTTGACCGCGCTCGGCGGCAGGGGTTCGGTCACATCGCCGATGCCGCAGCGGATGATCTCCTTCGCCAGGTCGGGGCGCTCGGCCGCGAACGCCGACACGCGGCGCGCGATCTCGGGGAAGAGGTAGCCGGCGGCGAGCTTGAGGTAGTTCTCGTTGACGAGTGCCATGATCGGTGCGCTCCTCTGGATTCGGGGCGCGTGAATGTACGGCGAAACCGCCGCATCTGCGCTAGCATGGCGTCTCCGTGCTCGACTTCATCACCGAGGCCATCCGCAATTTCCGCCACACCGGTTCGGTGTGGCCGTCCTCGCCGATCCTGGCGAAGGCGATGACGAGCACCATCGCGCGCATCGAGGGGCAGCGGCGCATCCTCGAGGTCGGGCCCGGCACGGGACCGTTCACCAAGTCGATCCTGGGCAAGCTGCGTGCGGGCGACCACTTCGAGCTCGTCGAGATCAACCAGAACTTCTGCCGCAAGCTCGAGAAGGACATGCTGCAGGGCTTCCGCTCGCGCCACCCCAACGTGGCCGTCAAGCTGCACTGCGCGCCGATCGAGGAGGCCGACCTCTCCGGCCCCTACGACGTGATCGTCTGCGGTCTGCCGTTCAACAACTTCCCGCCGAAGCTCATGCGGCAGATCTTCCGCCGCATGTTCGCGCTGCTGAAGGACAACGGCGAGCTCATCTACTTCGAGTACGCCGGCGTGCGCGTGATGAAGGGCCCCGTGATGGACAAGGCCGGCCGCGCGCGCCTCAAGCGCATCGACGCGATCGGCAAGTCGCTGCGGCGCAAGCACGGCGGCGAGAAGGAACTCGTCCTCGGCAACTTCCCGCCCGCGATCACCTACCGGCTCAAGGGCCGGAAGGGCAAGGCGGCGAAGAAGGCCTGAACCCGCACGCACCGACCACGGGCCGCGGGGCGTGCGCCCGGCGGTCCTCCGTCCTTCCGCTCAGAGCGACGCGGCGAAGCGCTCGCCCGGGGTCATCGACAGCGCGAAGCCGGCGAAGAGATGCGCGATCCGGTTGAGGTCGCGCAGGCTCGTCATCTCGACCGTCGTGTGCATGTAGCGGATCGGCAGCGACACGAGGCCGCAGGGGATGCCGCCCTGGACGAAGATCGCGTCGGTGTCGGTGCCCGACCCGCCCGGGGTCGCCGCGCGCTGCAGCGGGATCGACATCGAGCCGGCGACCTCGGTGAGCCGCGCGACCACCTCGGGCTGCATGGCGCCGCCCACGGCGATCTTCGGACCGCCCGCGAGCTTGAAGAACCCGTGCTGCGCGTGGCTGATGCCGGGGCTGTCGGTCGCGTGTCCGACATCGGTCACGAGCGCGACGTCGGGCGCGAGCGAGCGCGCGATCATCTGCGCGCCGCGCAGGCCGACCTCCTCCTGCACCGTCGAGACGGCCACGACGCGCACCTTGAGCTCGCCCGCGCGCGCGGCCACCAGGCGCAGCGCCTCGGCGGCGATCCAGGTGCCGATGCGGTTGTCGAGCGCGCGCGCCACGACGATGTCGTCGCTGATGTGCATGAATCCATCGAGGAACACGCCGGCATCGCCGATCGCGAGGCGCGCCTTCGCCTCGTCGCCGCTCGTCGCGCCGATGTCGATGAAGAGCTCGTGCATCTTGCGCACCTTGCCCTCGGCCGACTTGTCCTGCAGGTGGATCGCGGTGGCGCCGATCAGGCCGATCACCGGGTTCTGCACGCCGGGCACGCTCGACTGGAAGCGCACGCGCTTGCCCACGATCGAGCCGACGTCGATGCCGCCGATCGCCTTGCAGTAGACGAAGCCCTTGTCGTCGAAGTGGTTGACCATGAGGCCGATCTCGTCGGCGTGGCCGCAGATCGCGATGGTCGGGACGCCCGCGCCCTCGGGGCCGAACGACGCGAAGCAGTTGTTGTACGAGTCGTTCCAGGTCTTGGCCGCGAAGCCGCGCGCGTACTTCATCCACACGCGCTGTCCGTCGCGCTCGAAGCCCGAGGGGCTCGGGGTGTCGAGCAGTTCCTTGAGGAACGCGAGGCTCTCGGGGCGGATCGTGTCGGCGGGGCCGGGCGCGGCGGTGGTGGTCATCGCCGCAGGATAGCCCGCCCGCGCAAAAGACAGGACACGCCGCGCATGGCGGCGTGTCCCGATCGCGTGTGTCGTGTGCGCCGTCGTCCCGGCGTCAGCTGGCGCGCTTGGGGCGCGCCTTGAGGCGCTGGCCACCCTCGACGAACATCTCGTTCGCCGCGCGGATCGGCGGGGGAGCGGTGGGACCGCCGGTGCCCGCAGCGCCGCCACCCGACGCGACGGACGGAGCCGTGGGAGCGTCGCCGATGGTGCGTGCGGACTGGTCGCCAGGGCGCGCGGGCGCGATGGGCGTCTGCGGAGTCGTGGGGCCGATGCGGCGGTTGCGCGCCTCGTCGATCGAACGACCCATGGTCTGGATGATCGAGCGGAGCTGCTGGGAGTTGCGCTGGTTGCGGTTCGAGTGCATGGTCTTCTCCTGCCGGCGCCCGGAACGGGCGACGCGAATCGGATACGCGCCCCGGTGGCCGCGGTTCCTCTTCGCAGCAATCCCATCGGCGGATAAACGGGGCGGGTTTGGCGAACCTCCGATCTTTCTTCGGACTTGCCCGCACAGGGCGTGCCGCGCGGGGCAAATCGCGTCTTCGGAGCGCGTAAACTGTCGCCCCCCAACGCCCTCCAGCCCGCGCCGCGCGCGGACCAGGGCCGAAGAGCCGGAGCCACCCATGACCACGACCCCGTCGCACCGTCGCCCCGCACCGTTCGCCACCCTGCTCGGACTCGCCCTCGGCGCCAGCGTGCTGCTGGGTTCCACCGCGTCCGCGGCGGTGGTCGACCTGCCGCGCTTCCCCGCGCTGTCGCCCGATGGCGCCACCGTGGTGTTCACCTGGCGCGGCGACCTCTGGCGCGCCCCCTCGTCGGGTGGCGAGGCGGTCCGTCTCACCTCGAACCCCGCGGTCGAGACCCGCAGCGGCTTCACGGCCGACGGCAGCCGCATCGTGTTCGAGAGCGAGCGCGACGGCCTCAAGAACCTCTGGTCGGTCACCCCGGCCGGCGGCGACCTGCGCCAGCTCACCGAGCTCGACGCGTCGTTCATCCTCTCGTCGGTCGGCCTCCTCGGCGGCCAGCCGGTGGCGTTCATCGAGAGCGCGCTCGAGGGCGACCTCTACCGCTCGCCGCGTCCGTTCGTGGTGCCGGTCGACGGCGGCACGCCCACGCGCCTGCACGACGCCTTCGGCGGCGCCGCCAACGGTTCGCCCGACGGCAACCGCGTGCTCTTCGAGCGCGGCACCAGCGGCTGGTCGCGCCGCGGCTACAACGGCCCCGACAACCGCAACGTCTGGCTCTACGACCTCGCGACCAAGGGCTTCACCCAGCTCACCAAGTACGACGGCAACGACGGACTGCCGCGCTTCATCTCGGCCGACGAGTTCGTCTACATCTCCGACCGCGGCACGGGCGCGCAGAACCTCCACCGCGCCAAGCTCGGCGGCAGCGTCGATTCCGGCAAGCGGCTCACCGACTTCACCGCCGACGACATCCATGGCCTCGCGGTCTCCGGCGACGGCAAGACCGCCGTCTTCGGCGTGCTCGGCGACCTCTGGCGCATCGACCTCTCGAAGGAGGGCGCGAAGGCGGAGAAGCTCGCCTTCAGCGCCGCCGACGACGGGCTGCTCGACACCGAGATGAAGCAGGTCGGCCGCAGCGTGAGCGACGCCATGCTCTCGCCCGACGGCAAGACCATGGCGTTCGTGGCCGACGGCGACGTCTTCGTGCGCGCGGTCGAGGACAAGAGCCCCACCCGCCGCGTGACCGAGGGCGAGGCCCGCGAGCGCGACATCGCCTGGAGCGCCGACGGACTCACGCTCTACTTCGCGTCCGACCGCACCGGCAACGACGCGCTCTACGCCGCGACCGTCGCCGAGACCCGCGCCGAGGCGCGCGAGCGGGGCAAGCCCAAGAAGGACGAGCCCAAGAAGGACGAGCC
>CAMBUI010000035.1 GCA_945870915.1 Candidatus Kuenenia stuttgartensis | reverse complement strand
TCGGCGCCAGCGCCGAAGCCGTCGGCATCGCCGTCGACGAAGTAGCCGACCGAGTCGACCGCCTCGGCGTCGCTGTTGGCCTCGCCGTCGCAGTCGTTGTCGGTGCCGTCGTTGGCGCAGTTCTCGAGGGCGCCGGGGTAGACGGCGTTGGACGCGTCGTTGCAGTCGCCCTCGTTGGTCGGCTCGTAGCCGGCGGGCGCGTTGCAGAAGAGCGCGGTCTCCGAGCCCGTGAAGGTGTCGGCATCGGCGTCGCGGTAGAAGGTCGAGCGGTCGCTGGCCTCCTCCTCGGTGTTCACCAGGTCGCAGTCGTTGTCGGTGCCGAGGTTCGAGCAGAGCTCGGGGGCGCCGGGGTAGACGGTGTTCGAGGCGTCGTTGCAGTCGCCCTCGTTGGTCGGCTCGTAGCCGGCGGGCGCGTTGCAGAAGAGCGCGGTCACCGAGCCCGTGAAGGTGTCGGCGTCGGCGTCGCGGTAGAAGGTCGAGCGGTCGCTGGCCTCTTCCTCGGTGTTGACCGAATCGCAGTCGTTGTCGGTGCCGAGGTTCGAGCAGAGCTCGGCCGCGCCGGGGTAGACGGCGTTCGAGGCGTCGTTGCAGTCGGTGTTGGTGGTCACGCCGCAGGCGACCGGGGCGCCCGCGCCGAAGCCGTCGCCGTCGTTGTCGCGATAGAGGAGCTTGGTGTCGTCGCAGTCGAGGTTGTTGGCCACGCGGCCGGCGATCGCCGTGCACGAGCGCACGGCGGTTCCCGCGCCGAAGCCGTCGCCGTCGGTGTCGAGGTAGTAGGGCGTCGCGTCGCTCGACTCGAGGTCGCTGTTGGCCTCGCCGTCGCAGTCGTTGTCGATGCCGTCGTTGGCGCAGAGTTCCGCCGCGCCCGGGTAGACGGTCGCGTTCGCGTCGTTGCAGTCGCCCTCGGAGGTCGGCTCCCAGCCGCTGGCGGGCAGGTCGCAGAAGCGGCCGACCACGGAGCCGGTGTAGGTGTCGGCGTCGGCGTCGGCGTAGAAGTTCGTCTTGCCGGCGTCGAGCGCGCCGCTGTCGCCGTTGTCGGCGGTGCCGTTGCAGTTCTCGTCGGTGTTGGCGGCGTCGCAGATCTCGGCGGCCGCGGGGTTGATGGCGGCGACCGCGTCGTTGCAGTCGGCGCTGTTCACCGAGTGGCCGGCGGGCAGGTCGCAGAAGCGCACGGCGGCGCCGGCGCCGTAGGTGTCGGCGTCGGCGTCGAGGTAGAAGTCGGACTTCGTGGACTCGCTGGCGCTGGCGTCGGCGTTGTCGGCCGCGTTGTCGCAATCCTCGTCGACATTGCCCGCGTCGCAGATCTCGGTCGCCTTCGGATTGATGGCGGCGTTGCCGTCGTTGCAGTCGGCGTCGTTGGTCGCGGCTCCGGCGATGCGGTCGCAGGAGCTGGTGCCCGTCGACCCGCGGAGGCCGAAGCCGTCGTTGTCGGAGTCGACGTAGTAGGTGTTGAACACCAGGCCGTCGTCGATGCCGCCGGCGCAGTTGTCGTCGACGCCGTTGCAGACCTCGGTGCGGCCCGGGTAGACCTGGTTGTTCGCGTCGTTGCAGTCGGTGTTGAGCGCGACGCCGCAGGCGACCGGAGCGCCGGCGCCGAAGGTGTCGCCGTCGCCGTCGGCGTACAGGAGGCGCATGTCGTCGCAGTCGGCGTCGTTGGTGGCGTAGCCCGGCGGGGTGGTGGTGTTGCAATACACGACGCCGGTGCCGGCGCCGAAGCTGTCGCCGTCGGCGTCGACGAAGTAGGTGACCGCCGTGCCGGTCACGGTGAAGACCGCGGTCACGGTCGCCACGTTGTCCGAGCCGTCGGTGACGGTGATGCTGATGTCGTGCGCGCCGAGGCCGAGCGCCGTGCCGGCGGCGGGCGACTGGGCGACCACGAGCGCGCCCGTGGCGGTGCAGTTGTCGCTCGCGACCACCGAGGCGGTGAAGTCGGGGACCAGCGCCGTGCACGCGAGGCCGGCGGCCGCGCTCTCCGCGTCGTCGTAGCTCGAGACGACCGGCGCGGTCGTGTCCGACTCGGCCGTGAGGGTGACGGTCTGCGAGACGCTGCCGCCCTTGCCGACCGCGGTCACGGTGTACGCGCCGGCGGAGAGGCCCGAGAGGTCGGCGCCGTTCAGGAAGAACCCGGACGGTCCGGTCCAGAACACGCAGTCGGCGTTGGCGACGGTGGTGTCGATGGTGCCGTTGGCGAGGCCGCAGGTCGGGTCGATCGCCGACACGAGCGTGATGCTCGGCGCCGCGATGCCGCCGGCGAGCGTCAGCCCGTAGCTGAAGTCCTCGCCCGCGGCGACCTGCTGGCCGTTCGCGGTGACAGGCGAGGGATTCGGCGCCTGTCCGCGCGCATTGCTGCCCCAGCACACGACCGAGCCGTCCTGCTTGAGCGCGAGGCTGTGGAGGCGGCCGGCCGCGACCGCGGCGACGCCCGACAGGCCCGCGGGCACGGTCGCCTGACCGCTGCTGTTGGCGCCCCATGCCTGGACGGTGCCGTCCGGACGGAGGCCGACCGCGTGGCCGTAGCCCGCGGCGATGTCGCGGAGGACCGCGCTGGCGTCGACGCGCGGCGCGAAGTTGCCCCAGTACCGCACGGTGCCGTCGGTGCGCAGCACGGTGCCGAAGGTCATGCCGAGCTCGAGCTTGGTGACCGCGCCGAGACCGGCCGGCACGTTGAGTCGCCCGTCGGACGAGTCCCAGCCCCAGAGGGTCACGGTGCCGTCGGCGTGGAGCACGCCCGACATCGCCTCGCCCGCCGAGACGCCCACCGCCGGCGCGAGGCCCGCGGGAACGGTCGACTGCTCGAAGATGTTGTCGCCCCAGCACACGACGGAGCCGTCGGCGCGCAGGGCGATGGTGTGGTTGTCGCCGGCGTGGAGCGCGACGACCGAGTTCAGGCCCGCGGGCAGGCCGCCCACCTGGTTGTACCCGTTGTGTCCCCAGCAGACCACCGTGCCGTCGGTGCGGAGCGCGCTCACATGGCGCAGGCCGAGGCTGATGTCGCGCAGCTGGCCAGGCGAGGCCGGCTGGTTGAGCTGTCCGTCCGCGTTGCTGCCCCAACCCACGGCGGATTGTCCCTGCGCAACGCCGGCAACGCCTGCCGCGACGACGGCCATCAGCGTGAAGCCGACGGTCGCGCCCGCGGGGCAAGCGCGGAGGTGATTGGAGGAACGCGTGCTGTTGGTCTGCATGGAAGGGTCCTCTGAAGGCTGGCAAGTGACTCTGACGGCCTGTCTGCATCGCCCACGGCGCCGGCGCGCGGCCGGAACCATGGATCTCTCACTCAAACGGGCGCCATACACCACTCATGTCGCCATCACCCTGTTTGTGCGGCCGTCACCAGGACGGTCGTTCGATCTTGGCTGCGGAGGGGGTCGATGGCCCTCCCTGCTGGAGGTACTGCTGCATGTCGGAGGCGTCGACCCATCCGTCGCCGTTGAGGTCGGCGACCGCGAGGTGGCCGAGGCCCGTGCGACGGAGTTCCTTGAGGCTGATCCGCGAGCGGGGGGTTCCGCCGGTGAACGCGCCGCAGGACTCGCCCGGACGGAAGAAGTTCGCGTTGATGAAGGAGAAGTCGGCGTTGTTCACGTAGCCGTCGGCGTTGAAGTTGGACCGCGAGCCGAACGAGCCATCGGTGCCGAAGTCGACGAGGAAGAGGCTGTAGTCGACGATGTCGACCACGTCGTCGTTGTTCGAGTCGCCCTGCCGGAGGTTGAGCGCCACGTCGTACTTGCGGGTGAGCGCGTTGACCACCGCACCGGAGGTGTCGGTGAGCGAGTGGAGGACATCCTTGCCGCTCACGCAGCCGTAGCCCGCGGCGACGCCGACACGCACGTCGGCCAGCATGCCCGTGCGGTTGGTCGGATCGACCAGGACCTCGTACAGCCCGGGCAGCGTCGTGCCGGCCTTGAGGCGCATCGGGCGGACCGAGATGCCGGCATCCTCGCGGAACGCGCCGTCGAGCACGACCATCACATCCATGAGCTGGTAGTCGCCCACCACGATGGTCTGGCGCACGGTGGCGGCGTTGTTGCCCGCGTCGGTGCCGGTCCAGTCGACGGTGTTCACGCCGATCGGGAACATCGTCGGCCACGAGGTGGTCGTCGTTCCATCGGCGAGCGTGGCGAGCAGGGTGAGGCTCGGGCTCGCGTCGCAGTCGTCGGCGATGGTCACCGTCGGGCGGACGCCGCCGCGCGGATCGGCCACCGTCGCGCCGTAGGTCGAGCCGGCGTCGGCCGCGACCTCGAGCGAGGGCACGAGCACCGTCACGGCCGGCGCCGCGTCGTCGAGCAGGATCTCGGGCAGGTTCACCAGCGTCGGCGCCGCATCGCCACCGCCGCGCGGGAGGTAGGAGAGCGCGGTCTCGTTGCCCGTCGGATCGGCCGCGAAGTTCAGGAGGTCGGTCGCGCTGCAGTGCGACACGCGGCTCTTCACGCGGAAGTGCACGGTCGCGATGTCGCTCGAGCCCTTGCCGCCGGTGAAGCTCGGGTCGTACACGAAGAACGAGAAGCCGCCGGTCGAGGCGTCGGGCGCCTCGACGCTGAGCCCCGCGTAGATGCCGTCGGTGACCGCCTGCACGAAGTCGACGCCCGGCGCCGGCTCGAGGACGGCCTCGTCGTAGTTCAGGACGACCTGCGCGCCCAGGAACGACTTCGGGTCGGCCGGATCCTGCGCGATGTCGACGCGCACGGTCACGACCAGGTCCTCGCCGGGACGGACCGCGAGGTCGCTCGGCACCAGCGACACCGTGAAGGTGGTCGCGGCGTCGGCGGCGCCCGCGAGCGCGCCCGCAGCCACGACGGCGGCGAGCGACAGGCGGCGCGCGGCGCTCGGACGGAGCGCGCGGGACTGTGTGGTGGGTCGCAGGAAGGGGAGGTTCATCGTTGTTTCCTCTCGATTGGCGTTGCTCAGGGTGCGCTGCCTCTCGATCGCTGACTCAATCCATCGGACGGTGCATTCGCCGGTCGGTCGCTGTCCATGCGGTCGTTCGTTCACTCACTCCGCGCTCGCCGCAGGGCCGGCACCCTGCAGGTAGAGCTGCATGTCGCGCAGGTCGATCCAGCCGTCGCGGTTCATGTCGCTCTCGGCGAGGTGGCCGAGGCCGCGGCGCCGCAGTTCCTTGACGCTCACGCGCGAGGCGGGCTCGCGTCCCGCGGCGGTTCCGCCGCAGGTGTCGCCGATCTCGAAGAAGTTCGCCGACAGGATCGCGAAGTCGGCGTTGTTGATCAGCATGTCGCCGTTGAAGTTGGCGATCGCGTTGGTCGCGCGGTCGGCGTTGCCCGGCACGCTGCGCGCGGCCGCGAAGATGCTGAAGTCGTAGATGTCCACGACATCGTCGTCGTTGCAGTCGCCCTGGCGGAGGACGAACGACGTGCTGAACTCGCGGTCGACGACGGTCGCGTCGTCGGCCGTGGTGAGCGCGTGCGTGACGTCCTTGGCGAGCACGCAGGGGAGCCCGGCGATCGCGGGCGCGATCACGCAGTCGGACAGCGTCGCGGTCGCACGGGTGAACGGCACCGCGACGACCCGCGCGGGCAGTCCGCCGACCGTGACGCGGATCGAGCGCGTCGAATCGCCGCGCATGAAGCCGCTCAGGGTGAAGGTCGCGTTGAGGTGCTGCTCGTTGCGCACCACGACCTCGATCGTGGCGCTGCGGAGGTTGCCCGCCGAGTCGATGCTCGACCAGGTGACCGTGCTCGTGCCCTGCGGGAAGAGCGCATCGGCCGGCCAGGTGTCGAGCACCGCGCCGCCGGGGAGCTCGATCGCGATCTCGACGGCGAGCGCGCCCTCGCAGCCGTCGAGCGACGAGACCGTCGGCTCGGGGTAGGTTCCGCCGTAGACCTGACCCGCATCGGTCGGGATCGAGACCGGCGAGACCGGCACGCCCGACAGGACCGGCGCGTCGAAGTCGAGCGCGACCGTCGGGAGCGCGGTGATCACCGGGATCCGAACCTCGCCGAGGTTGGTGGTGAGCCGCGTGATCACCGGCGGGAGCGCCGGCAGGATCTTGACCAGGTCGGCCGGGTTGCACTCCGACACGCCGTCGAGCACCACGAAGGTGACCGAGCCGAGCACGGCCGCCTCGGTCATGCCCGGGGCTCCCGGCTCCGCGCCGAGCGCGTAGCACAGGGTGCCCGTCGCCGGATCGTGGACCGCCGAGAACGGCACGGTGAGCGGCGAACCCGCGGCCGGCGCGACGCCGAGGAACGCGAGCTTGGTCTCGTCGTAGTCGATGGCGAACTGCGCGCCGTTGACGGCCGCCGGGGGATTCGCGATCGGCCAGGTCGACGAGACGGTCACGACGAGCTCGGCGCCGTTGCGGACCGAGTTCACCGACGGCACGAGGCCGAGGATGAAGTCGGCGCAGTCGGGCTGGCCGTTGCCGTTCACATCCACATCGGGGGTGCCGCAGCCGCAGAAGCCGGGCTCGAGCTTGGCGGGGTCGTTCGGGCAGCCGTCGTTGCAGTCGGCGGTGCCGTCGCCATCGCTGTCGCTGTCGGCGACGCCGCAGCCGCAGGTGCCGGGGGCCGTCTTCGCGGGATCGCTCGGGCAGCCGTCGTTGCAGTCGGGGGTGCCGTCGCCGTCGCCGTCGGTGTCGGCGGTGCCGCAGCCGCAGGTGCCGGGGGCCGTCTTCGCGGGATCGGTCGGGCAGCCGTCGAGGCAGTCGGGCGTGGTGTCGCCGTCGCTGTCGGTGTCGGCGGTGCCGCAACCGCAGGCGCCGGGAGCGACCTTCGCGGGGTCGCTCGGGCAGCCGTCACCCGCGACGGCCACATGGCCGGCGGGCTGGGCGCACGAGACGGTCGTCGAGGCGGGGTCGCCGGCGCCGTCGCCGTCGATGTCCGCGTACCAGGTCGCCGGCGCGGTGAGCGCGCCGTTGGCCGGGCAGCCGTCGTTGGAGTTCGCGACATAGCCGGCGGGCGCGCTGCACGCATCGACGTGGACGGCCGGATCGCCAGCGCCGTCGAGGTCGGCGTCGGCGTAGAACCTCTGCAGGTCGATGGCCTCCGACTCGGCGGTCGAGCCGTCGCAGTCGTTGTCGACGCCGAGGTTCGAGCAGCGCTCGATGCCGCCGGGGAAGGCGGTCGCGTCGGTGTCGTTGCAGTCGGTGTTGTCGAGCGAGCGGCCCGCGATCGGCGAGCACGACTTCACGCCCGCCGCGTTGCGGTCGCCGAAGCCGTCGGAATCGGCGTCGGTGTAGTAGGCGAGCGAATCGGTGGCCTCGTCGGCGCTGGTGTCGCCGTCGCAGTCGTTGTCGACCGCGAGGTTGCGGCAGTTCTCGAGCGCGCCCGGGTAGACCGCGTTCGACGCGTCGTCGCAATCGGTGTTGTTCGCGACATAGCCCGACGGCGGGATTCCGTCGCAGGTCGACTGGGTGTCGGCCGGCGTGCCGAAGCCGTCGAGGTCGGCGTCGCGGTAGTAGGTGGTGAAGGTCAGGTCGTTGTCGACCACGGTGTTGCAGTCGTCGTCGAGGCTGTTGCAGAGCTCGGGCGCGCCGGGGTAGGCGTTGGCGCGGGCGTCGTCGCAGTCGCCCTCGGGTGCGGCCTCGTAGCCGGCGGGCAGATCGCAGAAGCGGGTGGCCGCGTTCACGGTGTAGCCGTCGGCGTCGGCGTCGCGGTAGAAGTCGGACTTGGTCGCCTCGGCGACGGAGCCGTCGGCGTCGTCGGCGGCGCCGTCGCAGTCCTCGTCGGCGTTGGCGGCGTCGCAGATCTCCTGCGCGCCGGGGTTGATCGCGGGGTTCGCGTCGTTGCAGTCGCCCTCGGGCGCAGCCTCGTAGCCGGCGGGCAGGTCGCAGAAGCGGCTGGCCGCGTTCACGGTGTAGCCGTCGGCGTCGGCGTCGCGGTAGAAGTCGGACTTGGAGGCATCCGACGCGCTGCCGTCGGCATCGTCGGCGGCGCCGTCGCAGTCCTCGTCGGTGTTGGCGGCGTCGCAGATCTCCTGGGCGGCCGGGTTGATCGCGGCGATCGCGTCGTTGCAGTCGGTCGAGACGCTCGAGTAGCCCGAGGGTGCGACGACCTCGCACAGCTGCGCGGTGGTGGTCGAGCCGAAGCCGTCGAGGTCGGCGTCGACGAAGAAGCCCGCGAGTGCGTGCACCGCGGCGCGGCTGTCGTCGCAGTCGGTGTTGTCCGACACGAAGCCGGCGGGAGCCGCGCATGCCAGCTGCGTGACCAGGGGGTTGCCGTAGCCGTCGCCATCGGCGTCGGCGTAGAAGGTCGACTGCACGCCCTCATCGACGCTGCCGTTGCAGTTGTCGTCGATGGTGTTGCAGCTCTCGACCGCCGACGGGTTCACCGCGGAGTCGTTGTCGTTGCAGTCGCCGGCGGCGGCCACGAAGCCGGCGGGCGCCGAGCAGGCGAGGGTGGTGGCGGCGGCGTCGCCGTAGGTGTCGCTGTCGTCGTCGGCGTAGAAGGTCGAGCGGTCGATGGCCTCGGCCTCGTCGGTCGAGCCGTCGCAGTCGTTGTCGATGGCGAGGTCGGCGCAACGCTCCGACGCACCCGGGTTGCGGGCGGCGTCGCCGTCGTCGCAGTCGGTCGCGTTGGTGACGTAGCCGGTCGGCGCGCTGCCCGAGCAGTTCAAGACGGCGTTGGTCGCATCGCCGTAGAGATCCTGGTCCAGGTCGCGGTAGTAGCGCGAGAACACCAGACCATCGTCGATCTTGCCGTTGCAGTCGTCGTCGAGGTCGTTGCAGGTCTCGGTGGAGCCGGGGTTGACGGCGGCGTCGCCGTCGTTGCAGTCGCTGGCGTTGGCCACGCCGTTGCAGGCGACCGGCGCGCCCGCGCCGAAGCCGTCGCCATCGCCGTCGGCGTAGGTCACTTCGGTCGGCGCGCAGTCGTCGTTGTTGGTCACGGAGCCGGCGATCTTGGCGCACGAGGCCGTCGCGGCGCCCGCTCCGAAGCCGTCGCCGTCGGTGTCGGCGTAGTAGTCGACCGCGTCGATCGCCTCGTCGGCGCCGGTGACGCCGTCGCAGTCGTTGTCGGTGGGCAGGTTGGCGCAGTCTTCGACGGCCTTCGGGTTGACCAGGGCGTCGCCGTCGTTGCAGTCGGTGGCGTTGGTGGCGGTGCCGCAGGCGGTCATCGCGCCCGCGCCGAAGCCGTCGACGTCGCCGTCGTTGTAGGTGACGAGGGCGTCGTTGCAGTCGCTGGCGTTGGTCACCTTGCCGGCGATGACGGTGCACGACTTGGTCGCGGCGCCCGCGCCGAAGCCGTCGGCGTCGTTGTCGGCGTAGTAGGAGGTGGCGTCGACCGCCTCTTCGTCGCTGGTGACGCCGTCGCAGTCGTTGTCGACGGCGAGGTTCGCGCAGTTCTCCACGGCCTTGGGATTGACATCCGCGGTGGTGTCGTCGCAGTCGGCGGCGTTGGTGGCGTTGCCGCAGGCGGTCATCGCGCCGGCGCCGAAGCCGTCGAGGTCGCCGTCGTCGTAGGTGACCTGGGCGTCGTTGCAGTCGGCGTTGTTGGTCACCTTGCTGGAGATGACGGTGCACGACTTGGTCGCGTCGCCCGCGCCGAAGCCGTCGGCGTCGTTGTCGGCGTAGTAGGACGTGGCGTCGACCGCCTCGGCGTCGGTGGCGACGCCGTCGCAGTCGTTGTCGACCAGAAGATTGGCGCAGTTCTCGATGGCCATCGGGTTGATGGCGGCATCGCCGTCGTTGCAGTCGCTCGAGCTGTCCACGCCGCCGCAGGCGATCATGGGGCCGGCGCCGAATCCGTCGAGGTCGCCGTCGGCGTAGGTCACGAGTTCATCGTTGCAGTCGGAGTTGTTCGTGACCGAACCCGCGATCGCGGTGCACGACTGGGTCGCGGCACCAGCGCCGAAGCCGTCGGCGTCGCCGTCGACGTAGTAGGCCACGGAGTCGGCCGCCTCGGCATCCGCGTCGGCGACGCCGTCGCAGTCGTTGTCGACGCCGTCGTTCGCGCAGGTCTCCGCCGCACCCGGGAAGACCACGGCCGACGCGTCATTGCAGTCGGTGTTGTTCGCCACATAGCCCGGGGGGGCGATCGGCGAGCAGGTGGTGATCATGGTGCGGCCGTCGCCGAAGCCGTCGCCGTCGGCGTCCGGGTAGTACTGGTAGGTGGGCAGGTCCTCGTCGATGAAGCTGTCGCAGTCGTCGTCTTCCTCGTCGCACTCCTCGTCGGCGCCCGGGTGGACGGTCGAGTCGTTGTCGTCGCAGTCGTCGTCGTTGCTCACGTAGTCGACGGGCGCGATGCAGAAGAGCCCCGCGACCAGCGGGTTTCCGAAGCTGTCGGCGTCGGCGTCATGGAAGCAGAGCGTCGAGTGGCCGGTCACGCTGAAGACCGCGTTGACCTGCGTCTGGTTGCCCGACGCGTCGCGCACGGTGATCACGACCGGATGGTCGCCGAGCGTGCGGGCGGTGCCGGCGGTCGGCGACTGGGTGATCGACAGCGAGCCGCTGGCGGTGCAGTTGTCGCTCGCCACGACCGTGGCGGCGAAGTTCGGCACGACGGCGGAGCAGTTCTGGCCGGCGGCGCTGCTGAGCGCGGCGCTGTAGCTCGAGACGACGGGGTTGATGGTGTCGGCCGCCGTCGCGACGGTCACCTGGAGCTGCACCGATCCGCCCGCGCCGCTCGCGGTGAGCGTGTACACGCCCGCGGCCACGCCGCCGAGGTCGACGGTCGAGGCGCTGAATCCGTTCGGACCGCTCCACGAGGTGGAGGTGGTGTTGGTCACGGTCACGTCGATCGCGCCGGTCGCGGTGTTGCAGTTGGCGGCCGTGGTCGAGACGAGCACGGCGGTCGGCGGCGGCGCGATGATCGTTCCGACATGGGTGCCGCCGCTGGCGATGCGCGAGGCGAAGCCGAGGTTCGCGGGGATCGTGGTCTGGCCGCTGGCGTTCGAGCCCCAGGCGACGACCGAGCCGTTCGAGCGGAGCGCGACCGAGTGGGCGTTGCCCGCGGCCACGGCGGTGACGCCCGAGAGGCCCGCGGGGACGGCGAGCGTGCCGCCGGTGCCGGTGTTCTGGCCCCAGGTGGCGACGGTGCCGTCGGCGCGCGCCGCGATCGAGTGGAACTGTCCGCCGGCGATGGCGGCGACGTTCGCGAGACCGGCCGGCGGGACGCTCTGGCCGTAGTTGAAGCTGAGCCCGGTGTTGACGGTGCCCGCGCCCCAGCAGGTGACGACGCCGGTGTTGCGGAGCGCGATGTTGTGGAGCGAGCCCGCTGCGATCCGGGTCACGCCGCTGAGTCCGGCGGGGATGGTGACCTGGCCGTTGGAGTTCGTGCCCCAGGCCTGGACGGTGCCGGCCGACTTGAGCACGATCGAGTGCACGCTGCCCGCGGCGGCGGCGACGACGCCGTTCACGCCCGCGGGGACCGCGAGGCTGCCGCCGATGCCGGTGTTCTGACCCCAGGTCGCGACCGTGCCGTCGGCACGCACGACGAGGGTGTGGTTCGTGCCCGCGGCGATCGCCTGCACGACGCCGAGTCCGGGCGGCACCGCGGTCTGGCCGAACGCGTTGCTACCCCAGCACACCACCGAGCCGCCCGAGGTCAGCGCGACCGAGTGGAGTCCGCCGCCCGCGATGGCGGTGCTGCCCGCGAGTCCCGACGGAACGGTCGACTGTCCGCTGCCGTTGCCGCCCCAGAAGGTGAGGGTGCTGCTCTGCGCGTGCGCGGAACCCGCGGCACCGAAGGCGAGCAGCGCCGCCAGCTGGAGGGCGTTGGTCATGGCGCAACGGCCGCGGGGGGAACGCGACCTGCTGCTCTTGGTGGACTGCGTGGGACGAAGTTTCATCTTGGACTCCTCTCGATCGGCCCGCTGATGGCCATCAGGACCGCTCGATTGATCTCAGTTCTTGCTCACGGCATGCACACGATCACGGACTCACACCCTTCGCGTCCCCTCCGGATCCCGCGCGCCGCGTTCCAGGGAGACGCAGCGACAGCGAGCCGGCGGGGTGCGGCCTCATGCCGCACTGCGCGTTTCTCTTTTCCTTTGGGACGAATGGCGGCCGTGAACTGCGCCGGAGCCATGCAGCATGCTGCACGCCTCCCTGCGTGGGCCTGACGCGCCCTGGTGCGACGACCCTGCAATCGCAGGGCGCGCGCCATGGCACGGACAAGCACGGGTCAGATCATAACGGCTGATCATTTCTTGTTCCTTCAGTGGACAAAATCGGGGCGACATACCGCACGACGGATGGAAAGGGGGCGACTTCCTGCCGGTGCGTGGTCAGAGTGTGGATCGGGAGCGGGGGAAGTCAATGCGATTCGCGGCATAAATCCCCGTATGTCATGGACTTGGGTATTCATGATCACGATCGTTTTTGAGCGGCTTGTGTGGGCGGTACCGAGAACCATCGGGCCTTCGGCGGGTTCGCGGACGTCGGACGCTCCACCAATCTGTTCAATGTGAAACGAAAGTCGACCGCCCTCGGGGCGCATCGACGAATCCGTTGTGTCGCGCCGTCGGATCGCGCCGATCGGTGCGGTCGCGATGGCGGTGGCGATAGCCGTGCACACGATGCCGCGGCGCGTGATCCCATGCTGCGGCGCGTGATCCCATGCGGTGGCGCGTGACCCCATGCTTCGGCGCGTGATCCCATGCTGCGGCGCACGATCGCATGCCGCGGCGTGCGACCCCATGCGGTGGCGCGTGATCGCATGCTGCGGCGCGTGACCGCGACCCAATCGCGCGCGAAAAAGCACAGCGCCCCGGCCGATCGGCCGGGGCGCTGCGGAGATTCGATTCGATCCGACGGCCGTCGGACCGCTGGGATCACCAGCCGGTGCCCGGACGGTCCTGCTTCACGGCCGGGAGACCGTGCTGCATGTAGAACGCGATGTCGTTCGGGTCGAGGATGCCGTCGCGGTTGAGGTCGGCGGCGGCCAGGTGGCCCATGCCGAGGCGACGGAGCTCCTTGACCTTCATCGAGGTGCGCGGAGCGCCGCCGGTGAAGGCGCCGCAGGTCGTGCCCGACTTGGCGAAGTTCAGCGAGATGAAGCCGAAGTCGCCGTTGTTCACGCTGAGGTCGTCGTTGAAGTTCGAGATGTCGCCGGCAGCGGCGGCGCCGAAGTCGCCGACGTAGATGCCGAAGTCGAGGATGTCGACGAAGTTGTCGTCGTTCGAGTCACCCTGGTCGAGCGCGAAGCTCGCGGCGTACTTCACGCCCGAGACGCTCGCCGCAGCGGTGTCCGAGAGCGAGTGGCCCGCGTCCTTCGCGGTGAGGCAGCCGTAGGCCGCCGCGACCGGGACCTGGACGTTCGAGGCGGTGCCCGAACCGTTGGTCATCGAGACGCTGACGATCTGCGACGAGGCGCCCGCGACGACGCGCACCGAGCGCGACGACGAGCCCGTGATCGAGCCGTTCAGGCTGACCGCGGCGTCGAGGAGCTGGTAGTTGGCGACGGTCACCACGACCGTCGAGCTCGCCGAGTTACCGGCGGCATCGGTGGCCGAGTAGGTGACGGTGGTCGCGCCCACGGGGTAGGCGGCGCCCATCGCGGCCGAGTCGGAGCGCGAGGCGTTGACGGTGAGCGAGGTGCCGCAGCTGTCCGACGCGGTCGGAGCGGTCAGCGAGACCAGCGCGCCGGCCGTGGTGCCGGCGTCGGCAGCGACCGAGACCGCCGCCGGGGTGCCGGCGAGGGAGAACGGCGCGAGCGAGGTCACCGAGACGGTGCTCGACTGCGTGAAGGAGAGCGAGGCGCCGGTCGCGTCGGTGACGCGGGTCGTGAGGAAGCTCGACGAGAGCGCGATCGCATCGGTGTCGGCGCAGGCGCCGGCGATGGTGCGGAACTTGAGCACCGCGACGTTGCCGGACGAGATGCCCGCGCCCGGGGCGCTGGGATCGATACCGGTGGCGAACAGGACCTTGCTGTTCACGGTGTCGTGGCTGCTGAAGATCAGCGTCGAGAAGTCGACGCCACCGGTGACCTCGACGAACTCGACGAGCGCCGCGTCATACGCGATGGTCGCCTGCGCGCCGACGGCGCCGGTCATGTCGGCGAGGTTGACATTGACGGTGAACTCGCGCGCGGCCTCGGCCGCGGTCGTCGAGGTGGTCGCCGAACCGGTCACCGAGAGGACCTGGGCGAACGTGCTCGAGGCGCACATGGCGATGGCGCTCGAGGCGATGAAGGCGAAGGCCTTCGCGTGGGACTTCATGATCGAATCTCCTCTGCGGCAACGGGGACCGAATGGATCGCACGACCCAGACACAACGAAACGGTCCCAAAGACGCAGGGTCAAAGTGCCGCGCGCACCGTCTAAAGCAAGCAGGAGTTCTATGAAAGTTGGGAGAACGGGGCGCAGAAAACTGAAACTGGGGTTCTGCGCCCGTGGGTCAAGTCCTTATCAGGACGAGATTTGGGCGGCTTCGCGGTCGAGCAGCCGCTGCGTCGCGGCCGCGTCGCGCAACCCGACGGGGGCGGCGGATTTTCCGCCGCGGGCCACCGCGATCGCGGTCACCAGGGCCGCGACTTCGTGGTCGTAGCCGGTCCCGAGGGGGTAGTCCGTCCCGGCGTGCACCGCGTGCTCGGCGCCGTCGCGCCGCACGAGCAGCTCCGGCGTGCGACCGAGCTGGAAGTCGAGCACCGCCTTCTCGCACGCGATGGTGGCCGTCATCGTGAACTGGAACGCCGGGTCCTCCATCCAGCCTCCCTCGGCCTCGACCACCAGGCCGTCGGCGAAGCGGTAGCGGGAGGTCACGTGCATGCGCGTGCCGGACGACGCGACCTCGACCGGCTCGCCGAAGGCGTGGCGGACGAAGTCGGCATCGTGGATGTGGAGGTCGACCAGCGCGCCGCCCGAGCGGGAGGTGTCGAGGTAGAAGTCCTGGCTCCAGGACGGCTGCGCGCCGAGCCGGCGGAACGACGCCCGCAGCGGGCGGCCGAACCTGCGGCTGCGCACCGCGTCGGCCATCCAGGCCCACGCGGGCCAGAAGCGCATGCAGTGGGCGGGCATCACCAGGACGCCTGCGGCATCGGCCTCGTCGGCCAGCGCGTCGATGGCGTCGGCGTCGAGCGAGGTCGGCTTCTCGACGAGCACATGCTTGCCGGCGGCGATCGCCTTGCGGACCAGCGCCACATGGGTATCGGTCGGCGTGCAGATCGAGACGAGGTGGACATCCGGTCGCGCGAGGAGCGCCTCGAACGACTCCATGCGGGGCAGGGTCGCCAGCAGCTGGTCGGCGGCGCCCGAGCCCGTGATCAGGTTTCCTGCGGTCGCCGCGCGCGTCGACGGGTCGAACAGCGCGCGCACCTCCGCTCCGGCGTTGCCGGCGTAGGCGGCGAGGTGGGTGCGGCCCATGAAGCCGAGCCCCACGATGCCGACGCCCACGGTGCCGACACCCACGGTGCCGACGCCCACGGTGCCCGCCTTTCCTGCGCTCGGTCCGCCCGTCACGCGCTGGGAGCGAAGGTGACTCCGCTCTCCATGTAGAAGTTCACGAAGTCGCCTGCGGCGAAGTCGCGCGCCGACTGTCCCGCCGCGGGAGTCACCCACATCGGCACCACCGCCTGGAGCAGCACGCGGTTGGCCGCGGCGTCGACCGCGCGGATGCGTCCCTGCACGATGCGCGGATGTCCCTCGACCGGCTCGATGAACTCGCCGCCGGCGCTCGCGCGGTGGAACTTCTGCGCCTTGCCCTCGATCACGCCGGCGATGCGCTTGCCCGGAGCCACCGAGGTGCGGCCCTTGAGATGGAGCCGCAGGAGGTACTCGGTGTGGGGCACGGAGATCGCGAAGTCGCCCGGGAACTCGGCATCGGAGCCGCCCTCGAGGCGCGCGTGGCAGACGGCGGGATCGCCGGAAATCGTCGTGTCGCTCATGCGCGGGAAGATACACGCTTCCGCCCGCGCCGTACCATCGCCCTCCGTGCTGCTCCTGATCGACAACTACGACTCGTTCACCTTCAACCTCGTGCAGCGGTTCGGCGAGATCGACCGGTCCCTCGAGGTGCGGGTGGTGCGCAACGACGCGCTGTCCGTCGACGAGGCGGTCGCGATGCGCCCCAGCCACCTGGTGATCTCCCCCGGGCCGTGCACCCCGAAGGAGGCGGGCGTGAGCGCAGACCTCATCCGCCGGTTCCGCGGCGAGATCCCGATCCTCGGCGTGTGCCTCGGCCACCAGACGATCGGCGACTGCCACGGCATGGTCGTCCGCCGCAACGACGAGCCGGTGCACGGCAAGACGAGCGAGATCCACCACGACGGACGCGGGCTCTTCGCCGCGATGTCGAATCCGTTCGTCGCGACCCGCTACCACTCGCTGGTGGTCGACCGCGCGACGGTGCATCCCGACTTCGAGGTCTCGGCCTGGACCGCGCGCGGCGAGATCATGGGACTCCGCTGGAAGGCGCCCGAACGAGCAGCGCCGCGCGATGGGACCTCGCCGCGCGATGGGGCCTCGCCACGCGATGGAGCATCGCCGCTTGAGGGCGTGCAGTTCCACCCCGAAAGCTTCCTCACGGTCGAGGGACCGAAGCTGCTCGCGAATTTCCTCCGGATGCGCTGAGGCGCGGCTAGCGCAGGGCGTTGCGCACCAGGTCGGCGCGCGGACCACGGTCGTCGCGGCCGTTGCCGAGCGGCGCGCCCGTCGCGCGCGACAGGTGCGCGGGCTGGACCTCGAGGAGCAGCCGGTTCACCAGCGCGAGCTCGATGCCGTCGATCCGCCGCAGCGCGACGCCGAGGCGCAGGCGCGACAGGAACTTGATGGCCTCGTCGAGCGAGAGCAGGCGGCAGGAGCGCAGGATGCCGAGCGCCCGATGGACCCGGTCGTCGAGCGCCGCCGGATCGCGCTCGATCAGCACCCGCCGCGCCGCGCGTTCGTACTCGACGAACTGCGGCAGGACCGAACCGGCGAACTCCTCGACGATGTCGCGCTCGCTGCGGCCGAGCGTGGTCTGGTTCGACACCTGGTAGAAGTCCCCGAGCGCCTCGGTGCCCTCGCCGTGGAAGCCGCGGATCGCCAGATGCAGCTCCTTGGCCGACCGCTGCACGCGCTCCAGCTCCTGCACCAGCGCGAGCGCCGGCAGGTGGAGCATCGCGCTCACGCGGATGCCGGTTCCGAGGTTGGTGGTGCACGCCGTGAGGTAGCCGAACCGCGGATGGAAGGCGTACTCGATCGAGCGCTCGATCGAGGTGTCGAGGGCGGTCATCCGGTCGCAGAGGGCGCGCAGCTGCATGCCGGGCGCGAGCATCTGCAGGCGGAGGTGGTCCTCCTCGTTGACCATCACGCTGGTCGACTCGTCGCCGCTGATCGCCACGCAGCGCGGGTGGGTCGCCTCGACGAACGGCCGCGAGATGAGGTTGCGCTCGAAGAGCATCAGCCGGTCGACGGCCGCGGTCGCCTGCACGTTGACCCATCGCGTGCCCGAGTCGAAGGGCCCGCCGAGGCGCGCCGACTGCACGTGGTGGACGATGTCGCTGAGCTGGTCGTGCGTGGACCGGTTGACGAAGTTGAAGCCGATCAGGTTCCGCGCCAGGCGCACCCGGCTCGAGAGCACGCAGTCGGACATCGGTGCGTCGGGTCCGTCGCCGACGAGCGGGGGAAGGGCGCCGCTCACGGTCCGGTGCTCCCGGACGCGCGCCCGCCGTTGGGGCCCGCGCTACCGCCGGAGTGGCCCGCGTTGCCGCCGGCGTGGCTCGCGCTGCCGCCGGCGTGGCTCGCGCTGCCGCCGGAGTGGGTCGCGTCGCCCGCACCCCTGGCGGGTGCCTCGTCGTCGGAGCCGAGCGCGAGCATCTCGTCGCGCAGCCGTGCGGCGCGTTCGTACTCCTCGCGCGAGACGGCCTCGCGCAGCTCGCGGGCCAGTCGATTGCGCGCGGCGGCGCGGTCGATGAGCCGGGCCGACTGCGCGGGATGGCGCCCGGTGTGCGCGGTGGCGCCCTCCTGGGTGCGCTCGATGAGCCCACCGAGCTCCTCCTCGAAGTGCCGGTAGCAGTGCGGGCAGCCGAGGAGGCCCGCCTCGCGCAGCGCCGCCATCGTCATCGCGCAGTTGGGGCAGGTCTTCGCGGTGCGCGCGGTCGCCTGCGCCGCCTTCTCGAGCAGCTTGCCGGCGACCAGCGATGGGCCGGCGCCGGTGGGAAGGATGTAGCCGCGCTCCGCCGCGTGCTCGGCGCACAGGTGGATCTCGTTCTTCACCCCGTTGTGCACGAGCGTCTCGTGCACGACGGCGGGTTGGGGGCAGCAGTCGCAGGTTCGTTCCATGGCGGGGGCAGGGGAGGCGTGATGCTAGGCGCGTACTTCGGCGGAATCGATCCGGCCGCTGCAGGTACCG
>CAMBUI010000034.1 GCA_945870915.1 Candidatus Kuenenia stuttgartensis | reverse complement strand
GCGCGGCGCCGGAGCTGCTCCGGCAGTCATCCGAGTCGCTCGCGGGGCGCGTCGAGCGGGTCGAGCTCGGCCCCTTCACGCTCGCGGAGTGCGGCGCCGCGAAGCTCGAGGCGCGCTGGCTGCGCGGCGGGTTTCCGCGATCGTTCCTGGCCCGGTCCGCAGCCGACAGCGCGGCGTGGCGCGAGGACTTCCTCTCCGCGCTGATCGAGCGCGACCTGGCGGCATACGACACGCGGCTTGCGCCCGCGATGCTCCGCCGCCTGTGGACGATGTTCGCGCACCACCATGGACAGACGGCGAATATCTCGCAGATCGCCGCGGGACTCGGCATCGCGTCCGCGACGGTGCGCCGTCACCTCGACCTGCTGACGGGACTGTTCGTGGCGCGGACGCTTCAGCCATGGTTTGAGAACGTCGGCAAGCGCCAGGTGAAGTCCCCGCGTCTCTACTTCCGCGACACCGGGCTGCTGCACACGCTTCTTGGGATCGGCACGCTGAAGGACCTGCTGTCGAACCCGCGCTGCGGTGCCTCGTGGGAGGGGCTCGTGATCGAGGAGATCCTCGCCCGGACGCCGCACCAGGACGCGTACTGGTGGTCGACGCACCAGGGCGCGGAGATCGATCTCGTGCTTTTCCACCGAGGCAAGCGGTACGGCGTTGAGGTCAAGCGTGCCGACGCGCCTGGAATCACGCCGTCGATGCGGAGCGCGAAGGATGCCCTCGGGCTTGCGCGGATCTCGGTGGTCACGCCGGGCGAGCGGACCTATGACCTCGCGAAGGATGTGCGCGTGGTCGCGATCGGAGATCTCGTCGCAGATCCGTCGATTGTGGTCTGAGTGCGCGCAGGTCCGACCGCCATCTGTCAGAAACGCAACAAGAAAACTTGACACGCTGCAGGGCACAACCAACAATCGGCGCATGGCCCGCGCGCGCGCTTCATCGACTCCCGCCACCGAATCCACCGCATCCCGTGTGCGGCGGGCGGTGACGCGCGCAGGTGCGCGAGGCCGCGCGTGGCGGATCAGCGACTTCTCCGACATGCCCGCGCTTGCCGTCGCGCAGGCGCTCTCGCGGCTCGCGCGCGAGGGGGTGATCGTGCGATTGTCGAAGGGCGTGTATGCGGTGAAGGGCGATGCGCCGGGGCGGGTGAGGGTGTACGACGCGCGGTCAAAGGTCAGAAGGCCGGAAGCTAGGCGCAGCGACCGCGAGGCGAGCGGCGAGCACGGCCCAGCGCCAGTGTTTCCGTCGAGCATCTTGGCGTGCAACGAGCTGTACTTGAGCTGCCAGCAGACCGCGCGACCCATCGTTTCGACCCCGGGAACTCGGGCACCGAAGGAGTATCTCGACGGTGGATTCCGGGTCATCACGCGCAGGCCTGCGGCGTGGCGCTCGCTTGAGCGGCTCGATGGAGCGATCCTCGAGGTTCTGCGCGAAGGCGCGATTCACAGCGAGCTTGAGCCGAGGAACACCGCCAAGGTCCTCGCGCAGAGCCTGCGCGACCGGGCCCGGCTCGCACGCATGCTTGCCGTCGCGCCAGCTGAGCCACCACGCGTGCGCGCGATGCTGGGCGCACTCATCGAGCATGACCGGAAGACCCGGGAGGCGATGCCCGCGGGAGGTCTTGACTCGCTCCGTGCGACGCTGAATCCGACTTCGAGATACGACTTCGGCCAGCTCGCGGAGCTTCCGACCGCACCGCTCTGGTACGCGCGGGCGCGGCGACCGTACTTCTAGCGCGCTGGCTGACTGCCGGTCTCGAAGCGGTCGATCCACGAGATACGCGAGATGGGGAAAGCGATGTCCATTGCGACTCTGCGACAATCAGGCGTTCCCGGATCTGCTCCGTGCGGCGGCAGACCACCATGCATCGAAAGCTGAATCGCGACGAATCACCGCGCCCGCGATCGAGAAGGACTACTACATCACCGAGATGCTCCGCATCGTGCACGCGGCGCTGGGCGATGCCGCGGTCTTCAAGGGTGGCACCAGTCTCTCCAAGGGATGGGGGCTGCTGCACCGATTCTCAGAGGATGTGGATCTCTTCATCGACCCTCAGGCGTTTGGTCCGCCGCTTGGCGGTAAGGCGATGCGCACGCGGATGCGTGGCCTGATCGACGCGATCGCCGCCCGCAGCTCGCTCGCTCCCAGAAGCAAGCCTGCCTACGCCGAGCGCGGTATCTCGAGGACCGAGTATCTGACCTATCGCTCTGTGCTCGCGGGTCCCGCATCGCTTCGCCCCGAGGTGTGCCTCGCCGCAGGAATCGCAAGCGGTCGTGAGCCGTGGGAGCGGCGACCCATCCGATCCTATCTCGCTGAGTATGTGTTGGCTGCGCGCGTCGGGATCGTCTCGTCAGACCTGCTCGCGTTTGAGATGAAGCTGCTGCACTTCCGGCGGACCTTTGTCGAGAAGCTGTTTGCGATCGACCATGCAGTCGCGCAGTTGAGCAGGGACGGCGATCCGATCGGCCCTCGCGCCCGCCACTACTTCGATCTCGCCGCACTCGCCGTGCAGCCCGAGGTGCTCGCGATGCTCCGGAGCGCCGAGTACCGCGCGATCATCCGGGACTGTGTCGAGATCGACCGGCGGTTCTACCGCCGCGCTGCGCGCGATCCCGGATCGTGGTCGTTCCGCGCGAGTCCGGCGTTGTTCCCGAGCGCGCGCCTGTCGGCGGCGCTGCGCGCGGAGTACGAGATGCAGTGCGATCTGCTCTGCTTCGGTGCCTATCCGCCGTGGAAGGAAGTCCTCGCGCGGTTCGTGGCGATCAGGGAGCACCTGTAGATGCAGCGATCAGCCCGCGTTCGCCCGCGCCAGGTCATCGGCGCTTCCGATGTCGATCCAACGCCCGTCGAGCCGCGTCGCCTCGAGCGGGGTGCGCTCGGAGAGCCACGCGATGAAGTGCCCGGGCGCATCGGGGTTTCCGCCGCCATCGAGGTACGCGCGCACCAGCGCCGGCAGTTCGCGCGGCAGCAGATACACCGCGATCGCGCTGAGGTTCGATTCGGGGTTCGCGGGCTTCTCGCGGAAGCGCGTCACGCGCGCGCCCGTCGCGTCGAGCGTGACCTCGCTGTACTTGCCGCCTGGCACGGGCGTCGGGACCTCGCGCACGATCAGCTGTGCGCGTCCGCTGGCGGCGAACCGCGTGCGGATGCGCGCGAGGTCGAACTCGAACAGGTTGTCGCAGGCGAGCACGAGGTGGCCGTCGACATCGTCGCGGGCGGGCGCCGTCTCGAGCGCGAGCGCGAGGTCGCGGATCGCGCCGAGGCGGGTTTCGTTCGTCATGGCGCCATCGTTGGCGACGGTGATGGGGAAACCCGCGCCTGCGCCGCGCTCCCATGCCGCGAAGTCCGCGTGGAAGCGCCCGTTCGCGACCACGACGCCGTCGGCCACGCCTCCGCACGCCTCGACCTGGCGCAGGATGCGCGTCATCATCGGGACGCCCGCGATCTCGAGGAGCGGCTTCGCCTTGTCCTTCGTGAGCGGATAGAGCCGCGTCGCGAAGCCCGCCGCGAGGAACACGGCGCGCAGGCGCGGCTCTGGCGCGGCGACGGTCGGCGCGAGCGTCGCGTGCCCGAGCGCCTGGCAGGCCGCCTCGACCTTCGCGCGCTGCGCCTCGTCGCGGCATGCGTAGAGCACAGCTCCGCCCGAGCCGGGGAACTTCGCGCCGGCGCCGAGCGCGCGCCCGAGCTCGATCAGCGCGCGATCCGCGGGCGCGATCTCGAACACCTCGCTGCGGAGGTCGAAGTTCCGGTCCACGCAGGCGAGGAACGCCGCATGATCGCGGGCCTCGAGCGCCGCGCGCCCGGCGACGGCGTTGCAGGCGAGCTCCTCCATCACCGCGCAGACCTTGCGGTCGCCCGCCTCGAATCGCGCGAAGACAGGCGCGTGCACATCGCCCGAGCTGACCGTCGGCTGTCCGTGCCAGGCGAGCAGCAGTGGAGGCAGCAGGGCGGGGTCGAGTCGCTCGACCGATCCGTGGGCGAAGGGCACGCGGAAGTCCATCGCCACCAGCCCCTCGTTCGACTGGACGACGCGGTCGAGCGGCCCGGCGCGGATCCCGAGGAACTCGTTCTCGGCGCGCCAAGCGAGTTCGGCGATCCGCGTGCGCGACAGTCCGAGCCCGAACCACGCATTCCACGCGCGCAGCGCGGCGATCATGAGCGCGCTCGAGCCGGAGAGGCCGGCCTGGAAGGGGATGTCCGTCTCCGCCGTGATCGAGAACGGCCGTCGGCTCCCGTCGATCGCAAGCGCCTGCCACGCGGCGCGGAGAAGCTCGGATTCGATGGCGACCGTTGGCGCCGCGCGCAGCGTCACGCGCGCCTCGAGCTCGCGCACGGCGAAGCCGATCCCGCGGCCTCCGTAGAGGTCCGACGGATTGCCGAGGAGTCCGACGCGGGCGTGGGCGCGGGCGGTGAGCATCGAGGGCGAGAGGATAGTGGAGCGGGCGCGCGGTATCGGCGTGGACGGATGTCGTCGCGCGCCGGCGACGGCGGCCGTCCGGGCATTACACTCGCGCCCCATGCAACCGACCGAACTGCCCGATGGGCGTGGCATCCCGATGGTCCATGCCCCCGATCCCGCGCGGCTCGCCGCCGACCGCACATGGCTCGCCGGCGTGGCGCAGCGGCCGTGGCTGGCGCGGCAGGCCGCGTACCTCCGTCGCGGCGGCCCTGGATATCTGCAGAGCGCACTCACCCTCGGCGGCGGCACCGCGAGCGCGTGCATCCTCTCGGGCGCCGCGTTCGGCTTCGAACTCCTGTGGGTCGCGCCGCTCGGCATGATCCTCGGCGGCATCGTGTTCATGGCGATCTCGCACCAGACGCTGTCGACGGGCATGCGGCCGTTCGAGGCGATGCGCGTGCATGCTGGGCCCGTGGTCGCGTGGGGCTGGGCGATCGGCACGGTGCTCGCGTCGATCGTGTGGCACTTCGCGCAGTACTCGCTGGCGTCGGCGGTGCTCGTCGACCTCGCCGAGGTGGCGGGATTCACGGCGCCGCGCTGGCTGATGGGGCTTCTCGTGCTCGCCTGGGCCGTGCCGACCGCGTTCAGCTTCGGCTCGGGGCGCAGGTTCGCGGCGGCGTTCGACACGCTCATGCGCTGGATGGTGTGGCTGATCGTGGCGATGTTCGCGGTGGTCGCGGTTCGCGTCGGCCTCGGATCGCACGCCGGCGAGGTCGCGGCGGGCTTCATCCCGCACGTGCCGGCCGACAACGGCGACGTGCGCGCGAACTCGGTCATCATCGCGGGCCTCGCGACCGCCGTCGGCATCAACATGACGTTCCTGTATCCCTACACGCTGCTCGCGCGCGGGTGGGGGCGCGAGCACCGCGAGTACGCCAAGGCCGACATCGTGTACGGCATGGTGCTGCCGTACATCGTGGTGACCACGCTCATGGTCATCGTGGCGGGTGCGACGCTTTCGGCGGGATTCACTGGCAAATCCATCGGCCCCGTCGACGCCGCCAAGTCGCTCGGCTCGCTGCTCGGGCCCGTGTGGGGGCGCGTCTTCTTCGATCTCGGCCTGCTCGGCATGCTGCTCACGACGATCACGCTGCACATGGTGTGCTCGGGGCTCGCGTGCGCGGAGATGTTCCGGCTGCGCATCGGGTCGCCTGCCTACCGCATGGCCGCGCTGCTGCCGGTTCCGGGCGTGCTCGGAAGCGTGTTCTGGGGTTCGATCTCGGTGTGGCTGGCGGTGCCGACGAGCATCATCGCGGGCGCGCTGCTGCCGCTTGCGTACATCGGGTTCATCAAGCTGCAGACGAGCCGCGCGTATCTCGGCGACGATCGCCCGCGCGGGCCGCTGGCGGTCGCGTGGCTGGTGGCGATGGGCGTGGGGACGGCGATCCTGGTGGGCTTCCTCGCGGTGTCGGTCGCGCAGGACCTGCCCGCGTACTGGACGCGCATCGCGGGATTGTTCGGAGGAGCGGCGTCATGAAGCGGATCGCGATCGTCGGCACCGGGTTCCTCGCGCGGACGCGCGTGCGCTGCTGGAAGCGCGTGTTCGGCGCGCAGTTCGAGTGCATCGTCGCCGCGCGCGATGGCGCGAAGGCCGCGGCGTTCGCGCGCGAGCACGCGCTCGACGGCGCGTGCACGATCGACGAGGTGCTGGCCGACCGCTCGGTCGCGCTCGTCGACCTGTGCGTCGCGAACCGTGCGCACCGCGGGCTCTGCGAGCGCGCCGCCGCCGCGGGCAAGGATGTGCTGTGCACCAAGCCGCTCGCGGCGTACTGCGGCGAGGGTCCGGTCGACGACCGCGCCGCGATGCTCGCCCGCGCCGTCGACGACGC
This sequence comes from Candidatus Kuenenia stuttgartensis, assembly GCA_945870915.1. Classification (GTDB taxonomy): domain Bacteria; phylum Planctomycetota; class Phycisphaerae; order Phycisphaerales; family SM1A02; genus QWPT01. The sequence continues at coordinate 12,262 of CAMBUI010000034.1, read as the reverse complement.
CGACGCCATGGTCGAGGCGTGTCGGCGCGCGTCGGTGCGGCTCTTCTACGGCGAGAACTGGTGCTTCGCTCCCGCGATCGTGCGTGCGGACGCGCTCGCCCGCGCTTCCGGCGGCGCGATCGTCGAGATGCGCGGCTGGGAGAGCCACTCGGGATCGCACTCGCCCTACGCGAGGGACTGGAGCCACGCGGGCGGCGGCGCGCTGCTCCGGCTCGGCGCGCATCCGATCGGCGCGATGCTGTGGCTTCGCCGCGGGTCGGCGCGCGTCACCAGCGTGACGGCCGAGGTGCGGTCCGCCGATGGCGCGCCGGAATCGTGGGGTTCGTGCGTGCTGCGCTTTGACGACGGAAGCGTGGGCGTCGCGCACGGCTCCGACCACATGCTCGGCGGCATGCAGAGCCACCTGACGGTGCTATCGCCCGCGTTTCGCTTCGAGTGCGCGCTGTCACCGATCGACACGCTGCGGGCGTACGCGCCGCGCGATGGCGCGTTCGGCGGCGAGTACATCATGGAGAAGGTCGACGGCCAGGCGGGTTGGTCGACGCCGATTCCCGACGAGGACTGGAGCTCGGGCCAGCAGGGGCTCGTCCAGTCGGTCGCCGAGGCGCTCGTGCGCGGATCCGCGCCTTCCTGCGATGGAGCGCTCGGCCGCGAGGTCGTGCGCATCGTCTACTCCGCGTACCTGAGCGCCGCCGAGGGCCGGCGCGTCGCCCTCTGAGGTCGTGGCGCGGGGCAGGGCGGTGCCGCGCTGCGCCTAGCAGGGACCCCAGGAGCCGAGGAGGAGCGCGAGGTCGGCCGCGTCGACCGAGCCGTTGTCGTTGAGGTCCGCCGCGCCGTTCGTGGTGCCCCACGCGCCGAGGACGAGTGCGAGGTCGGCCGCGTCGATCGTGCCGTCGCCGTTCACATCGGCGGGGCAGCAGGTGCCCGCGCCGCCGCCGGCGGTGCGCACGGTGATGGCGCAGGTCGCGACCGTGGCGAACTCGGCCGCGTCGAGCGTGGTGTTGCCGTTCACGCTGGCGGGCGCCTGTCCCGTGGCGCGGAGTTGCCCGCCGTTGGCGTTGCCGAACGGTCCGACCGCAAGCGAGATCTGGGCGGGTACCGCGCCGAGATACGCGGCGAGATCGATCGTGCCCTCGACGACGCCGCCGTTGGTGCCGGTCGCCGAGGCGGGGCTTCCCGCGCCCGTGAGCGTGTTGCCCAGTTGGTTGAACCAGCCCGAGAAGGCGTTGTCGTTCTCGTCGGCGAGGAACGCGTTCCACGCCGCGACCTGGCCGGCCTTCGCCCATGGCGCCGCGACCGGTGCCCCGGCCGGCGCGCCGACGAACACGAAGGTGTCGTCGCCTTCGCCGGAGTCCTCCGTCGCGACATAGAGCGTCGTGCCCTTGATGCCCGCCCAGAGGTGGCGCGTTCCGTTCACCGCGATCTCGACCGCATCGGCGTCGCGCGTGCCGTCGAGCGTCCAGGTGTTCGGCGGCTGCGCGCCCGTGACCGCGTAGTGCCAGTCGGCGCCGCCGTTGTTGTCCCACACGCCGGCGCCGTTGTTGAAGACGACATCGAACTGCGTCGCCGTCGCGCTCACCGGCACCGTCGCCGTCCAGCGCTGCGTCTTCGCGTTCCACGTCATCGTGGCGTCGGGGCTCGCGACCTGCGCCCAGTTGTTGGAGCCGTAGTGGAGCTTCACGGCCGCAGCGCCCGCGAGCGGGCGGTTCTGCGGGTTGTACGACACCGTCGCGCTCGCGCCCGCGACGAGCGGCGTCGGGGTGACCGTGACGACATCGCCCGTGCCTCCGCCTCCGCCCGCGCCGCTGCCGTCGCCGACCCACACATGCTGGATCGGGCTGCGCCGCACGTTGCCGCGCGCGTCCACGGCCTCGACGAAGTAGTCGACGAGCTTCGAGCGCACGCCGGTGATGTCGGCGTGGAACTGGTCGGCGATCGCGGCGGGCATCTCGGAGAAGTTGATGCTGCCCGAGTTGAAGAAGTTGCCGGCGGGGAAGGCGCGGCGCGTCATCGCGACCGACTGCCAGGCGCCCACGCCCGCGCCCTGCGCGTAGACCTCGTTCGCGTTGTCGGCGAGCGGGTTCTGTCCGTCGTCGTCGAGGCGGTACCTGAGCGTGACCGTCTGCGTGCCCGACACATCGTGCACGAAGGTCCACACCTTGAAGTCGCCGTTCGACTGGAACTGCTGGTAGCCGTACTGCGGGCCGAAGTTGGTCGAGCCCGGATTCCACGGGAAACGCTGGGGAATCCACACGGTCGGCCCCGTCGCGTCGGCGGCGCCGCTGCCGATCACCGCGTTCGCCTCGAGGATCGCCTCGTTGCAGGCGACCGTCGGCTTGACCTCCATGTCGACGGCGGTGCCGTAGTACATGTAGCCCGAGTTGAGGCTGCCGAGGAGGAAGTGCCACGCGCGCTCGCTGGCGCGGCTCGACGCGTTCGGCGCGAGGATCTGCGCGGTGCGCACGGGAAGGCCCTGGCCCGCGTGGATCTGCTCGGCGGTCGAGACATGGTTCTGCGCGGCGGTGATCACGGCCCAGTTGCGGATGTCCTCGGCCCAGCCGTTGGCGATGTCGATCTGGCCGTTCGCGAGCACGGGTGGCCAGTTCCAGTTGAGGAACTGCGGGCTTCCGAAGTCGCCGTCGGCGTTGACCCACGCGCCGTCCTCGACATGCACGACATCGCCCGCGGGCACGGGATGGTCGTTCAGGTACTTCTGCACGACCGTCGCCCGGTGGCCCTGCGACTCGGCGGCGGAGACGAAGTTCGGCACCGCCTCCATGTAGTACGAGTAGCCGCCGCCCCAGGCGTTGTCGCCGTCGTGCGCGAAGACCACGAGCTGCGGGCGGTTCGGGTCGTTGTGCGTCTCGAGCGCGGCGAGCTCGCCGGTCGAGATCGGGTTGTAGCCGTCCATCCAGCCGAGGTGCTGCGAGCAGGGGACGACGGTGACGAAGCTCTCCGCGCCGGTGTCGGGGTTCACGAACTTCGCGCGGTGCGGCGTGAACGCGAACGGAGTCGCCTCGGCCGGTCCGCATCCGCGCGAGATCGTGATGCGCCGGTAGTTCGCCTGCGCGGGATTGACCTGGTCGGCGCGGTTCGGCGGGTCGCAGTTGATGCCACCGGAGCCGTAGACGACGGGGAAGTCGGCGCACGCGCGCGAGAGCTTCTCGCCCGACACGAAGCTCCAGTCGATGCCGGCCTCGGCCAGATACGGGATGAGCCGCGTCGAGAACGCCATCTCGCTCGGGAAGAAGCCCTTCGACACGCCCGGCGCCGCGCCCCACGCCTGCGGGTAGATCTCCTTGTAGATCGCGAGTTCCTTGCGGACCGCGTCGCCGTCGATGAGCGGCAGCAGCGCGTGGTGGAACGAGAACACCACGATGTCCATGCGCGGGAAGTCGTTGCCGGGCGTGTTGGTCTGCCAGTTGCGCGACTCGCGCCACGGGCCGTGCCAGTTGGTGCCGTAGCCGAGCTGCCCGCCGGCCTCGGCGAAGCTCTGGATGTTCGCGATCAGGCCGCCGGAGTACGAGACCTGCGCACCCGCCTCGCCGGCCCACGAGATCGCGCCGACGGTGTCGCGCGGGCGGTACTGGTAGGCGGCGACGCGGTCGTCGAGGCCGAAGATGCCGCGGAGGTCGTTCTCGGGGTTGGCGGCACCCGCGTCGCGGCGGAGGATCGACTGCCAGGCGCGCTCGTACCGCTGGGTCCCCGCTTGGCGATCCGGCCAGTAGATCGGCTGCTCGAGGTGCCAGAGGTAGGTGAAGTGCGTCTTCTCGGCGCGGGCGGGGGCGGTGATCGCGCAAATCGCGGCCGCGGTGGCGACGGCGGTCGCGAGGCTGGTCGCCAGAATGGTCGCACGGGTGGACACACGGGTGGACACACGGGTGGACACACGGGTGGACGCACGAGTGGAAACACGAGTGGAAACACGAGTGGAAACACGAGTGGAAACACGGGTGGTCGCGGAAGTGGTCGCAGGAGTGGACTTCGTGGCGCGCGGCATCGCGGGCGAGTCTGACCGAACCGCACGGGCATTGCAAGGGAAACGCGGTGATTCCGCCGTGCCCGCGGGACGCTACGCTCCCGCCATGATCCATCCGCTGCTCCCGATTCTTCCGATGCTTCCGATGCTCGTCGACTCGCCCGCGGCGGTGTCCGCGGCGCAGGGTTCCGTCTCCCGGTCGGTGTCGCAGTCGGTGACGCCTGCTGCCGTGCCGACGGCCTCAACCCCGACGGCCTCAATCACGACAGCCTCAACCACGGCCGCCTCGACCGCAGCCGCTCCGCCCGCCGCGAGCACGCCTCCGGCGTTTCCGCCGCCCGGCGATGCGACGCCGCAGAAGCCCGAGTATCCGCAGAAGTCGTACGACGCGCGCTTTGCCGCGACGCCGCCGAAGCTCGACGGCAAGCTCGACGACGCCGCGTGGGCGCTGGTGCCGTGGACCGACGACTTCGTCGACATCCAGGGGCCGAAGCTGCCGGCGCCGCGCTACCGCACCCGCGCGAAGATGCTGTGGGACGACGGGTACTTCTACATCGCCGCCGAGCTGCGCGACCCGCACGTGTGGGGCTCGCTCACGCGGCACGACGAGATCGTGTTCCAGGACAACGACTTCGAGGTGTTCATCGATCCCGACGGCGACGCGCGCGAGTACTACGAGCTCGAGGTGAACGCGCTCGGCACGATCTTCGACCTGTTCCTCCACCGGAGGTACAAGGAGGGTGGGCCGGCGGAGCACGGCTGGAACGCCGAGGGACTCCGCACCGCGATCCACATCGACGGCACGCTCGGCGATCCGACCGACACCGACCGCGGCTGGACGCTCGAGTGGGCGATCCCGTGGAGCGCGTTCAAGCCACCCGCGTGGGACAAGCCGGGATTCGGCGAGAAGGAGCGCGCCGCCGCCGCGCCCAAGCCCGGCGAGGCCTGGCGCGTGAACTTCTCGCGCGTGCAGTGGCAGCACAACTGGGAGGGCAGGACCGCGCCGAAGCCGCCGCAGAGGCCGATCAACGACAGCTTCAAGCAGACGCCCGAGCAGGCGGCGCAGCCGGAGCTGCCGCGGTACGAGAAGACCAAGGGCAAGCCCGAGGACAACTGGGTGTGGACGCCGCAGTGGCAGATCGACATGCACGACCCGCGCTGGTGGGGCCGGGTGAAGTTCGTGAAGTGAGCCGCAGGCCGCGCGACGCACGCCGCGCGCGACCGCGGACGCGGAAGACCGGCGGCGTGGCGCAGCCGATAAGGGAACCGCGGCGATGCAGGTTGCCGCGGTTTCTCGCTTCTCCGGCGAACTTGGTCGTTTCCGCAGCCGTGCCGGGAGGAACGCGTATCTTCGAAGAGACCGCCCCGCACGCATCGAGAGCCGACGAACGTCATGGAACGCACCACCGTCACCCGAACCTCACGCCCGGTCGCCTCGCGCATCTTCGAGGAGATCGGCGTCACGCCGCAGCCGGGGAACCTCTTCCACGAGACGGCGGAGAAGCTGCTGATCGCATCCGAGATGGTCGGGCTCCGCCACCACCAGCAGATCATCCTCGCGCAGCCGAAGAGCGAGGTCATGGTGCAGTTCCCCGTCGAGATGGACGACGGTCGCCACCGCCTGTTCAAGGGCTACCGCGTGCAGCACTCGAACGCGCTCGGGCCGTACCTCGGCGGCGTGCGATTCGCGCCGCGGCTCTCGCTCGACACGGTGAAGGGGCACGCGGTGCTCGCCACGCTGCGGGCCTCGCTCGCGCGCATTCCGTTCGGCGGCGCGTTCGGCGGCGTGAAGGCGAATCCGCGCGAGCTGTCGCGCAACGAGCTCATGCGGCTGACGCGGCGCTACTGCAGCGCCATCAGCCACCAGATCGGGCCGGCCTACGACGTGGTCGCGCCCGAGCAGGGCGCCGACGGACAGGTGATGGCGTGGCTCTTCGACACGCTCGCGCAGACGACCCCCGAGCCGACGCGGCAGGACCAGTCGCGCGCGGTGATGGGCAAGCCGTCCGAACTCGGCGGCTTCGGCGCGCGCGGCAGGATCGTCGCGTCGGGAGTCGCCGCGGTGCTCGAGGAGCTGCTCGGCGACTCGCTGATGGAGCTGACGACGGCGCGGGTCTCGATCGTGGGCTTCGGACATGTCGGCGCGGCGGTCGCGAAGGCGCTCGCCGTGCGCGGCGCGCGCGTGACCGCGGTGCTCACGAGCGGCGCGGCCATCTACGAGCCGGGCGGCATCGACGTGCTCGCGCTCGCGCAGCACCGCGCGCGCACCGGCGACATCGACGGATTCGAGTCGGCGACGGCGATCCTCGAGCGCGACTTCTGGAGCGCGCCGTGCGAGCTGTGCATCCTCTGCGCCGACGACGGCTGCCTCGACATCGTGCGCGCCGAGCAGTGCCGCGCGCGCGTCGTGGTCGAGGTCGGCGGCGCGAGCATCGGCGCCGACGCCGAGGAGGTGCTCGTCCGCCAGGGGATCGAGATCGTCCCCGACATCCTCGCCGGCGCCGCGGGCGACATCGCGAGCGGGCTCGAGTGGCGCGAGGCGCGGCTCGAGCCGACCTTCCGCAAGGAGGACCTCGACGCGCACGTGCGGCGGCAGATGACGCTGGCGGCGCGGCGCGTGCGCGTGGCGCGCGCGCGGTACGAGTGCGACCTGCGCACCGCGGCGATCTGCGCCGCGCTCGAGCGGATCGGCAAGATCTACGACATCCGCGGCGTGTTCCCGTGACGGCGGGGCGGTCCGCGCGCGGTGCGTCGTCGCGCGGTTCCCCTTCGCGTGGTTCCCCTTCGCGTGGTTCCCCTCCGCGTGGCGCCTCGGCGGGCGCTGCTGCGACGCGTGCTGCTGCGGCGTGCGCGCGCGGGTGATCCGCGCGGGTACACTCGCGGCATGACGATTTTCGCGAAGATCATCAGCGGCGAGATCCCGTGCCACCGCGTGTACGAGGACCAGCATGTGCTCGCGTTCCTCGACATCGGGCCGGTGTCGGACGGGCATCTCCTCGTGATCCCGAAGGAGGCGCGGGCGCAGCTCGACGAGCTGAGCGACGAGAGCGCCGCAGCGATCGGGCGCGTGCTGCCGCGCCTCGCGCGCGCGGTGATGAAGGCGACCGGCGCGACCTCCTACAACATCCTCCAGAACAACGGCGCGGCGGCGCACCAGGCCGTCATGCATGTCCACTTCCACATCATCCCGAGGATCGGCTCCGCGGGACTCGGCGTGGGCTGGAACGCCGGCAGGCTCGACGCGTCGCGCGCCGGCGAGCTGGTCGCGAAGATGCAGGCGGCACTCTGACATGACGCACGCGCGACCCACCGACTGGAACGCGCTCGCGCTGCCCGCGCTGTTCGACGCGCTCGCGCGCGCCGACGCCGAGGACGCCGTCACGCGGGCGCTGGCCGAGGACCTGCGCGAGGGGGGCGATGTGACGAGCGCGGCGTCGATCCCGCCGTCGCTGCGCGGCTCCGCCACCGTCGTCAGCCGCGCGCAGGGCGTGATCGCGGGACTTCCCGTGGCCGAGATCGTCGCGCGCCGCGCGGGCCTCGCGATCGAGCGGCACGTGGACGACGGCGCGCGCATCGGCCCCGGCACGCGGATCGCGACCATCGCCGGTCCATTCGCTGCGCTCCTCGCGCACGAGCGCACGATCCTCAACTTCCTCACGCTGCTCTCGGGCAACGCGACGGCGGCGGCGCGCTTCACCGCGCTCGTCGAGGGGACGCGCGCGCAGGTGTGCGACACGCGCAAGACGATCCCCGGCCTGCGCACGCTGCAGAAGTACGCGACGCGCTGCGGCGGCGCGTCGCTGCACCGGATCGGGCTGTTCGACGCGGTGCTGCTCAAGGACAACCATCTCGGCGCATTTCCCGCGGGCACGCTCGCGGAGCGCGTGCGCGCCGCCGCGGCGCATGCGCGCGCGCGCGGTCCGGTCGCGTTCGTCGAGTGCGAGGTCGACTCGCTCGCGCAGCTCGACGAGCTGCTCGCGCTCGCGCCCGACGCTTCGGGCGCGCGCGTCCTCGACATGATCCTGCTCGACAACATGGAACCCGCGATGCTCGCCGAGGCGGTGCGGCGCCGCGACGCGCGCGCGGCCGGCGTGCTGCTCGAGGCATCGGGCGGCGTGCGCCTCGAGACGGTGCGCGCGATCGCCGAGAGCGGCGTCGACCGCATCTCGGTCGGCGCGATCACGCACTCGGCGCCGGCGATCGATCTCGGGCTGGATCTCGAGGTTGAGCCGGGGCTTGATGGCGGGCTCGACGGCGGGCTCGACGGGGGGCTCGGTGAGCGGCTCAGCGAGGGGCGCGACGCGGGGCGTCACGCCGGGCGCCACGCCGATTCTGAGGTTGCACGGCGGCCGGGGCACGGAGCGTGAGCTGCGTTCCGTTCTCGGAATGGCCGGCGCGGCTTGCGGCCGTGTGTGCGGAGACGGCGTTGTTCCACACCGGCATCGCGCTCGAGGCGCCGGCGTCGACGCAGGATGCTCCCGAGACCCGCGGCGCGCGCGCCGGAACCTTCGTGACCGCGTGGCGGCAGACCGCCGGGCGCGGACGCTTCGGCCGCCAATGGAGCGACACGGCCGACGCGGGCATCGCGACCACGTTCGTCGTCGAGCAGCAGCCGCCCGAGCGGCTCGCCCTTGCCGGCGCGGTGGCGGCGGCGGAGGCGGCCGAGTTCGCGCTCCGGATCGGCATGATCGCCGGCTCGGGACTTCCCGACGGAACCCGACCCCGCACCGTGGGAATCAAGTGGCCGAACGACATCGTCGTCGGCGGACGCAAGCTCGCCGGGGTGCTGATCGAGACCTCGGCCGGGCGGGCGCTGATCGGCATCGGGATGAACATCGGCCAGCGGGAGTTCGAGGCGGAGCTGGCGTCGCGGGCGACCAGCCTCGCGATGCTTGGCGCGCGCGTCGACCGCCTGGATGTCCTGTGCGAGCTCGTCCGCGCGCTCGACCGTGCGCTCGCGGCGACGGATGCGACGCTGGTCGAGCAGTTCACCGCGCGCGATGCGTTGCGCGGGACGCGGGCGCTCTTCGCGACCCCGTCCGGTCCGGTCGAGGGCGAGGTCCGCGCGGTCGATCCGATGCGCGGTCTCGTGGTCCGAACCGACTCGGGCGAGCACTTCCTGCCCGCGAACTCCACGAGCGTCGCGGAGTGGGGCGGACGCGCGTCGGCCCGCCTCAAGCAGCCCTGATCGCACGGCCGATATCGGTTCGATGCCGAACCTCACCCACGCCCGAAGCCCCCTCGGCGGCGCACAGCCGTTCCGCATGCTCGGTCTTGGACTGTCCTGCTGCGTCGCGGCGGCGAGCCCGTCACCCGCGCTGGCGCAGGCGGTGATGATGGGACAGGCATGCACCGCGACCATGATGGCGCCCGTGATGGGACAGGCAAGCACGGCCTCCGCGGTGGCTGCGCCCGTGATGGGACAGGCAAGCATGGCCGTGATGGTGGCCGTCATGGGACAGGCAAGCACGGCGAGCACACACGGCGGTCAGACGAGTGGACAGGCACGCGATCGGGACGACCGTCAGGGCGACGCTGCCACGAAGGCGGATCGCCGCACGAACTCGACTGCCGGTCCGTTGCGCCCGGAGCTCAGATCCCTCGAGCAGGGCACGGAGGATCGGGGCGGCTTCGACGCGAGTTTCCGCATGCAGCCGCTCGACCTGCGCGTGCCCACCGGCTTCACCGAGGTCTACATGGTTCCGGGCGACGAGGACGAACGGATGATGCGCGGCAGCGGGGCGCTGTTCGCCGTCTTTCCGCAGAGCGCCTACCGGCGCACGATCCGCGGGACCGTGCCGATCGCACCCGCCGACACGGTGTTCCACATCGGAATGCCCGGCGGATTCACCTTTCCGGGGGGCTCGCTGCACCATCGTCCGAGCGAGATCGATCCGCGCGTCGCGCGCCGGGTCGATGGGCGCGCACCCGCCGCCGGGGGACCGGGCCTGATGCAGCAGTCGTCGGCGGGACTCCTCGGTGGACCACGGATGCCCGCGGACGCGGTCGAGATCCAGGAAGCCGACCTCAACCCGATGCCGGCGATCGCGGAGGCCCCCCGCGCGAGTCGCGCGCGTGGAAATCGCTCGATGGGACAGGCAAGCCAGGCGCCTGCAGGACAGGCAAGCCAGGCGCGGGCGGGCCAGGCGCCGCTTCCACCCCAGCTCGCCGCCGTGCAGTGCGCGTACGACGACCTCGAGCTCGGGCCGGCGATCGTCCGCCGCGATTGAGCCGCGCCGCGTGCACGGACCGACGGTCTCGGCCTGGCTCAACCGGGCATCAGCTGGCCTCGGGCTTCCCCTCGCCGCGCTCTTCGGTCCGGAGGAGCTTGCCCTCGGCGTCGTAGTACTTCCACTCGCCCACGCGGACATTGTTCTTGTATGTCCCTTCGCGCTCGAGCACGCCGTGGTCGTAGTAGGCGCGGCCAACGCCGTTGCGCGCCCACTTGCCGTCGGGGCCGCGTCGGAGTTCGTGGAAGTACTTGAGCTTCCCGTTGGGCCAGTTCTCCTTGGAGATCTTCACCTCGTCCTTCGGAGGAGCGGCGGCGGGAGCGGCTGACGGGGTGTTCTGGCCGGCACCGGCACCGCTGCCAACCGAAGGTGCGGGCGCCGGGGAGGGCGTCGCCGACGGCTTCTCGCAGGCAGCGAGCGCGAGCGCGATGCCGAGCGCGGCGGCGACATGCGTGCCGCGCGCACGCGCGGGCCATGTGGCGACGGCTGGAAGCCGCCCGCAGGCGCTTCGGAGGGTGCGGGCGAGGGCGTCGGACTGGGCGTCGGTCTCATGGGGTCCGTGCATGCCTGTCCATTCAACAGCTTCGGAAGCCGGATGTCCATCCGCCCGCGTCCGGTCGGACTGGGCGTGCATGCCTGTCCCATCTCGCGCCACTGGGCGTGCATGCCTGTCCCATCTCGCGCCCTCTCGCGCCGCGTGCATGCCTGTCCCGTCCCTCCGCCGTCCCTCCGTCCCATCCCTGTGCATGCCTGTCCCATCACCCGCCATCACCCGCCATCACCCGCGGTCCGATCCCCGACGCCGCTCCAGCCCGCGGTGGCCAACGATGGGACCGACGATGGGACCGACGATGGGACAGGCATGATTTCGCGCCGACGGTGCGAGGGCGTACGATTCGTCCCATGTCGTCGCGCGGCGCACATCCGGTTCGGCGGCCGACGGTCCTGTGGGCCGTCGGGCGCTCCGTGGTGGGCAGGCTGGCTCGCCTCGCCGCCCTCGCCGCCACCGCCACCGCGCCAGCGCAGCTCGAGCCCGCCGTGGGCGAGGCGGTGGCGATCAGGGGTCGGACCGCCGTGGTCGAGGTCCGCGCCCGCGGCGAGCAGCTTCCGGTGTCGGTCGAGCTCGAGCCGATCGGGGAACCAGGCGGCGACCCGGCGGCGTCCGGATCCCTCCGCGTTCCCGCGAGGATCGTCTGGCAATACATGCCTGTCCCATCCGAGGGGTCGCTGCTGCGGTGGGCCGCGGCCGCGAACCCGCTGCGGGTGACCGATGTTCGGCCGCCGAACGCGGTGGCGGCGTTCCTGCTGGTGGAGATCCCCGCGTCGGCGCCCGATCGGCTGGTGCTTCGGCTTGGCGCGCGGGCCGTCGCGCTCAGCGTCTTCGACCGGGGCGACGAGTCGATCTTCGACCGTCTCGCCGCGCGCGCGAGCATGATGACGCCGCAGGGCGCGCGCAGTGCCGCGCTTTCCCTGCCCGATCCGGCCGCGCCGTTCGAGCGGTTCCGCCACGCGATCGGCATGCCGATGCGCGGGTGGGACGAGCCGCCGGCGTTCGCCGCGGGGAGCGCCGACGAAGCGCTCGCCCGGGCCCACACCGAGGTCTGGCGCGCGGCGCTCACGCGGATCGCGAACAGCGCGGCGGGGCCCGCGGTCGAGCTCGCGGAACTCCTCGTCGCGACCTGCGCCGACGACACCGCTCCGGCGCCGATCGCGGCGTGGATCGCGAACCCCGACGAGCTCCGCAGCATCCTGCGCCTCGCGTTCGAGCGCGACATCTCGGCGGAGCGGCTCGCCGCGGGCGTGAACGAGCTCCTCCGCGTGCGCGCGCCGATCCTGTGGTGGATCGAGGACTCCGACCGCACCACCGTGACCCTCGCGTGCGCGAACCCGACGACGCGCCCGCAGGTCGTGAAGTACCAGTGGCTGTCCGGGAGCGACGACGACGTCGTGCCGCTCGGACTCGCGGTGCCGCCGGCCGAGGTGCGGCGCGCGCGCGTGACGCGTCCGACGCTCGCGCGCAACCCGCTCGCCGCGTCCGAGCCCGGCGCGCTGG
>CAMBUI010000033.1 GCA_945870915.1 Candidatus Kuenenia stuttgartensis | reverse complement strand
CTTCGCGATGCGCACGAGCAGCGCCGCGACCTGCGCGGCCTCGCTCGCGCTCGTGCCCGTGCCCGCGCCCGCGCCCGCGCCGGACGGCACCGCCGCCGCCTCGCACGCGGCGATCACATCCGCGCGACGCGACGCCGGCATGAACGGCGACAGCTCGGGCAGCAGTCCGCTCTCGGCGTCGATCACCGCGGCCAGCGTGGGAAAGCGCGATTCCTGCCCCGCGCCGCGATGACGCAGGCACGCGAGCCACGGATCGGTCGCCGCGCGCACATCGCCGTCGGCGAGCGCGCAGCGCAGCAGCGCCTCGGCGACCAGCGCCGCGGTCGGCCCGTCGGAGCCACGGAACCGCGCCCAGTGCTTCGCGAGCAGCGGCTTCGCCAGCGCGAAGTCGCCGCGCTCGATGCGGATGCGCGCGCGCCAGAGGTCCTCGCCGACCGCGAGGTACTCGCCGAGCCCGGCGGTGCCGGTCGCGCCCTCGACATCGCGCACGAAGTCCCAGGGCAGCACGCTGCGCTGCTCGTTCGCGCCCGCGCCGGTGCGCACCTCGAGCCCGTGGGCGTCGCCGAACGCGCTCGCCGCAACCACCGGCTGCGCCTCGCCGCGCAGGAACACGGTGACGTCGGCCGCGGCCGACGGCGCGCTCGCCGACGCGAAGGCGCATGCGGGGCCGCATGCGAGCGCCGACACGATGGTCGCGCGAAGCGAGGTCACGGCGCACCTTCCCTAACTCCACCCCGCGTGGGCACGAAGCGGAACACGCCGCGATGCTCGCGCGCGATGCGCTCGAGCGGTTCCTTGCCGGCCTCGCTCGAGAAGCCGATGGTGTTGATGATGACCTCGCGCTTCACGTCGCCCGCGAGCGTGCGCAGGTGGTACTCGGTCTCGCCCGGGATCTCGCCGTCGGTCAGGAAGAAGATCACGTCGGGCGGCTGCGGCAGCTTGAACACGATGTCGAAGGCCTCGAGCGGAAAGGTGCCGCCGCGCGGCCCCTGGAGGTCGATCCACTGGCCCATGCGGTTCTTGTTGGAGCGCGTGGCCTTGAGCCAGCCGTCCATCTCGAAGTCGGGGCGGATCGCGCCGTTCGAATACAGCACCACGTAGAACTGCGTGAAATCGGGCAGCGCGCCGATCGAGCGCTTGAGCTCGGCGAGCGCCGTCACGATGCGGTTCTCCTGCTCCATCGATCCCGAGACATCGACGATGTACGCGAACCGCGTGCCGCGCCCGCCCACGCCGAAGAAGCTCGTCCCGCCGCCACCCTTGCCGCTGCCGATGCCGATGCCGCTGCCCGGCCCGCCCGCGCCCGCGATGGCGCCGACGCCGGGCGCCTCGATGGTGCCGAAGGCGTTCTCGTTCGGGTTGTTGCTCGCGGCCTCGTTCGACAGGTTCGGCTCTGGGTCGATCTCGGTCGTGAGCGGCCCGACGGGCGCCGGCGACGGATCGGGCAGCTCGACCATGTCGTTCACCGTCTGGTCGACCGCGGGCGGCAGCTCCTGCAGCGCGATCTCGGTGGGCACGGCGTCGTCGTTCACCGGCGAATCGACCTTGATCGACCACAGCCGCAGCATGATCACCACATGGACGACCATCGACAGCGCGAACCCGAGCAGCATCAGGTGCATCCAGCGCTCGCGCACCATGCGGCGGCGCTCGTCGCGGAGCAACTGCTCAGGCGAACGGGCGTCGCGACCCGCGGCCGCGGTGGCGGTCGTCGTCGGGTCGGAGTTGGGCGGAAGGATCTGCGCCACGGATCTGCATACGCGAGGGAGAGTCGCGGATTGTAAGGAAACTGGCTTTTCCCGTCGCGATCGCGTCGGTGCCAGCGGCGCGGCCGGGGAAACCGCTCAGCGACCTCGGCGAGTGCCCGCGCCTACGCGCGCGTCACCATGGTGCCGATCCGCTCGCCCGCGACCACGCGGCGGATGTTGCCCGCCGTCTTGTAGTCGAACACGCACACCGGCAGGTCGTGCTCCATGCACATCGTGAGCGCGGTGAGGTCCATCACCCCGAGCTGCTTCTCGATCGCCTCGGCGAAGGTGATGTGGTCGTAGCGGGTCGCCATCGGGTCCTTCTTCGGGTCGGCGGTGTAGATGCCGTCGACCTTGGTGGCCTTGAGCAGCACGCTCGCGTTCAGCTCGACCGCGCGCAGGCTGGCGCAGGTATCGGTGGTGAAGAACGGATTGCCCGTTCCCGCGACCAGGATGATCACGCGCCCCTTCTCGAGGTGGCGGATCGCGCGGCCGCGGATGAACGGCTCGGCCACGGCCGGCACGTTGATCGCGCTCATCACGCGCGCCGGACGGCCGATGCCCTCGAGCGCCTCCTTGAGCGCGAGGCCGTTGATGACGGTCCCGAGCATGCCCATGTAGTCGGCGGTCGACTGGTGCACCACCCCGTCCTTGGCCATGCGGGCGCCGCGGATGATGTTGCCGCCGCCCACCACCACCGCGACCTGGCCGCCGAGCTCGCAGGCCGAGGAGATCTCCCCGGCGATGACCTTCAGCTCCTGGGTGTCGATGCCGAGCTGGCCGGCGGGCGCGAGGCTCTCGCCGCTGATCTTGAGAACGAGTCGCTGCGGAACCTTCGAGGAAGAGGGCATTCCCGCATTCCACAGCCCCCGCGCCGCGCGGTCAAGGCGCGTGCGCGCACGATTTTCCCAGCGTTCCGCGGCCGCGCGCGCTGCTGATACACTCGCTCCCCCTATGGACCTCGACACCATCCTCCTCGAGACCGAAGAACGCATGCAGAAGTCGACCGACTACCTGCAGCGGGAGCTCCGCGGACTCCGCACCGGCCGCGCCAGCACGGCGCTGCTCGAGTACATCAAGGTCGACTACTACGGATCGCACACCGACCTGCGCGAGCTCGCGGCGATCAGCGTCTCGGAAGCCACCCAGCTCGTGGTCAAGCCGTTCGACCCGGGCGCCAAGCACGACATCGTGCGCGCCATCGAGACCTCGGGCCTCGGCCTGAACCCGATGGTCGAGGGCAGCATGATCCGCATCAACGTGCCCGCGCCCAGCGCCGACCGGCGCAAGCAGCTGGTCTCGCAGGTCAAGAAGCTCGCCGAGGAGTCGAAGGTCGCCGTCCGCAACGAGCGCCGCGACGCCAACAAGGCGATCGACGCCGCGATCGCCGACAAGAAGAACCCGATCCCCGAGGACTCCGCCAAGAGCGCCAAGGAGGACATCGACGAGATGACCAAGAAGTTCTGCGACGCGCTCGACGCCCATGCGTCCAAGAAGTGCGCGGAGATCGAGGAGATCTGATCGTCGCGTGATCGGAGCGGTCGCGACATCGGAGCGGTCGCGGCTGCGGCCGCTCCCTCTGGCGTGCATGGTGTGGGATGCGGGTTTGGGCGGCGCTATTCGAAGAGCTGGCGCTGGTCCTTCACGTCGCGCGGGGATTCCTGCACCGCCTTGACCTCGGCGGCGATGTCCTCGATGGTGCGGAAGTCCTGGTGCTCGCTGGCGAAGCGGATGTAGGCGATGTCGTCGAGCGCCCGCAGCCGGGCCGCGACGCGCCGGCCGATCTCGGCCGACGGCACCTCCTTCTCGAAGTCGCGGTACAGCTCGTCCTCGAGCGTCCGGACCAGCTCCTCCTTCTGCTCGGCCGCGATCGGCCGCTTGCCGCAGGCCGCCACCACGCCGCGCATCACGTTGTCACCGTTGAACGGCACCCGCGACCCGTCGCGCTTGACCACCGTCAGCCGCTCGGTCCGCTCCACCCGCTCGTAGGTCGTGAACCGCCGCGTGCAGCGGTTGCACTCCCTCCGCCGCCGGACGGCGGCGCCGCCGTCGGCCTCGCGGCTGTCGATCACGCTGTCGTCGTCGACCTTGCAGAAGGGGCAGATCATCGTGGGCGGCGGATGGTACCGCGTACCGCGCCCGCGCGAGGCAGTTACACTCGCCCGACCTATGGTTCGCATCACCCTGCCTGACGGCTCCGTGAAGGAATTCGCCTCCGCCCCCACCGCCGGAGAGGTCGCCGCGTCGATCGGCGCCGGCCTCGCCAAGAGCGCGCTCGGCGCCCGCGTGTCGGTGGGAGGCGCACCCTCCGAACTCGTCGATCTCGCGCACCGGATCCCGGCCGACGCGCAGGTCGCGATCGTGACCGCGAAGAACCGCGACGGCACGGTCAGCCCGGACGCCCTCTACCTGCTGCGCCACTCGTGCGCGCACATCATGGCCGAGGCGATCCAGCGGCTCTACCCGGGCGTGCAGCTCGTGTACGGCCCGCCGCTCGAGACGAACTTCTACTACGACATGCTGTTCCCCGACGGCAGGATCATGTCCGCCGACGACTTCGAGAAGGTCGAGGCCGAGATGGCCAGGATCGTCGCGGAAAACCGCGCATTCACGCGCTACGAGCTCCCCATCGCCGACGGCATGAGGAAGCTCCAGGGCGAAGGCTCGAAGTTCAAGCTCGACAACGCGCAGCGCGCGGTCGAGGCCGGCTCCACCACCCTGTCGTGGTACGCCACCGGCGAGCCCGGCAAGAACTGGGAGGACCTCTGCCGCGGTCCGCATGTGCCCGCGACCGGCAAGGTCGGCGCCTTCAAGGTGCTCTCGCTCGCCTCGAGCTACTGGAAGGGCGACGAGAAGCTCGACCGCCTCACCCGCGTGTACGGCACCGCCTTCGCGACCAAGGAGGAGCTCGAGCAGTACACCCGCCTGCAGGAGGAGGCGCGTAGGCGCGACCACCGCACGCTCGGCAAGCAGCTGCGCCTCTTCCACATCGACGAGATGGTCGGCCAGGGCCTGATCCTGTGGACGCCGAAGGGGTCGGTCGTCCGCAACGAGCTGCAGAACTTCATCGGCGCCGAGCTCCGCAAGCAGGGCTACCACCAGGTCTACACGCCGCACATCGGCAAGCTCGACCTGTACAAGACCAGCGGCCACTTCCCCTACTACAAGGAATCGCAGTTCCCCGCGATCGTCGAGAACGACGAGCTCGCCGAGCTCTGCGTCTCCGGCTGCTCGTGCGCCGAGCTCACCGCGCGCCTCGACGGCGTTTCCGCGCAGTTCGCCCGCGACCTCAACGCGCGCACCGGCCGCGAGGTCATCGGCCAGGACAAGGTCATGGACGCCGACAGGCTCGTCGGCGGCTTCCTCCTCAAGCCGATGAACTGCCCGCACCACGCGAAGATCTTCGCGAGCGAGCCGCACAGCTACCGCGACATGCCCGTGCGCCTCGCCGAGTTCGGCACCGTCTACCGCTGGGAGCAGTCGGGCGAGCTCAACGGCATGACGCGCGTGCGCGGCTTCACCCAGGACGACGCGCACCTCTTCGTGCGCGAGGACCAGGTCGCCGAGGAGGTCCTCGGCTGCCTGTCGCTGGTCAAGATCATCTTCGCCACGCTCGGCATGAACGACTACCGCGTGCGCGTCGGCCTGCGCGATCCCGACGGCACCAAGTACGTCGGCGATCCCGCCAACTGGGACAAGGCCGAGAACGCCTGCCGCGACGCCGCGCGCACGCTCGGCGTGCCCTTCAGCGAGGAGCCCGGCGAAGCCGCGTTCTACGGCCCGAAGATCGACTTCGTGGTCAAGGATGTGATCGGCCGCTCGTGGCAGCTCGGCACCGTGCAGGTCGACTACAACCTGCCGATCCGCTTCGACCTCTCGTACACCGGCCAGGACAACCGTCCGCACCGGCCGGTGATGATCCACCGCGCGCCGTTCGGCTCGATGGAGCGCTTCTGCGGCGTGCTCATCGAGCACTTCGCCGGCGCGTTCCCCTGCTGGCTCAACCCCGAGCAGGTGCGCGTGCTGCCGATCAGCGAGAAGAGCGCGGGCTACGCCGACGAGCTCGTCGGCGCGCTCAAGTCGCGCGGCGTGCGCGCCACCGTCGACCACTCGAACGACCGCGTGCAGGCGAAGATCAAGGTCGCCGCCGAGGAGAAGATCCCGTACATGGCGGTCGTCGGTCCGCGCGATGCGGAGAACCGCGTGGTCAGCGTGCGCGCGCGCGGCGTCGAGGCAAACCTCGGCGAGATGCCGTTCGACGCGTTCGTCGACGGGATCGTCGCCGAGATCGAGCAGCGGCTGCTGTCGGGCGCGCCGGGCACGGTGCAGGCGAAGCTCGCGAAGTAGCGCACGTTGGATCCCCTCATGGAAATCAAGAGTTCACTCGTCGCCGTGTTCGCAGCATGCCTCGCGCCGTCCATGCCGCAGGAGGCGCAGACACCCGCCACGCCCCCCGCGGCCGACAAGCCCGCCGCGACCGCGCCCGCCGACACGACTCCGCCCGAACTGCGCCGCAGCAGCTTCAATGTCGACAAGGACGGCCTCGCGCTGCAGGGCTACGACCCGATCTCGTATCTCGACAAGTCGGGCCCGAAGCAAGGCACGCAGGCGCACGCGTTCGTCTACCGCGGCGTCACGTACCGCTTCGCCACCGCGGAGAACAAGGCGAAGTTCGAGGCCGAGCCCGCCAAGTACGAGCCACCGTACGGCGGCTGGTGCGCATGGGCCGTGATCGACGGCGACAAGGTCGAGATCGACCCGCTGAACTTCGAGGTCATCGACGGCAAGGTCTACCTCTTCTACAAGGGCTGGCTCGGCAACGCCAAGAGGAAGTGGGACGACAAGCTCAAGGCCGAGGGCGCGAAGAAGACCGTCACCGCAGCCGACGGCGGCTGGAAGAAGCTCGCCGACGCGGACAGGACCGCGTTCGACGCCGAGCACAGGAAGCCCGCGGGACGCTGATCGCGCGCGGGCCCGCCGCGACCGTCACTCGCGCCCGAGCAGCTCGTACAGCAGGTTGTCGACGAACAGCGGCCGCCCCACCATCTCGAGGTGCTCGTACGGCAGGAACACGACCTTGTCGAAACCGAGCCAGTACTCGGCGGGCGCCGCGGGATCCTTCGCAACCGCCGCATCTCCGAGCGCGCTCGCGCGCGTGACCTCGCCGTCGCCGGGCGCGTGCTCGCGCACGCGGAGCGCGCCATCGGCACCGATCTCGCGCACCGAGGGCATCATGATCGCGTCGCCCGCGAAGAGCACGCGGCGCAGGTGCGCGGGTGGCTGCGATGGGCGGCGCAGCGCCTCGTGGAAGCGCTCCGCGGCGTCGAGGCACTTCCGCAGGTGGTCGAGCGCGATGCGGCGGCGGGCGCCGGCGTCGGACACATCGGGCAGGAGCCAGGCGACGAACTCGTCCTGCGCGGGATCGGCGAGCCCCCACCGCAGCCGCTCCCAGGTGGCGAGGTCGTGCATCGCGATGGGCGCGCCCGCGGCGTCGACCACGCGCGCGAGGTCGTCCGGCGGAATCAGCTGGTACATCGCGGGAAAGGTGCCCACGATCGACGGCCGGTAGTACGGGAACAGCGGGTTCAGGTCGAGCCCATCGCGCAGCCTCGGCAGGACGTTCGTCGATCCGCCGCTCGGGGTCCCGACCATGATGAAGTTGCGGATGTTGCGCGCGCCCTCCCAGGTGGGCTCGGGCGCGGGGCCCGAGTCGGGCAGGCGCGCGGCGCCGTAGCGCAGGTACCACTGCCCGAGCAGTCCGCCCATCGAGTGGCACAGCAGGTCGACCTTGACCTCGGCGTCGGCGGGCAGGCCGCGCTGCTCGCGCACGGTGCGCTGCAGTTCCTTGACGCGCGCGTCGAGGGCGGCGGCGTTCTCGGAGATCTCGCGGCGCCAGTCGTACGGGTTCTGCCAGCAGGTGTAGTGGAGGCCGCCGTACTTGACCGCGTGCTCGTCGGGCGGCGCCAGAGCGCTGTCGCGGTACTTGCCCGCCGCCAGCGCCTGCAGCAGGTCGACGTAGGCGCCGAGCTCGAGCCCGCGCAGCAGTCCGATGTCGAGCTTCACGGTGTCGAGCGCGTCGGGCGCATCGATGTCGTCGGTGAGCTGCGCCAGCGGCGCGCCCTCGCGCATGGGGAGCGCGAACACGCGTGCGTCCGCCGGGATGTCGGCATCCACCGCGCCGAACTGGAACGCGCCCCACACGCTGCGCCCGGACGACCGCTCGACCAGCTTCGATCCGAGGATGCCGGGCACCACCACCACCGGGGTGCGCGTCGTGGCCGTCGCCCGGGCGCGGGCGCCGTAGATGGTCTCGAGCGGCACGGTGCGCTCGGCGGCGCAGGCGGCGAGGAACAGCGGGAGCACGGCGGCGATCCACTTCATTCGGGTTCTCCAAGCGCGGTCACGCGGATGACCGCGAGACCGTCGACCACATCGGCCTGACCACGCACGCGCACGGGGCGCGCGATCCACGGCGCAAGCACCTCGACCGACAGCGGCGCGCCGTCCTGGCCGACCACGAGCGCACGACGCGTCGAACGGTCCGGGGCGCGGCACACGATCGACGGCGGAATCCCGCCGCGGATGCACAGCGTCGCGCAGTCGCGGTGCGCCTTGCCATCGCCCGGCTTCATCACGCCGAGCCAGCACTTGCTGTCGACGATCTCGCCCTCGAGCTCGACGGTGCCGATGCGCTCGGGCAGGGTCGCGGGCGGCATCACCCCGCCCGCCGCGATCGGGGCGTCCTCCGACAGCTCGAGCATCCGCTGGCCGTCGCGCGCGATCAGGTATCCGCGCGCCTGCACGGCGACACGCGTTCCATCGGCCCGCGCGAACGGCGCGACACGCGCATCGGCTCCGTGCTTGCCCATCTCGACCAGCAGCACGCGCTCGACCGTGCCATCGCCGCGCGCCACGCGCAGCATCGGGAACGGCTTGGCGACCAGCTCGCCTTCGAGCGTCACCTCGCTGCCGGTGTCCCACACGCCGCTTCCCGTCGGACGCGCGAAGGCGTTGCACAGCACCGCGATCGCCACCGCAGCCAGCGCGACCGCCACCCCGAGGATGCGGGTGAACCGCCGGTCGTGCGCGGGCGTGGGCAGGTAGCCCACGTAGAAGTCGCTGGCGCCAGCTGGGAAGTCGCTGGCGCCAGCCGGGAAGTCGCTGGCGCCAGCCGGGAAGTCGCGGGCGCCGTTGGATTCCTGCGGCGGGCGTTCTCCGCTCATGCCGCGCCTCCCTCGCGCGCCACGCACGGAGGCACGGGTGTTCCCGGCGCGTTCGGCCGCGGACTCACGAAGATCGTGCGCCCCTCGATCCGCAGTTCGTAGGTCGGGATCCGCTCGGTGAACGGCGGCGGCGACTGACCGCTCTCGGCGAGGTACTGGTAGCCGTGCCACGGGCAGGTCACGCAGCCGTCGACGATGCGGCCCTCGGCGAGCGGTCCGCCCTGATGCGCGCACACGCCTGAAATCGCGCTGAATCCGCCCGCGTGCCGGAACACCGCGACCGTGCGCGCCGGACCGAGCTTGACCGCCTTCGCGCGGCCCTCGTCGATCTCGCCGACCTCGCCCACGCGCACCCAGCCGTCGGCCGCCAGCGCGCGCGCGCGGCGGTCGGCGCGCAACTCCTTCACGCCCGCCGCGAGATGGATCCCCACGACCCACGCGGCGGCGATCGCGGTGATGACCGCGTATCCCGGCCAGACCGCGTCCTGCAGCGCGCCGAAGGCGACATGCGCCACGACCAGCGCGAACGCGAGGTACACGCACAGGTGCATCGCCTTCCACACGCGCGGCGACAGGTTGCGCAGCCAGAAGTCGTGGCTGGTCGCGGCCATGGCGAACAGGATCGCGAGCGCCGCCAGCCCGATCGGCTGGAACGGGAGCTGCACCGCACCCTCGAACGGCACGCCGCTCGAGAGGATGCTCGTGAGCGGATCGAGCACGCCGAAGCCGTGGTACCAGACGGTCGCCAGCAGTGCGTGCGCCAGCGCCATCAGGAACATCGTCACGCCCAGATGCCTGCGGTTGTAGAGCAGCGGCGCCATGCGCGGCGTGAAGCGCGCCAGCGGGCCGATCGAGAGCACCAGCACCAGGAGCACCGCCGCCCCGACGCCAAAGGCCCGCATCGCGAGGATCAGCGGACTCACCTCGAACGCGGCCTGCGCGGCGACGAGGAACGCCACGAGGTACACGGCGATCCCCACGACCAGTCGGCGGTCGTACGCCTTCTTGGCGGGATTCCACTGGACGGCCCGGTAGGAGACGCTCATCGCCCGAGCTCCACGGCGGCGGGGACCCGTGCAGCGGCGGGGATCCGTGCAGCGGCGGGGACCCGTGCAGCGGCGGGGATCCGTGCAGCGGCGGGGATCCGCGCGGCGTCACGCGAAGGCTCCACCTCGCCCGCGCGTCCGCGCAGGGCCACCACGAGCACCAGCGCGATCAGCGGCGCGAGCACGATCCAGACGAGCAGCGCCCGGGACCGAAGCCGCTCTGCACCCTGCTGCCAGAGGTCGGTCCGGTCGCCCGGCACCGATGCACCCCCGTGCGCGGAGCCCGGTTCGACCGCGCACGCCCTCCACCAGCGCCATGCGAGGAGCGGCCACAGCAGCGCCGCACCCGGAACCACCAGGATCCGGAAGCCCCAGGACGCGCCGCGGGCCACCGGGTCGATCGTGGCCGCACCCCGCGCCGCGAAGCCGACGGCGAACGCCAGCCCGAGGAGCGCATAGATCGCGATGGATTCAACGATGAACGAGACGAGCACGCGCAGAAGATACCGTCCCCGCGACCCGCGCACGACGCATGCGGCGGCGCCTTTGCACTATCCTCGCCGTGGAGTTGACCATGACGCCCCAGCCTTCCTCGCCACCGATTCCGCCCCGCGGCGCCGATCCCCGCGCCGCGCTCGCCGGCGCGCTCGAGAGCCTCGCCGCGCTCGCCGCCAAGGCCGATGCCGATGCCTACGCGCACGGACTCGCCTACGGCTTCCACAGCCCGCTCGGCGCGCACTTCCGCCACTGCATCGACCATGTCGACGCGCTGCTCAACGGCATCGCCTCGGGCGAGATCTGCTACGACCGCCGCGAACGGGGCACGGAGATCGAGCGTGACCGCACCGCCGGTCTCGCCGCCGCGGCCGACCGCGCCGCGCTCGTGCGCGCCATCGGCGACGCGATGCTCGACTCGTCGATCACGGTGCATGCGTTGGTCACGCCCACCGCGCCCGAGGTTGCGTTCGACTCGACCGTCGCGCGCGAGGTGCTCTATGTGCTCCATCACACCGTGCACCACACCGCGCTCATGTCGGCGCAGGCCACCAACATGGGCGTGCAGCCAGATCCGCGCGCCGGGCGCGCGCCCGCGACCATCGCCCACGACGACAAGCGCTGAACGCGCATGTGCACGCTCTCGATCATCGTCACCGCTCCGGGCGAGTTCACCCTCGGCTTCAACCGCGACGAGAAGCCGGGGCGCGAGGAGGGGGCGCCGGCGGTGCGTGGCGATCGGCGCCGCTACATCGCGCCCATCGATCTCGCCACGGGCGGCACCTGGATCGCCGTCGGCGCGTCGGGGCTCGCGTTCGCCCTCCTCAACCGGAGCGAGCCGCGCGTGCCCGACGCAGAGGCGGGCCTCTCGCGCGGACGGATCGTGCCCGCGGTGGCGGAATGCGCGGACCTCGCGTCGATCGCGCGGGAGCTCGCCGACCTCGCGCCCGCGGTCGCCCGTGGATTCCGACTGATCGCGACCGACGGCGAAGCCGTGCTCGAGGCGATCGGCAGCGGAGGCGCCGTCGCGGTCTCGGTCGAACCGCTGCGGCGCCCGTACCTGCGCGCCTCCAGCGGGCTGGGCGACCACCTCGTGCAGCCACCGCGCGGGGAGCTGTTCGAGGCGTGCGTCGTCGCCGCCGCATCCGACGCCGCCGCGCTTCCGGCCGCGCAGCAGGCGTTCCACGGACACCGGTGGAACGACCGCCGCCACCTCAGCGTGCTCATGGACCGCGGCGAGGCGCGCACGGTGAGCCGGACCTTCGTGCGCGTCGACCGCGCGCGCGTGGGGCTCACGCACGCGCTCCGCACGGGCGACGGATTCGCCGCCGCCACCACGCACGAACTGGAACGGACATGATCGCCGACGCCTCCACGCTGCCCGGCGGGCTCGAGATCGCCGCGAACATGAGCCCGTGGCTGCAGGCGGCGATCCTCATGCTGGGCACCTTCATCCTCGAGGACACGACGGCGATCGCCGCGGGAATCCTCGCGCACAGCGGCACGATCTCGATGACGGTGGCCATGGTCGGCACGGGCGCGGGCATCTTCATCGGCGACCTCGGCCTCTACGCGCTCGGCGCCGCGGCGGCGCGCGGCGCACGCGGCACCGGCTGGATCCGCCGTCGGCTGCCCGAGGCGCAGCTCGCGCGCGTCTCCCGCTGGTTCGCCGGATCGGGCTGGAAGGCGATCGTGCTGTCGCGCTTCGTCTCGGGCACGCGGCTCCCGATCTACCTCGGCGCGGGCTTCGTGGGCGCGGGGTTCGCGCGCTTCGCGGCGTGGACCTTCGTCGCGGTGCTCGCGTGGACGCCGCTCGTGGTCGGCGCGACGGCGCTGCTCGGCAGTTCGCTGCTGGCGCTCGCCGAACGCACGATCGGCTCCAGCCCGCTCGCGTGGCTCGTCGTGGCCGTGGTGGTGGTCGTGGCCATGCAGCTCGCGATCCTCGCGCTCACGCGCCGCCGCGCGCTCTGGCTCTCGGCGCAGCGGGCGATCCGCTTCGAGTTCTGGCCCACCTGGGCGGTGTACGCACCGCTGCTCCCCTTCTTCGCGTGGAACGGGCTGCGCTTCGGCTTCGCGCGCACGCTCACCGCGGTCAATCCCTGCTGGCCCGACTCGGGCGTGGTCGGTGAGAGCAAGCAGCTCGGGCTCGAGGCGTTCGACGGCGGTTTCGTGTCGCCGAGCTTCCGGGTGGCCCCCTCGGATGGCGTTCCCGCCGAGGCGCGCGCGTTCACGGACGCCCTCATCGACGAGGCGCTTGAAACGCTCGATGCACGCGGCTGGACCCGCGGGTGGACGCAGCCCGTCATCGTCAAGCCCGACGCCGGCCAGCGCGGCCTGGCGGTGAGGCTCGTGCGCAGCGCCACCGAGTTCCGCGCGCTCCTCGCCGCGACGCGCGCACCCGTCGTGGTGCAGCGCTTCGAGGACGGCGCCTGCGAGGTCGGGCTCTTCTTCATCCGCGACCCCGGCACCGGGGGGCGGCTCTTCTCGATCTGCGACAAGCGCTTCGCCCACGCGACGGGCGACGGACGGTCGACGCTCGCGCAGCTCATCGCGCGCGATCGCCGGCTGCGGCTGCAGGAGCGCGTGTTCCTCGCGCGCATGCGCGACCGCCTCGGCGAGGTCCCCTCGGCCGGCGAGCGGATCCGCCTTGGAAACGCGGGAAATCACGCGCAGGGCTGCCTGTTCGTCGACGGCGAGCGGCTGCGCACGCCCGCGCTCGAGGCCTGGGTGCTGCGTGCCTGCGCCAACGCGCGTGGATTCCACTACGGGCGGCTCGACGTGCGCTTTCCCGACGAGACGGCGTGCATGCGGGGCGAGGGCGGCGTGATCCTCGAGGCCAACGGCGTCACCAGCGAGTCGACCAACATGTACGACCCGTCGTTCGGCGCGCTGCGGGCGTGGCGGATCATGTTCGCGCACTGGTCCGCGGCGTTCCGCATCGGAGCGGCGAACCGCGCGGCAGGTGCGCACGGCCTCACCCTGCGCGAGGTCCTCCGCCGTCGACGCGCGTGGCGCGACTCGGCCAGCGCCGACGACATCGCGGATTGAACCCGGCGGGCGGGCGGTACGATCCGACGCATGTGCTCGCCCGCGATCCTGCTCGTCCACGCGCTCTCGGCGTTGGTGCTCCCGAACGCGGATGTCCCACGAGGGATCCCACGAGGGATCCTGCCCGGGGCGAGGGCGACGGCGAGCGACATCGTCACCGTCGACCGCGACAACACCGTCGTCCGCCGCAGCTGCACGCTCGTACTCCCGGCCGCGCCCATCGCCGATGCCGACGGGAACGGCGTGATCCTGATCGAGCCGTCCGCCGACGGCGGTCCGATCACCGTCGACCTCGCCGGCGGCACGCTCGCGGGCGGCGCGGGCGCACCCGAGACCCATGCGGGCATCGGCATCGCGGTCCGCGGCGCCGGCGTCACGCTGCGCAACGGCTCGGTGCGCGGGTTCAAGGTGGGCATCCACGCCGAGGACTGCGACGGGCTCGTGCTCGAGGACCTCGACACCGGCGGCAACTACGCCCAGCGCCTGCGCTCGACGCCCGACGCCGAGGCGGTGGGCGACTGGCTCTATCCGCACCGCAACGACGACCGCGAGTGGACCGCGCAGCACGGGGCCGGCATCTCGGTGCGCAGCGCGCGCCACGCGACCATCCGGCGCATCACCAGCCACGGCACGCAGAACGGGATCGTCCTCGACCGCGTCGCCGACTCGGCGATCCACGACAACGACTGCTCGTTCCTCTCGGGCTGGGGCATCGCGATGTGGCGCTCGTCGCGCAACACCGTCTGCCGCAACCGCCTGATCTACTGCATCCGCGGCTACTCGCACGGCGTCTACAACCGCGGGCAGGACTCCGCGGGACTCCTCATGTTCGAGCAGTGCTGCGACAACCTCGTGGCCCTCAACAGCATCACCCACGGCGGCGACGGCGTGTTCGGCTTCGCGGGCCGCGAGGCGCTCGGCGAGGCTCCGTGCCCGTCGTCGACCATCGACTTCGACGATCCGCTCGCCTGGTACCGCGGCCGCGGCTGCAGCGGCAACATCTTCGCGCGCAACGACCTGTCGTTCGCGGCCGCGCACGGGCTGGAGATGACCTTCAGCGCGCGCAACCTGGTCTACCGCAACACGCTCGAGGGCAACGCCATCTGCGGCATCTGGGGCGGCTACGCCCGCGACACGGTGATCGCGCGCAACGACTTCCGCGGCAACGGCGGCGCCGGCTACGGACTCGAGCGCGGCGGCGCCAACCTCGAGCACGCGCAGCGGGTGCGCCTCGAGGACAACCGCTTCTCCGACGAGCCCGTGTCGGTGCACCTCTGGACCGACGCCGACGAGGGCCTCCGCGCGCTTCCCTGGACCAAGGCCAACGGCGCCGGCGCCGCCGACAACGCGATCCTCCGCAACACCTTCACCCGCGTCGCCACGCCGATCGAGCTGCGCGCCGCCCGCGGCACGCGCCTCGAGGGCAACAGCTTCGATGCCTGCGAGCGCACGGTCGTCGAGGTCGACGGTGCAGGTGCCCCCGCCCCCGACTCCGACTCCGACGCGACAGCCTCCGACGCCGCCCGCGTCGGCCCCGACCTCGCCGCGCTCGAGCAACGCCTCGCGGCGCTGCCGGGCACGACCGATCCCACCACGCACCGCGTCGGCGACCGCGGCCGCGCCGACATCGTGATGGGCCCGTACGCACCGTGGAACCACCGCGACCTGCTGGTCGTGCCTGCGGCGGCGGCGCAGGAAGGGCGGCACGGAGCGCACGAAGGGCGGCACGGAGCAGACGAAGCGCCGCGCAACCCACCCGATTCCGCCAGCGCCAACCGCGACGGCCACCGCGCCGCCGCGCACTTCCGCGTGCTCGGGCTCGCCGCCGCGCCGGCACCCGCGTCGCCCGACGCGGCGTTCGAGGTCTCCGATCCCCGCCTGGAGGCGACGCCGCTTGGCGCCCATCCCGACGGCGGCCTCGTCGTCGCCGTGCGTGCGCGCACCGCCGGGCCGACCTCCGTCGCCCCGGTCGGCTCATTCGTGCCCTTCACGCTCCGCGTCCGGACCACCGATTCGGCGCGCTCCGCCGAAGTCGACGGCACCCTCGTCGACATGACCTGGCGCACGCGCGTCGCGGTGCTCGACGCCCCCGGCGAGCCTCCGCTCGGCCAAGTTCCCACCATCGCGGAAGTTCGACGCCGCACGAGCGCCCCCGACGCGGTCTCCCTCGACCTCGCGCGCCTCGACCTCGACCGCGCGCGCGGCGGACCGCGCCAGCTCGCACCGGACGACGGACGCCTCCCGCAGTCCCCCGACCGCTTCTGCCTGAGCGCCACGACCACGATCGACCTCGACCCGGGCGCGTCTCCCGGCCAGCCCCGCGGTCCGTGGCGCCAGCCCCGCGGTCCTTGGCGCCAGCCCCGCGGTCCTTGGCGCCTCGAGGTCTCGAGCGACGACGGCGTCGTCGTCCGGCTCGACGGCCGGACCATCCTCGAGCGCTGGGACATCCACGGCCCAACCACCGACACCGTCGAGTTCTCCGTCGATGCGCCCCGCACGATTTCCCTCGAGATCGACTATTTCCAGAACTCCGGCGCGTCCCGGCTCCGGGTGCGCCTCGTGCCCCCCGGCGGCGCTTGAATGCTCCCCTTCCGCCCCTTTCCCCTTCCTTCCAAGCGGGAAAGTGCTATCGTTTCCCCCATGCCGCTCGTCCTGAACCCCCTCGCATGACAACCGCCTCGACCAGAGGTCCGTTGCATCGCGTCGGTTCGGCCACGACCGCCCTGCCAGTTGCGTACTGGAATCGCCCCCGCGTCGGTGACGCGCGGCATGCGATCGACTTCACCAACGAGCGCGTCACCAGCCGGCCCTAGCACAAAGGAACTGACTTATCTATCCGCCGCGTCGACCATTTGGTGGCCCCCCGCGTGACCAGCGTGACTTCGGTCCGCGCATCAACGACCGTATCCGCATCTCCCCCGTCCGTCTGCTGGACCAGGAAGGCGAGATGATCGGCGTCGTCGAGCTCGACGAGGCCAAGCGCCGCGCGTACGACCTCAACCTGGATCTCGTCGAGATCGCGCCGGACAGCCGGCCGCCGGTCTGCAAGATCATGGACTTCGGCAAGTACAAGTACGAGCAGTCCAAGAAGGAAAAGGCGAACAAGGCGAAGAGCAAGGCCGCCGAGATGAAGGAGGTCCGCCTCGGGCGCTCGATGAAGATCGATCCGCACGACGTCGACATCCGCATCGCGCAGGCGCGCAGGTTCCTCATCGAGGGTCACCGCGTGCAGATCATCCAGAACTTCAAGGGCCGCGAGATGGCCTTCAAGGAACGCGGCGACATGCGCATGGAGGACATCATCCACCGCCTCGCCGACCTGGCGAAGGTGGAGGTGCCGCCGCGCCTCAACGGCCGCCGCATGGGCATGATCCTCGTGCCCGAGAAGCAGAAGGTCGAGGCGTACAAGAAGCGCATGACCGCCGAGGGCAAGCCGATCCTGCCCACGATCCCCGAGCAGCTCGAGCACATGCACGACGACGAGGACGACGACGGCGACGAATGAACCGCGCCGCGCCCCCGGGCGCGCCCCGCAACCGCACGATCCCCCCAGCCGCCGCGCGACACCGCGCGGCGGCTGTCGTTCCGGCGCGGAACACCGCTCCGTCGCGCCCGCGCCGCCCCCGGCCGCGCGCCGCGCACCCCGCCCGCGCGCCGTGCCCGCCCACTTGGAAACTTATCCACAGCACTTGCTTTCTATGCAGCCTGCTGTATATTTTTCCGTCCCACTGTATTTCCATGCACGACTTCCCCAGGCCGGCGCCCGCAGCGCCCGCCGTCGGAAACCGTCCCGGGAGCCATGTTGAAGACCTCCACCGCCGCCATGAAGTCCCGCCGCCTCGCCGCCATCCGCAGCCTCATCGCCTCGAGCGAGATCTACAGCCAGCACGAGCTGGCGCAGCTCCTCGCCCGCGACGGGATCGAGGCCACGCAGGCGACGCTCTCGCGCGACCTCGCCGAGCTCGGCGTGCTCAAGGGCCCCGACGGCTACCAGCTCCCCGGCGCGGCCGTCGCGGCGCCCGCCCCCGATGCGGCGCTCGCGCGCGCGCTCCGCCGCGAGCTGATCTCGATCACCGTCGGCGGCACGCTCGTCGTCCTCAAGACCCCGACCGGCCACGGCAACGCGCTCGCGATCGAACTCGACCGCATGCGCATGCAGGGCGTCCTCGGCACCATCGCCGGCGACGACACCGTGTTCCTCGCCGCCAGCACCCCGCTCGCCGCCCGCCGCATCGTCAAGGAACTGCGCTCCCTCGCGCAGCTCGCCTGAACCCGCACCACTGTCGCTGAAGCCGTCCCCCTTCAGCCGGAGTTCACTGCATTGGCCCAGACCGACTTCACCTCCCCCCTTCGCATCGCCGTCGTCGGCGCCAGCGGCTACGCGGGCGCCGAGCTGCTCGCGCTGCTCGCCAACCACCCCGCGGCGCAGGTCGTCGGACTGTTCGGCTCCTCCCGCAAGGCCGAGGAGGGCGCCCCCACCGCGGCCGACCTCTTCCCGCGGTTCGAGGGCACGGCCACCGGCGCGCTCAAGGTGCAGCCGTTCGAGGTCTCCGCCGCCACCGCGCTCGAGCTCGACGCGATCTTCCTCGCGACGCCGCACGAGCTTTCGCACGAGGTCGCGCAGGCGCTCGTCGACGCAGGCGTCGTGGTGCTCGACCTCTCCGCCGCCTTCCGCCTCTCCGACCGCGCGGTGTTCGAGCGCAACTACGGCTTCGCCCACCAGCACGCGGCGCTGCTCGCCGAGGCTGCGTACGGGCTCGCCGAGTTCAACGGCCACGCGGTCGCGAAGGCGCGCCTCGTCGCGGTCCCCGGCTGCTATCCGACGGCATCGATCCTGGCGATCCGCCCGCTCGTCGAGGCGGGGCTCGTCGACACGGCCCGCCCCGCGATCGTCGACGCCGTCAGCGGCGTGTCCGGCGCCGGCCGCAAGGCCGAGGTCAAGAGCCTCTTCTGCGAGGTCTCGATGCAGGCCTACGGCGTGTTCAAGCACCGCCACCGCCCCGAGATCGCCGAGCACGCGGGCATCCCGACCATCTTCACCCCGCATCTCGGCTGCTACGACCGCGGCATCCTGGCCACCGTCCAC
>CAMBUI010000032.1 GCA_945870915.1 Candidatus Kuenenia stuttgartensis | reverse complement strand
AGGAGGCGCTGCGCCTCGAGCAGCTTGCCTTGCCCGCGCAGTTCGGCCACGCGGGCGTCCATCTCCTCGCGGATGGTTCGGATCGCGGTCGCGCGCTGATCCTCGGGCATCACGTAGTGCACCGCGGGGAAGATGAAGGTCTTCTTCTCGTCGGCCAGCACCTCGCCGCTGGTCGGGTCGAACAGCTGGATCGAGTCGACGTCGTCGCCGAAGAGATCGATGCGGATCGCGTACGTCTCGTACGCGGGGTAGACCTCGATGCAGTCGCCGCGCACGCGGAAGTTGCCGCGCTCGGGCGCGACCTCGTTGCGCGAGTACTGCATCGAGTTGAGCCCGAGCAGGAACTTGCGGCGGTCGAGCGTCTGGCCGACCTCGACCATCATGGTCTTGTTGCGGTACTCCGAGGGCGATCCGAGGCCGTACAGGCACGAGACGCTCGCCACCACGATCGTGTCTCGCCGCGAGAGCAGGTGGCTGGTCGCGGCGAGTCGCAGTCGGTCGAGGTCGGCGTTGCGCGAGGCGTCCTTCTCGATGTAGATGTCGCGCGCGGGGATGTACGCCTCGGGCTGGTAGTAGTCGTAGTAGCTCACGAAGTAGCTCACCGCGTTCTTCGGGAAGAGCTCCTTCATCTCCTCGTAGAGCTGTGCGGCGAGCGTCTTGTTGTGCGAGATGAGCAGCGTCGGCTTGTTCGCGCGCGAGATCACGTTCGCGATCGTGAAGGTCTTGCCCGTGCCCGTCGCGCCGAGCAGCACCTGGTGGCGGCGCTTCTGCTCGAGGCCTTCCGACAGCTCGTCGATCGCCTGGGGCTGGTCGCCCATCGGCTGGAACCGGCTCTGGAGGATGAAGGGCGTGTCGTTCATGCAGAGGGGCGAAGCGTATGCGCTCGTGTCGGTTCAGTCGTGGACGATTGCCGCGGCGATCGCCCAAAGGCAGGTCAGTCCGAAGGGTACGCCCGTAAAGAACACGATCCCGAGGTCCTTGGGATTGGCAAACCACAGATGCTCGAGCCAGATGGCGCTGGCGTAGAGCGCGATCGCACCCAGGGTCGTGAGCACGGGGTACCAGTGCGCTGGGCGAGTGCACAGGAACGCGCCTGTCGCGAACAG
The DNA here is from genome assembly GCA_945870915.1 of Candidatus Kuenenia stuttgartensis. Lineage (GTDB taxonomy): Bacteria > Planctomycetota > Phycisphaerae > Phycisphaerales > SM1A02 > QWPT01. Next base: position 17,642 of record CAMBUI010000032.1, on the reverse strand, counting down.
CCCGATCGGGATCCAGTCGTGGAGCCCGGAGCCGATCGGGAAGAAGATCCGCAGCAGATGGACTCCCCACGGGAATGCAATGTGGCCGCCGGGAATGCAGACGATCAGGAACGCGAGCGTGAGCGCGCCGCGGGCGATGTGGAGGTGGACATCGGGAAACCGTGCCATTCGCGCAGCGTAGCGCGACGCAGCGCGCGCTCACGCGCTTGCGAGCAGTTCGCGCGCGGGTTTCCGGCACAGGCGGACGACGGCGGGGGTGGCCGCGAGCAGTGCGACCGCCACGACGACCACGCAGCCCACCGCGAGCGACGGGCCGGGGAACACCCACTCCAGTCGCAGTCCCGCGAAATCGCGGTAGAGCGAGACGCCCATCCACGCGAGCTGGAGGCCGAGCGCCGAGCCCGAGACCATCGCGGCGAGCGCCATCACGACCGTCTCGCCGAGGACAAGCGCCGCGACCGTGCGCGTCGATCCGCCGATGGCGCGCAGGACGCCGAACTCGCGCGTGCGCGCGCCGATCCCGGCCGCGACCACGCTGCCGACGCCGATCGCCGCGAGGGCGAGCGCGGCGAGCGCGACCGCGCCGGTGACCGCGAGCACCTTGCCGCCGATCTCCTCGACGAACCCGCGGATGGCGCGGCCGCTCGAGAAGACGGCCCCGGGGACCGCGTCGGGCACGGCGGTCTCGAGGGTCTTCTCGTCGGCCTCGGAGAGGCCCTCGTCGAGCCGGAGCTGCATGATGTAGGCGTCGCGCGTGTCGAAGTGCCGCTCGACGGCGCCGAAATCCATGAAGACGCAGCTCACCGCCTGCTCCATGTAGATCTGCCGCATGCCGAAGGTCTGCGTGGCGATGTCGAGCCCGCCCGCGGTGACCACGCCGACGATCTCGAACTCGGCCTCGTTCGCGCCCGAGCCGAGACGGATCCGCGAACCGACGCCGAGGCCGCGCGCCACGAGGAACTCGGGCGCCACCAGGATCGCGTCGCCTTGCTCGAGGCGCGGGATCGCGGTCTCGGGCGTTCCCTGCAGCCAGTCGAGGCGGTTCATCGCGAGGAACGGCCTCGGCTCGAAGCCCACGCAGACGACGTTCGACGGACCCATGCCCTCGACGCCGAAGACCTGCTCGCCTCCGACGCGCAGCGGCAGGTAGCCGACGGGAAGCGCGTCCGCGACGCCGGGGAGTGCGCGGATGCGCGCCTGCTCGTCCCTCGACAGCCCGCTGGTGCAGAAGACGAAGCCGTCGGCGAAGCGCACGCGCTCGCGGAGGTCGCGGATGATCGCGTCGCCGTTCGAGCGCGTGCTCACGAGGATCGACACCGCGACCATGAGCGCGCCCGCCGTGAAGCCGAGCCGCCACGGCATGCGCGAGACGCTCGCCACCAGGAGCCCGCGCGGGAGCCGCAGCGCGCGCTCGAGCAGGGGGCCCGCGGTGCGGGCGACACCGAGCGTGACCGGCACCGACAGCAGGAACCAGGCCGCGTGGATGAGCGGAAGGCCGCCGAAGACATACATCCAGAAGCGGGTGTCGCGCGACTCGGGCAGCAGCCCGAGCGCCCAGATCCCGATGAATGCGAGCGCGAGCAGGCTCGCCCACAGCATGGTGCGGCGGCGGGGGGCCCGCGACCGGATCGCGAGCGCCTCCAGCGGCGAGATGCGGGCGGAGCGGAACGCCGGGAACAGCGCGCCCAGCACGCCGCTCGCGGCAGCGCCGCCGACGGCGATGAGCGCGCCGCGGGCGTCGAACGCCGCTCCCGCCTCGACATACTCGCGGTACCACCAGGCCAGCGCCATGACGAGCGCGAAGCCGACGGGAACGCCGATCGCGCCGCCGGCGACGCCAATGACCGATCCCGAGACGAGCTGCGCGCCGAAGAGCTGCGCGCGGGTGGCGCCGATGGCGCGGGCGATGCCCATCTCGCGCAGTTCCTCGAGGACGGCCGTCGTCATGCCCGTCGCCACGATCGCGGCGCAGGACAGGAACGCGATCATGGTGGCGATCACCGTCGAGAGCTCGCTCGCGGCGACCTGCTTGTCGAGGCCGGTGCGCACGCGCTCGGCGGGCTCGCAGAGCATCGGGTCCTTCACGCGCGCGGCGTTGGCGGCGCACCACTGCTCGGTGTCGATGCCGTCGGCGAGCGCGATCGAGACGCCGGTGAGCTGGCCGGCGCGCCTCGTCGCCTCGGCGAGCGTGCCGAGGTCGATCTCGATGAGCGGCCGCTGCAGCGCGCCGAGGGCGGGTCGCTTGTAGACGCCGGCCACGGTGACCTCGAGGGGCGGGCCGAAGCGCATGATCCGCAGCCGGTCGCCGGGTGCGGCGGCGAGCGCCTTCGCCGTCTGCGGGTCGAGCACGACCTCTCCCGCGCGCTCGATGCGGCGACCCTGTTCGATCTCGACCTCGCGGAAGAACGCGTCCTCGGCGGGATCGATGCCGCGGCACTGGACGGTCGCCTTCGGCGGCCTGCCGGCATCCGCGCCCAGCGCATCCTCATGGGCGAGCGTGATCGAGGCGCTCAGGCGGCCGGCCGCGCGCGCGACGCCGGGCCACCCGCGCACCTCGTCGAGGAGCGCGGCGTCGAACGGCTGCGCGTAGCGGTGCACCACCCGGGCGTCGGTCGCGCCCATCGCGCGCGCGACCGCGGCGTCGAGGCTCGCCTGCGCGGTGCGCATGCCGCTGGTGACGGCGACGACGAGGCTCGCCGCGAGCGCGACGGCGGCGACCAGCAGCGCGGTCCTACCGCGTCGGCCGAGCAAGCTCCTGCGCGCGAAGGGCCAGAGAGCCCGCATCGAGTTTCCCCTGTTCAGGTGTGGTGGTGTCGAAGGCGCCCGCGACCGTGCCGTCCCGCAGCACGATCACGCGCTGGCAGTGGGCTGCGGCGGCGGGCTCGTGGGTGACCATGAGGAGGAGCGTGCGGTGGGTCCGCGCGATCCCGGTGAGCAGCGCGAACAGCCGGGTGGCGGCGGCGCTGTCGAGGTTGCCGGTCGGCTCGTCGGCGAGGATCACGGGCGGCGCGAAGAAGAGCGCCCGCGCGATCGCCACGCGCTGCTGCTCGCCGCCCGAGAGGGCGTCCGGCCGGTGGTCGGCGCGCGCGCCAACGCCGAGTTCGTCGAGCAGCTCGCGCGCCCGCGCCTCGCTCGCCGCGCGCGGCATGCCGTCGAGCAGCGCGGGCAGCATCACGTTGTCGAGCGCCGTCATCGACGGCAGCAGGTTGAAGTGCTGGAACACGATGCCGATCTGGCGCCGGCGGTAGCGGGTGAGCTCGGCCTCGTTCATCCGGTCGACGCGCGCGCCCGCGACGGTCACCTCGCCGGAGGTGGGGCGGTCGAGGCCCGCGACGAGGTGCATGAGCGTGCTCTTGCCGCTTCCCGACGAGCCCATGACCGCGTAGAAGCCCGCGCCGTCGATGGCCAGGTCGACGCCACGGAGCGCCTCGACGCTGCGCGCGCCGAGGTCGTACCGCTTGGTGACACCGCGACAGAGGATGGTCGGCGGCGCGGACTGCATGTCGCGCGCGCTCAGTGACCGTGCTTCTTGTCGTACGACGGGCCGTCGGGCAGCGCCATGATGGCCGAGGCGTCGGACACCTCGAGCTTGACCAGCCAGCCCTTGCCGTACGGGTCGCTGTTGACCAGCGACGGATCCTTGGCGACGGCGGCGTTGACCTCGACGATCCTGCCGGCGGCGGCCGCGTAGATCTCGCTCGTGGTCTTGACGCTCTCGACCTCGCCGACCGAACCGCCGGCCGCCACGCTGGTGCCCGCGGGCTTCATCTCGACATAGGTGATGTCGGTGAGCTCGTCGGCGGCGTGCTGCGTGATGCCCATCGTGACGGTCGTGCCAGTCACTCGGAACCACTCGTGCGTATCGGAAACGCGGCAATCGGCGGGGGTGGACATGCGTGCTCCAGTTGGGGAACCCGTCCCGGGGACGGGGGGCGCGGATGGTAGCGGGAACGGCGGTGCGCGACGGACGCCCCGCGCGGGAGTTTCGGATGCCGCCGCGCGCCCGTGGTAGACTCCGAGCCCGCGCGGGGCGAGGCCCTGCGGTGCCCAGGCAGGGCGTTGCCCTGCGGTTCCCCGAGTCCCGGTCGCCTCTCCGTGCAACCCGACATCCTCCTCACACTCTCCGCGGGGTCCGTGCGCCCGCTCCTCGAAGCGAAGGACCCGCGCTGCGCGACGATCTTCGCCGTGCCGCAGTTCGTGGCGACCGATCTCGAGCTGCGCGGCCTCAACCTGCCCGCGGACATGCTGAAGGGCTTCGGCCTGACCGACATCGAGAAGCTCCGCGACGAGGCCGACCGCGCGCACTGCCCCGTGCTGCTCCTGTCGGAGGAGAACGCGATCGACTTCGCGACCCGCACCGGCCCGGGCTGGGCCGCGTCGCTCGAGCGTCTCCGCCGCCTCGGCACCGCCGCCAGCCGCCTCGGCTGCCCGTCGATCGCGGTGCGGGTGCAGGCTCCCGACACCGACGAGGCGTTCGAGGCGACCGCGATCGGCGTCAAGATCGCGCTCAAGGAGCTCGACAAGTTCGAGCTCAACCTGCTGCTGGCGCCCAACGAGGGCCTGACCTTCGATCCGGGCCGGCTCACCGACCTGATCAAGAAGATCGGAGGCTTCCGCATCGGCAGCTACCCGAGCTTCGCGCACGCCCACGAGTCGGGCGACCTCGAGAAGACGCTCCGCAAGCTCGCGCCGTATGCGCCCGCGATCGCGGCCAGCGTGCGCGGCTTCGACAAGGACGGCAAGCACGACGGCTACAGCCTCGAGGCGTGCATCGAGAGCATCCGCAGCGTCGGCTACGGCAACACCCTCGCGCTCGACTTCATCGGCCGCGACGAGGGTTCGAAGGACGGGGGCAAGAAGAAGGGCGGGCGCAAGTCTGCGTCGGTCGACATCGTCGCCGAGCTCGACGCCGCGCGGCGCCAGCTGACGGCGCTCACGATGGAGCCCGAGCTTCCCGAGGGATTCGAGGATGACGAGGAGTGAGCCGGCGCCGATGCGCGTGGCGGAGTCCGCGTCGGAGTACGAACTGGTGCTGACCGTGGCAGCTTCAACCACCTTCATCGTCACCATCGATGGTCCCGCAGGCACGGGGAAGTCGACGGTCGCCCATCGCCTGGCGAAGCGCCTCGGGCTCGAGTTCCTCGACACCGGCGCGATGTACCGCGCCGCGGCGCTGGCCGCGCTCGAGCGCGGGATCGATCCCGCCGACGGACCGCGCGTGGCCGAACTCGTCCGCGGGATGGAACTGCACTTCGACTGGACCTCGGATCCGCCGGAGCTCTACGCCGACGGCGTGGCCGTGGGCGAGCGCATCCGCACGCCCGAGGTCACCCGCGCGGTCACGCCGGTCGCGTCGAACCCGCTCGTGCGCGCCGCGATGGTGCACGCGCAGCGCGCGATCGCGCACCGGCACCGGCGGCTGGTGACCGAGGGGCGCGACCAGGGCTCGGTCGTGTTTCCCGACGCCGATGTGCGCATCTACCTCGACGCGAAGCCGGAGGTCCGCGCGCGGCGCCGCGTCGACCAGCTGCGCACGAAGGGCATCGAGACCACCGAGGCCGAGGTCCTCGCGCAGATCATGGAGCGCGACCGGATGGACGAGTCGCGCAAGGATGGCCCGCTGGTCCGACCGCACGGCGCCGACATCGTCGACACCAGCTTCATCGACATCGACGACGTGATCGACCGCCTGGAGGCCGTGGTGCGCAGCCGCGCCGGCGCGCGGCTCGCCGAGGGGCGGGCTGCCTCGAAATCGGGTGGGTCGCGGCCGTGAACGCGCTCCCCAACCCGCTCGACTTCCGGAGGCGCGTGCCCGGCCGCGGCGCGGTGCGCGCCATCTGGTGGGACTTCTGCGCCTTCCTGTGCTGGTCGTGGCTCAAGCTGAGCTTCCGGCTGCGCCGCATCCACCGCGAGCGCGTGCCGCGCACCGGGCCGATCCTCGTGATCTCGAACCACCAGTCGTTCCTCGACCCGATGGTCAACGGGGTGACGGTGTGGGACCGCCAGTTCACCGCGCTCGCGCGCGACTCGCTCTTCGTGGGGCCGTTCGGTTGGATCCTGCGCTCGGTGGCCGCGCGCCCGATCAAGCGCGAGGGCGGCGACCTCGAGGCGATGAAGGCCGCGCTCGCCGAGCTCGAGGCGGGCCGCGTGGTGATCATCTACCCCGAGGGAACGCGTTCGCCCGACGGTTCGCTGCAGGAGTTCAAGCGCGGCGTCCTGCTCCTGGTGAAGCGCGCGAAGCCGACGATCCTGCCCATGGGAGTCGAGGGCACCTTCGACGCGTGGCCGCGCGGCCGCAGGCTTCCGCGCCTGCGCGGCCGGGTGGTGTGCGTGTGCGGGCATCCGATCTCGGGCGAGGAACTGGCGAAGCTCGACGGCGCGGAGGCGCTCGCCGCGCTGCAGGCCGCCGTCGGCAAGGCGCATGACGAGGCGAAGGCGTACCGCGCGCAGTGGCTGGGTGGCGCCACCGGCGCCAACTCCCGAACCCGCGTCGAATCCAGCGCTGATGCCAGCGGAGCGCCGCGGTGAATCCCGCGCCGCGCATGACGGTGCGCGCGGCGGCGGTCGAAGTGGCGCGCAGGCTTGCCGAGGCCGGCCATGTGGCCTTCTTCGCGGGCGGCTGCGTGCGCGACCACCTGCTCGGCAGCGAGCCCGAGGACTACGACATCGCGACCGATGCGCGGCCGGAGCAGATCCAGGCCGTGTTTCCCAAGGCCCGCGGCGTGGGCGAGGCGTTCGGCGTGATGCTGGTGCGCGCCGGCGGGCACACCTTCGAGGTCGCGACCTTTCGCGAGGACGGTCCGTACCACGACGGACGGCGTCCAGCCGCGGTGAACTTCGCCGACGCCGAGGCCGACGCCAACCGGCGCGACTTCACCGTGAACGGCCTGTTCCAGGATCCGCAGACGGGCGCGATCGTCGACTACGTGAAGGGACAGGACGACATCGCCGCGCGGTGCATCCGCGCGATCGGCGACCCGCACGAACGCATCGCCGAGGACCGGCTGCGCATGCTGCGCGCGGTGCGGTTCGCGGCGCGGCTCGGCTTCGCGATCGATCCCGCGACCGGCGCGGCGGTGCGCGCCCATGCCGGCGAGCTGCGGTCGGTGAGCCCGGAGCGCGTGGGCGACGAGGTGCGGCGGATGCTCGCGCATCCAGCCCGCGCCCGCGCCGCGCAGCTCGTCGAGGCGCATGCGCTCGACGGGGCGATCTTCGGAGCGGGCGTGGACGGCGCCGGGGGCGCGCACCCGCGGCTCGCCGGCCTCCCGTCGGACGCGGCCTGGACCACGGCCCTGGCGGCGTGGTGGTTGGACCGCGCCGCGTGGTGGTTGGACCGCGCCGCCGCCGGGGCGGGCGGTCGGGTTCCCGGCACCGATGCGGCCGAGGCGGCACGGGTGGTGTCGGGGCTGCGGTCGCGCCTGGTGCTGTCGAACGACGAGACCGAGGCGTTGCTCGCCTGCCTGGCAGCGCGCCGCGCGCAGCTGGACGGCTACGAGCGGTTGACGCTGGCGCGGCGGAAGCGCTGGATGGCCGCGCCCGGCTTCGACGCGGCCCTCGCGATTCTGGAGACGGAGGACCGCGCCCGCGTCGCGCTGCTGCGCGACGAGGCCGACCGAGAACTGCCGTCGCGAAGGCTGCCGACGCCGTTGGTCGACGGCAATGTGCTGGTGTCCGAAGGGATGCGCCCGGGACCGGAGTTCAAGGTGCTGCTGGACCTGGCGATGGACGCCCAACTCGAGGGTCGGGTCGACTCGCGCGAGGGCGCGCTCGCGCTGATCCGGTCCGCGGTGGAGGGGACCTCGCGGGGTGACGCGACCTGAGCCTGCGTGTCGGAGCGGGGCCCGAGACGCTGGATCCACCCCGAACGCGGGGAACCCCCCGACCCGTAACTTGCGAATTCTGCCGTCGCGGATCTGCAACCTGCACGCGGGCGCCCGTACTATGCCCGACTGCACCGCGCTGCGCCTGCGCCGCGGTCCGTCAGGGTCGATCCACCAGGGAATCCTCATGATCATCGCCAAGCTCGTCGCTGCCGCTTCCGTTCTCGCCGCCTGTAGCCTCGCCGGCCCGGCTCTCGCCGCCGCCGCGCCCGCCCCGCGCGAGGACAAGCCGCTGCCCGCCGGCGTGGCCAACCCGAAGGTCTACGTCTTCCCGATGATCGGGCAGATGGGCACCGACATCTCCGAGCCGATCTTCAAGAAGCTCATCGAGGATGTGAAGCGGCAGAAGCCCGACATCCTGGTGCTCAAGCTCAAGAGCGCCGACGTCGACCGCATCAACCACCTGCGGAACGACGACCCGAACGAGTTCGGCCTGGTCAACCTGATGACCACCTACCGCGACATGCTGAAGTCGGTCCACGACGAGCTGTCGGACATCCCGCAGGTCATGTGGGTCGAGGACTCGCTCGGCGTCTCCGGCCTGGTCGCCCTCGCGTGGGACCGCATGTACATGTACAGCGACGCCCGCCTCGGCGGCCTCTACCAGTTCAAGAACATGGTCGAGGCGCAGTGGCAGGACGCCGACGTGCGCTCGAAGATGGTCGCCGCCTGGACCGGCATCATGAAGGGCCTCGTGCAGCTGGGCAAGAATCCCGACGTCCTCGCCGACGCGATGATCTTCGGCGAGCGCACGCTCTCGGTGAACTTCGAGGGTCGCGGCGCCAAGTGGGTCGGCGACACCACCGGCTCGTGGGTCGTCGACAGCAGCACCGAGAATCCCGTCAACTTCAGCGCGGCGGTCGCGGAGGACATCCTCCTCTCCGACGGCACCGCCGACAACCTCGACGACCTCGTCTTCCTCCTCGGGTACCGCGAGTACACCGCGATCGACTCGGGCGAGAAGCTCGCCAAGCAGTTCACCGACGACTGGCGCAAGGCCATGAAGAACTGCTTCGAGTGGCTCGAGGAGGCCGGCGCCACCGAGGACTCGGTGGCCGGCCTCGGCAAGCGCAAGTCGCTCTACGAGAAGGTCGTCGGCGCGCTCAAGACCTACCCGTTCATCGAGGGCCGCCGCGAGATGGCGCAGCAGGGCGTGAGCCGCGAGGCGATCGAGGGCGCGATCGACGACATCAAGAAGGAGATCCAGCGCCTGCGCGAGGCCGAGAAGGAAGGCCGCAACGGCGGTGGTGGCGGCGGCGGCGGTGGTGGCCGCGGCCTCGGCGGCGGTGGCATGGGCCGTCCGCGCGGCTGAACGCAGCCCCCTCCGATCCCCGATCAGGTTCTGGAATTTCCCGCGGCCGTCGGCGTCGAACCGCACCCGACCCGACCGCACGCCGCGACAGTCATCATCACTGGAGTTGCATATGACCCGTACTCTGACCCGCTCGTTTGGACGGAAGCTCGCCGTCCTCGGTCTCGGCGCCGCCGTCGCGCTGACCGCGTCCTCGCTCGGCCTCGCGGCCGACGTCAAGCTCGCCTCCGGCAGCACCTGGAAGGGTGACGTCGGCGCCAAGGTGCGCGTGGTCTTCAAGGACCTCGCGTCGGGCAAGGACGTGACCGCCGAGGGCGAGGTCGTCAAGATCGACGCCAAGTCCAAGACCGTGCGCGTGAAGGTCGCCGAGGGCGGCAAGACGGTCGAGAAGACCATCTTCTGGTCGGACCTCCGCCGGATGGAGACCCTGTCGGCCGATGGCGCGGGTGCGGGCGCAGGCGCGACCGCCTCGGCGTCGGGAGCTGCGGCGTCGAAGGATCCCGCGAAGGCCGCCGACGGCAAGAAGACCGTGTTCATCATGCCGTGGGAAGGCACCGTCGGCGTCGGCGCCCGCCACGACGAGATCGAGCGCATCGGCAAGGAGGCCGACAAGATCGGCCCCGGCCAGATCATCGTGCTCGAGGTCATCAGCCCCGGCGGCCTCGTGATCGAAGGTGACAGGATCGACGAGACGCTGAACGCGATGAAGAAGCGCCACCGCGTGATCGCGTGGATCAAGGAGGCCATCTCGGCCGCCGCGTTCACCAGCCTCCACTGCGAGGAGATCTACTTCCAGCGCGTCGGCACGCTCGGCGCCATCACCATGTTCGCCGGCACCAAGTCGATCGAGGGATCCGAGCTCGACGCCTGGGTCAAGAAGGTCGGCGATGTCACGCAGGAGGCCGGTCGCAGCCGCTGGATCGGCGAGGCGATGGTCACCAACGCGCCGCTCCTCTCCTACGACAAGGACGAGAACGGCAACATCAAGTGGTACAACACGCTCGAGGGCAAGTACAAGCTGTCCGACGAGATCCAGAACCTCACGCTGAACGCCGACACGGCGCTCGACTGCAAGTTCTCCGACGGCACCGCCGACACCCCCGAGGAGCTGCTCGCGCTGCTCCACCTCGACAAGGACAAGGTCGAGATCTCGAAGGTCGGCTACAAGATCCACGAGGACTGGCAGAAGAACCTCAAGACCTGCCTCGAGGAGAAGGCCAAGACCATCCGCGACATCAACAACCCGGGTGGATCCGACGAGGCGGCGATGATCGGCAACCGCATCAAGGCCATCAAGAAGCTCATCTCCTGGTGGGACAAGTGCAGCCCGTGCCTTGCGTACGAGCAGCCGCCGGTTCCGCCGAAGGAGCAGCTCGAGAAGATCCTCAAGGATCTCCAGAAGCAGATGGGCGACATCAAGCGCCAGAACCGCGGCTGATCGCCGGCAAGCCCGCCTCCGGCGGCCGCCATTCCAAGTACGTTCCGCGCCGCGCGGTCTTCGCCCGAGAGGGCAGGCCGCGCGGCGCGCGTTTTGGCCCGCGCGGCGCGCTTTCAGGCGTTCCCTCGCTTGCGCGGCGCGCGCGTTTCGCGTTGGATGCGCGCATGTCCAACGAGATGTCGAACGAGACTCCCGACGCCCCGACCGCGATCCCGCCCACCGCGCAGCCCGATCCCTTCGCGGCCTATCCCGACGAGGGTGCGGCACGCAGGCCGGCGTGGCCCCTGATCTTCGGCGGCCTCTCGCTCGTGATCGGTGTGTTCGGGATGTGCCTCCAGTCGCTGATGCTCTTCAGCATGTTCTTCAACTCGATGATGATGGGCATGGCGGGCATGGAGACCACGCCGCCGCCCGCGATCCTCAAGTGGGCGGGCGGCGCCCAGTCGGCCATCATGCTGCCGCTCGGCATCCTGCTGATCGTCGGCGCGGCGATGCTGCTGCTCCGCAAGCCGCTCGGCGCGAAGCTGATCCGCATCTGGGTGGTCGCGCGACTGGCGATGGTCGTCGTCGGTCTCGTGGTCGGCATCGCGATCATGCGGCCGCAGGCGCAGTGGAGCGTGACGCTCACCGCCGAGCTGCGCGACGAGTTCCGCAAGAAGGGGATGAAGGAGGAGCAGCTCCCGCCGCTCCTCGACGAGGAGAAGGCGATGGGCGACGGCGTCCGCAACGTGGCGATCTTCAGCGTTGCGTTCGCGGTGTGGCCGTTCGTGATGGCGTGGGTGCTCAGCCGCCCGCGGAGCAAGGCCGACATCGAGGCGTGGAGCCTTCCGCAGCAGTGAACCCGCCCGCGCCGCGTGCGGTCAGCCGACCTCGCGCCGCTGGAACAACGCGGTCGCGAGCGCGAGCAGGCCGGTCACGACCGCGAGCGCGTACGGCACGGCGAACGCGATGTACTCGCCCGGGATCGCCTTCTTCTGCGTGAGCGCGTCGGACAGCCAGAAGACCTGGAAGTTGGGCAGCGCGGCGCGGCAGCCCTCGAGGAGCATGCGGCGCAGGCCGCCGTCGGTCGCCGCGGCCTCGACGAGCGCGCGGCCGATCATCCAGTCGGACAGCAGGCCGAGCACGAACACGCCGATCACGACCACCAGCGTGAGCACCTGCCCGAGGCGGGTGCTGGCGGCGATGGCGACCGCGTTGAGCACCATGGTGGCGAGCGCCATGAGCAGCAGCGCCTTCCAGATCTCGGGCTCGAACTGGCGGGAGAGCTCGACGCTGTTCCACTCCGCGTCGAAGAAGAGCGAGAGCAGGTAGGCGAGGCCGAGCATGGGGATCGCGAGCGCGACCGTCCACGAGGCGAAGCTGCGGCCGTAGAAGAAGTTCATCCACGCGCCGACGCCGACCGCGCCCGCGATCGCGGTCGACCCGAAGAGGATCACCGGGATGTGGAGCGGGTCGCGCGCGGTCTGCAGGGTGCCGTGCACCTCGACGAGCATGAACACCAGCGAGAGGTAGGCGAACGCGAGCAGCATCGCGCCCGACACGCCCACGAACTTGCCGACCACGAAGATCGGGCGGGGCACCGGCTTCGAGACCACCGTGAGCACGGTGCGGTTGTCGATCTCGCGCGTGATCACGTTGGTCGCGATGAACGACGCCAGCACCGCGGTCGCGAGGAACACGGTCGACAGGCCGATGTCGACGAACATGCGCTGGTCGTCCTGCATCGTCCAGGCGCTGAACGGATTGCTCATCACCACCAGGATGGTCGCCGCGGCGCACACCACGAGGACGATCGGCTGGCGGATCGACTCGAGGAGGGTGTTGCGGGCGATCGCGAGGAGTTGCTCGAGGATCGACATGGCGGGGGGCTCGCGGTTCGGTGGAGGGTGCCGTCGGAGAGGTCGGTGCGGGACCTGGGGCGGCGTGGGGAAAGGTTGCTCGGGGTCGGTCGCTGGCTCGGGCGGCGCGGACGCCCCGAGGCGTTCCGTGGCGCTGGAATGCGGTGCCTCCGCAGGAAGTGCGGAGGTGTCCGAACGGCAGTCGCGGAACGGCTTGCGCGAACCCGCGCGCAAACCCTCGCGCAAACCCGCGCCGGGCGCGAACCCCTGCACGAACGGACGACGTACCTTACAGTACCGCCCCACCCATCGGGCGACCGAGCGGTGGGTCATTTCTCCCGTCCCGTCCGCAGGTCGAGGCGCGCGCCGCCGAGCCCGTTCGGGAAGCCAGCTCAGTTCCGACCCCAAGCCACCGATGCGTATCGATCACCATGCCTATCAGCGGGCCACGGGCGTTGCCGCCGCAGGTCTGCTTGCCCAGCTCGCGATCGCGCTGCTCCTGCTCGTCTTCGGCAAGTCGACCGGCGACACGACCGCGATCGTCGCGTCGATCTGGGCGTTCACCGGCCTGGTGGTGTGGCTCGGGCTGATCCTGCTCTTCCACCAGCAGCGCCTCGAGCGGCTCGAGAGCCTCGAGATGGACGCCGGCGCCCGCCTCGACGACGGCGGACGGCTGTTCACCGCCGACGAGGCCCGGGTCGCGCGCAAGCGCCTGGGGCTCATGCACTCGGCGCTCATGCCGGCGCTGAGCGTGCTGTACGCGCTGCTGCTGGTGGGCTTCGCCGCCGGCATCAACTGGTGGATGGGCAAGGAAGGCGACCCCAACGCCGACTACGGCAACTTCTCGACCTCGGGCGCGCTCGGCTGGCAGCTCGCGGTCGCGTTCGGCGTGTCGCTGCTGTCGTTCATCTTCTCGCGGTTCCTCGCGGGCATGGCGGTGCAGAAGGCGTGGGGCAACCTGCGCGGCGGCGCGGGCGTCATGGTGGGCAACGCGCTGGTGACGCTGGCGCTCGGCGTGGGCAGCGTGTTCGAGATCCTGCGCGACGAGTCGGCGGGGCAGGACGCGTTCAGCCAGGGCCTGATGAAGGGCATCGTCTGGGGCGTGGCCGCCTTCATGGTGGTGGTCGCCGCCGAGACGCTCCTCAACTTCATCCTCAACCTCTATCGGCCGAGGCGCGCGGGCGAGACCCCGCGGCCGGCCTTCGACTCGCGCATCCTGAGCCTGTTCGCAGCGCCCGACTCGATCGTGCGCTCGATCAACGAGGCCGTGAACTACCAGTTCGGCTTCGACATCACGAGCTCGTGGGGCTACCAGCTCCTGCTGCGGAACTTCGTGCGCCTGCTCGCGATCGGCGTGGTCGTGGTGGTGGGCCTGACGGCGCTCGTGATCGTCGAGCCGCAGGAGCAGGGCATCCGCCTGCGCTTCGGCGCGCCGGTCGGCGAGGTCTACCAGGGGGCGCCGATGGTGAAGCTCCCGTGGCCGATCGACACCGCGATCGTCGAGGAGGTCAACCGGGTCCGCGAGCTGCCGCTCGGCGTGATCAAGGACACCCGCAGGCTCGGCGTGATCGTGTGGGGCGAGGACGTCCCCGAGGTCGACCTCAACGTGAACCTGTTCCTCGTCGGCGCGGGCGCGCGCAGCACCTCGCCGGCGGCCCAGTCCGACGGCGGCGGCACCGCGGGCGCGCAGGCGACCGACCAGTTCGCCGTGGTCGAGGCCGACATCATCCTGCAGTACCGCGTGCGCAACCGCGCGCTCGACCGCTACCTCGGCTTCACCAACGACGTCCGCAGCCGGCGCAGCCAGCTCGGCATGCGCGAGCGCGCGCTCAAGGCGATCGCGCTGCGCGAGGTCACGCGCGAACTCAGCATGCGCTCGCTCGACGAGGTGCTCTCGCCGCCGGTCGACCGTCCGCTCGTCGATGTGCTCGCGCAGGCGATCCAGGCGGCCTACGACAAGGCCGACTGCGGCGTCGAGGTCGTGGGCGTGAGCATCCCGCGCCTCCGTCCGCCCGGCAAGGAGGGCGGCAAGTTCGAGGAGCTCTCGATCGCGCGCCAGAACGGCCGCCGCCAGCTCGAGGACACGCAGAGCACGATCTCGACCAACATGAGCCTGATCGTGGGCGACGTCGCCCGCGCCGACGAGGTCTTCCGCGGCATCGGCGAGCTGACGCAGCTCGAGCAGGCGGCGAAGGCCGACCCCGCGGCGCGCGCGAAGGCCGATGCGCTGCGCGCCCGCCTCGAGCAGCTCGTGCTCGATTCGCGCGCGCAGGCGGCGAGCGTCATCTCGAGCGCCCGCGCCATGCGGTGGAACGCGCTCATGGACGCGCAGTCGATCGCGCAGGACGTGCTGGGGCAGGCCCCGGCGTGGCAGGTCGACCCCGAGCTCTACCGCACCCGCCGCACGATGGAGGCGCTCGGCGAGGCGCTGTCCGGCGTGCGCGTGAAGTACGTGCTCCTGCCCGACGCGCGCAGCGTGCGCCTCGACATCGAGATGCAGGAACCGACCACCGGACTCAACCTCGCCGACTACCTCGAGAAGAAGGACGGCGCCGGCGGCGGGGGATGACGGCCCACGCGCGCCCGCGGGATCCCGCCGGACGCGCGTGCGACGCCGCGAAGCGGCCCGCCACCCGAGCCACCCGAGCCACCCGAGCCACCCGAGCCACCCGAGCCACCTGATCCATCGACACGCCGCCAGACGACAGCCAGACGCAGCCAGAAGTCAGCCCGACGGAAGCCCGACATGAACAAGCGATCATCTGCCATTGCCATCGGACTCGCCATCGTCGCGGTGCTCGTGCTCTACAGCACGACCTACACCGTGAACTTCCACGAGATCGCGATCCACACCCGGTTCGGCAAGCCCGCGGGCGTCGAGCGCGAGGCGGGGCTTCACCTGAAGCTGCCGTTCTTCGTCGACTCGGTCACCAAGATCGACCGCCGCAAGCAGTTCGTCGAGAGCCCGCTGGTGCAGACCTCGACGCGCGACGGCCTCCAGGTGATGGTGCAGGCCTACCTCTTCTGGCAGGTCAAGGACACCGACGAGGACGCGCAGGCGTTCTTCCAGAGCTACGGCGGTTCGCTCGACGACGCCACCAAGAACCTCGAGCAGACGCTCTCGGGCGCCGTCAAGGCGGTCGCGGGCTTCACCTTCGACGAGCTCGTCGGCCCGAACGCGAAGCTCGCCGAGGCCGAGAAGGCGATCCTCGCCGGCCTCGCGCCCGCGACCAAGGTCGGCGTGGAGCCGATCTCCGTCGGCCTCGCGCAGGTCGTGCTGCCGCAGAAGACCACGGTGAGCGTCCTCTCGCGCATGAGCGAGGTGCAGAACACGCTCGCCAAGCTCGAGTCGGCCAAGGCGAACTCGCAGGCGGAGGCGCTCAAGAGCCAGGCCTCGAGCCAGGCCGACACGATCCGCGCCTTCGCCACCCAGTGGGCGTCGCGCATCGAGAACAAGGGCAACGCCGAGGCGACCGTGTACTACGAGCGCATGAAGGAGCACGCCGAACTCGCGACCTTCCTCGCCTGGATCGACGCCATGAAGGCGGGCCTGCGCGGCTCGACCACCTATGTCGGCGACACGAGCCAGGCGCCGTTCCACCTGTTCGACCTGTCGACGCGGCCGGACCGCAACGGGATCCCCCAGCCGAAGGGCGCTGGCGGGGCCGGAGCATCCGCCGCCGGTGAGCGGGGGACGCGCGAATGAGCGGCATCGGATCGCAGGATGACCACGGAGCGCAGGGCGGGCGCGGTCCCGCCGGTTCCGACGCCGACGGCGCCTCCGGACTCGAGCCGATCGAGGTCGAGGCCCCGCGCCGCGCCGCGAGCGCGCGCTTCGACATCGCCGCCCGCGAGGACGCCGGCATGCGCGATGCGCTCGACCCGGCGACCCAGTCGCTCGGCGACGCGCTCAAGCTCTCGTACCGGCTGCTCCAGGTCGGCATCGTCGCGCTCGTGATCGTGTTCCTCTTCTCGGGCTTCCAGTCGGTGCCCGAGGGCAGCACGGGTGTGAAGACGCTCTTCGGCGCCATCGCCGGCAAGGATGGCGAGGAGCAGGTGCAGCCCGGACTGCAGCCGTTCTGGCCGTATCCGATCGGCGACCTGCAGGTGTTCGAGCAGCGCCACACCGTGCGCCTCGACCGCCAGTTCTGGCCGGCCTCGATGAACCAGGGCGACCAGCGCCAGAAGACGCTGCAGGAGCAGATCGACTCCGCCGACCCGAACGCGGGCCTGCGACCCGGCGCCGATGGATCGCTGCTGACCAAGGAGGGCGACCTCGCCCACGCGCAGTTCGAGGCCGAGTACGTGATCGCCGACGCGGTCAAGCTGCTCGAGTCGACCGCGCCGGAGAACGCCGACCGCATCGTGGTCGCCGCGCTCATGCAGGCCTCGGTCGAGGCGGCCAGCACGCTCACGCTCGCCGAGTTCACCGACACGCGCGACCTGGTCGGCCCCGCGGTGCGCGAGCGCGCGCAGCGCACCCTCGACCGGCTGCAGGTCGGCATCGAGCTCACCTCGGTGCGCGCGGCCGAGCGCATGGCCCCGCTCGCGGTGCAGAACCGCATCCGCGAGGTGCAGACCGCGCGCGAGTACGCCAAGGGCGAGGTCGAGCGCGCGCGTCAGAACGCGGTCACGATCCTGACCCAGATCGCCGGCGGCGAGGTGTACACCGACCTGCTCGCGCTCATCCGCCAGTACGAGGAGGCCCTCGAGGCCGGACGCGCCGACGACGCCGAGAAGACGCTCGTCGCGCTCGGCGCCCGCATGGAGTCGCAGGATGTCGGCGGCGAGGTGTCGAAGCTCGTGTCCCGCTCCCGTGCCGCCGAGGCGTCGCTCAAGGCCCGCCTCGAGCGCGACTCGAAGCGCCTCGAGAGCCTCGCCGCCAGCTACCGCGACTCGCGTGGCCAGGTGGTCAAGCAGCTCTGGCTCGACGCGGTGCGCGAGGCGCTCGAGAACCCGCAGGCGGAGGTCTTCGCGGCGCCGAACATGCTCGGGCTCCTCAACCTCCGCATCGCCAGCTCGAACGAGATCATGCAGTCGCGCCGCGACTCGGACCTCGCGCGGCAGCAGGCCGAGCAGGGCGCGCGCGAGGGCGGCGGCTTCTACGCGCCGAACAGCGAGCAGATCTTCATCAACAAGGCCGGCCGTCGCCTCAAGCGCGACGCGTCGAGCGG
>CAMBUI010000031.1 GCA_945870915.1 Candidatus Kuenenia stuttgartensis | reverse complement strand
CTCGACCGCTGGTACCGCGCCGAGCTCGCACCCGGCCGCGACCCTGTCGCCGCCGTCGCCGCACTGCGCCGCCTTCCGTCCGCGATCGCGCGGGCCGACCTCGATGCCGAGGGCGGGCTCGCCGAGATCCCCAACGACACCGACTTCTTCACCCAGTACGCGCTCCGCAACACCGGTCAGGTGATCGGCGGCGTCACCGGGGTCGCCGGCGCCGATGTCGGTGCGGTCGCGGCGTGGAACGCGACCCACGGCAACGACATGGTCATCGCCGTCCTCGACTCCGGCATCGATCCGCACGGCGAGCTCGCCGGGCGCATCCTGCCGGGCATCAACGTGCCCGATGGCACCACCGTCACCACCGACGAGTGCAACCACGGCACGCATGTCGCGGGGATCATCGCCGCGGCCGGCAACAACGGGACCGGCATGGCCGGCCTCGCCTGGAACGCCCGCCTCATGCCCGTGGTCGTCGTGAACGGCTGCACCGGCTTCGAGGCCAATGTCGCGAGCGGCCTCATCTGGGCGGTCGACAACGGCGCGCGCCTGGTCAACATGAGCCTGCAGTTCTACGCGTTCAACCCGGTGTTCCAGCAGGCGGTGCAGTACGCGCACGCGCAGGGGGCGCTCATGGTCGCGGCGACCGGCAACAACGGCAACACCAACATCGCCGCGCCCGCGCGCTGGCCCGAGACGATCGCGGTCGCCGCGACCGACAACCGCGACCTCCGCGCGAACTTCTCCAACTTCGGCGCCGAGGTCGACCTCGCGGCCCCGGGCGTCAACGTCTGGTCGCTCTCCGGCACCACCGGCTTCACCAACAAGTCGGGCACCAGCATGGCCGCGCCGCATGTGACGGGCGCCGCCGCGCTGCTGTGGGCCTACAACCCGGCGCTCACCCGCGACCAGGTGCGCGCGCTGCTCGAGCAGGGCGCCGACGACATCGGCGACCCCGGCACCGACACGCTCTACGGCAAGGGCCGCCTCGACATCGCCACCGCGATCGCGCTCGCGCCGCCCCCGTTCGTCGCCGAGGACCTCAACCGCGACGGCGCCGTCAACGCGATGGACATCGCGATCCTGCTCGACGCCTGGGGCGCCTGCGGCGACTGCGACGCCTGCGTCGCCGACCTCAACGGCGACTGCATGGTCGGCGCGCAGGACATCGCCCGCGTGCTCGGCGCGTGGCGGTGAACCACCCGCCCCGCGCGAACCCGAACCAATCCCGCAGACAAGTCGGCACCGGCCGGCGCCTCCGCGCCGCCGACCGCGCTATCCTCGCGCTCCCCATGCTCGTGCCCATGGAACTCTCCCGCGTCCTGATCCTCGACTCGAGCTCCGAGCAGTTCATCGAGCTCGCCGAGCGTTCGGGCACGCGCAGCTTCGCCATCAAGATCGGCACCATGGAGGCGATGGCGATCGAGCGGAGGCTCGGCGGCCAGAGCCTGCCCCGCCCGCAGACGCACGACCTGCTCGACCAGGCCATCACCGCCCTCGGCGGCGAGCTCGAGCGGATCGTGATCCACCGCCTCGAGCAGGGCACCTACTTCGCCAGCATCCTGGTCCGCCAGGCCGGCCGCACCGTCGAGCTCGACGCCCGCCCGAGCGACGCCATCGCGCTCGGCATCAAGCACCGCACGCCCATCGAGGTGGCCGAGGAAGTGCTCGAGGCGGTCGCCGACGAGCGCCCCACGGTCGAGCCCCCGATCGAGGCCGGCGAGGACGACGATGACGACTGACGACCGCGACGAGCTCGAACCCGAGTCGACGCCCGCCGGCCCGCGCGGCTCCACCAACGCGACCGAACTCGCGCCGCATCCCTCGTGCGGCCTGCTCGTCCCCGCGAACTGGGTCACCAATGCGCCGCCGCACGCGCGCCTCGATCCGCGTCCCGGTCCGCGGGCGTCGGCGGCGGCCGCCATCGGCGGTCAGCTCAAGGCCCGTCCCGAGGACTTCATCGTCGAGGAGATTCCCGCCTACGACCCGAGCGGCGAGGGCGAGCACATCTACCTCGGCATCCAGAAGACGAACATGCCGCACACCGAGATGCTGGCCGTCCTCTGCCGGCACTTCAAGGTCGAGGAGGGCGCGATCGGCTTCGCCGGCATGAAGGACCGCGTCGCGGTCACCCACCAGACGGTGTCGGTGCATGTCCCCGTCGACCGCCCGGTCGGCGAACTCAAGCACGAGCGGCTCGCCGTGATGTGGGCCAAGCGCCACACCAACAAGCTCCGCCGCGGCCACCTGCGCGGCAACCGGTTCGTCATCCGCATCCGCGGCATCGACCCGCTGCAGGTGCGCACCGTCAAGCGCCGCATGGAGGAGCTCGCCCAGCAGGGGATCCCCGACTACTTCGGCGAGCAGCGCTTCGGCTACCGGATGAACAACCATGTCGTCGGGCGCCACTTCGCCCGCGGCGATTGGAGCGAGCTGCTCGACGAGATGCTCGGCTCGCGCGGCGCCCCGTTCCCGCCGCACCAGATGGAGGTGCGCGAACTCTACGACCGCGGCGAGTACCAGGCCGCGCACGACCTGTGGGGCCGCAACGACCAGGCCGAGCGCATCGCGCTGCGTGCGCTCGCGCGTGGGCGCGACGCCGCCGGCGCCGTGCGTGCGGTTCCCGCGCACACCCGCAGTTTCTGGATGAGCGCGCTGCAGGGCGCGGTCTTCAACCACGCCCTGTCGGAGCGCGTCCGCAACGGGTCGTTCGGCGATGTGCTCCGCGGCGATGTCGCGGTGCTCGCCGGCACGAGCTCGCTGTTCCCGATCGCCGCCGATGCATCCGAGGCCGAGTTCGCCGAGCTCCGCGCCCGGTGCGCGCGGCACGACATCTCGGCCGCCGGGCCGATCCCCGGTCCCGGCATGGTCGAGGCCGACGGAGTTCCACGCGAGATCGAGCGGCGTGCGCTCGAGGCCTGCGGGATCGACGCCGCGCACTTCGCCCCGCCCGCGCTCGATGCCGCGGGCGCCCGCCGCCCGTACCGCATCGTGATGCGCGACTGGTCGGTCGATGCGGGCGTCGACGAGCACGGCGGCTATGTCCGCGTGATGTTCGACCTGCCGAAGGGTGCGTTCGCCACCGTGCTGTGCCGCGAGATCTGCGGCTGAGCCGCGGCCGGAGTCCGCGCTGCATCCGTCCCAGTTCAGGTCCCGGCGCCCGAACCAGCGCCCGACCCAGCGCCCGACTCAGCACCCGACGCCGTGCGCCCGCGCCGCCGACAGGATCTGCGCCGCGGTGTCGCGCTCGTGGTCGATGCGCACCACGTTCCACCCGCACGCGCGGGCGGCGATGCAGTGCTCCTCGAGGTCGTCGAGGAAGAGGATCTCGCCGCCGCCGAACCCGGTCGCGCGCTCGAACGCGCGGTAGATCGCCACGCCCGGCTTCTCGCAGCGCAGGAGGTGCGACGCGTGCCGATGCTCGATCTCACCCATCGCGGGCAGCTCGAGCAGCGCGTCCCAGTGGCGGTCGTTGGTGTTGGACAGGCATGCCGTGACGGCGCCGGCGCTGCGGATCAGCCCGAGCACGCGTGCCACGCCGGGATACTCGCCGACCAGGATCGCGTCGTGCGCGCGCGCGATCGTCTCGCGGTCGATGAGGTGCCCGAGCACGCGGTGCGCGTCGTCGAGCCACGCGCTCCAGCCGTATTCGCCGCGCTGGTGCCGCGCGGTGGTCGCGCGGAAGGCGCGCATCTCCTCGTCGCTGATCGCGTCGAGCAGGTAGCCGGGCACGCCGACGGCATGCAGCGTCTCGGCGGGCGAACGACGGATGCGGATCACGACGCCGCCGAGATCCACGCACACGAGCTTGATGGGATGCCGCGAGGTCATGATGGGTCGATCGGAGCGGTGTGTTCGGAACCTGCCGAAGGGAAGCCCGGCGGTCGTGCGTCGGAGGTCGCGGGTTCGGCGGTGGTTGCTTCGGCGGTGGTTGCTCGGGCGGATGCGTCGGCGGGCCGCGCCCGGCCACGGTTCACGCCGAGCGCTTGCGGGCCGCGTCCTTCACGGCCTTCTGCTGGGCGCGCCG
Source organism: Candidatus Kuenenia stuttgartensis (assembly GCA_945870915.1). GTDB lineage: Bacteria > Planctomycetota > Phycisphaerae > Phycisphaerales > SM1A02 > QWPT01. The sequence continues at coordinate 15,012 of CAMBUI010000031.1, read as the reverse complement.
CTCCTTGAAGAACGCGCGGAGCAGCTCGATGCAGCGCGGCGCGAGCACGCCACCGTGCATCTCGACGCGGTGGTTCAGCCGCGTGTCGCCGGGAATCGCGTAGAGGGTCTCGCACGCGCCCGCCTTCGGGTCGGTCGCGCCGTAGATCAGCTTTCCGAGGCGCGCGTTCACCAGTGCGCCCGCGCACATGGGGCAGGGCTCGAGCGTGACCGCCATCGAGCATCCCTCGAGCCGCCACGCGCCGAGCCGCTTGCCGGCCTCGCGCATCGCCACGATCTCGGCGTGACCCGTCGGGTCGGCCATCGCCTCGCGGTTGTTCGCGGCCTCGCCGAGGACCTCGCCGCCGCGGTAGATCACCGCGGCGATGGGAACCTCGCCGTCAAGCGCGGCGCGGCGGGCAAGCTCGATGGCGCGCTCCATCATGCGCACATCGATCTCGCTCACGCCCTGATGTGCTGTACGCACAAGGCGCAGGGAATTCATCGTTCTTCTCCGTCTCCGGCGGATACGCGCAAACACAACGCCAGCGCGCAGCTCCTTCGACGACCCTCGATGGCTTACTCGGTCACCCAGGCGGCGGATCACGACGATCGACCCCCGGTAGCGTCGTCATCGTCCCTTGATCCGGGCGAATGCCAGTCATCCGGCTCTTCTTCCCAAGATCGGCGGCCGCGCTGTTCCGTCTGTGCGGCCTGGGAGGCCCCGGCACCGGCACCGCGGACCGAGAACACCCGTCCCTGCGCGACCTTATGGGCCGGAACAAGCAGCAGCAGCACGATTCCGAACTCGTAGAGCAGCCACAGCGGCACCAGCAGGAGCAGCATCGAGGTCAGGTCGGGCGGCGTCACCACCGCGGCGATGATCGCCATGATGAAGACCGCCCAGCGACGCTTCTCGCGCAGCATGCGCGGGTTCACCATGCCGACCCATCCGAGCAGGAGGATCGCCACCGGCATCTGGAACGCGACCACCGACCCCGCGAGCAGCAGCAGCGTGAAGTTGATGTACTCGCTCAGTCGGTAGACCTGCGACACGCCGCCGAGCACCGAGAGCGGGATCTCGAGGAGCTGCAGCTGCGGAACCACCGGCTCGGTCGTTGGCGATATGAGTTGGGTCGCGCGGTCGGCGAGGTCGAGCACCGCGTTCGCGACGACCTTCTGCACCGGAACCGCCACGCGCAGCACCTGGTCCCGCGTCGAGATCCACGCCTCGCCCGCACGCGGCGCCGGCGGATCCTCGTCGAGCACCGGGAAGGCGAACGGCATGGGCGCGGCAGGGGCGCCTCCGGCGGCGGTCGCGGCGTCGCCTCCGTCCGCGGGGGCGGTCAGGGGCGGCGGTGCATCGAAGGTCCTCGGTCTCGCCGCACCGAAGCTCACCAGGAACAGCAGCGTGAACGGCAGCAGGATCCAGTAGAACAGCGCGATCGCACACGCCGTGAGCACCGACGACAGCGGTGCGAGGAAGTGCACGTACCGCCGCTCGTGGACGAACAGCCCCGGCTCGACGAACTTCCACAGCTGGAACAGCAGCCACGGCGCCGACACCGACAGCGCGGCCACGACGGCGAGCTTCATGTCGACCGTGATGGTCTCGGCGGGGGAGAGCGCCTGGATCTGCACCGTCTGTCCGTTCGCGCGCAGCGCCGCAAAGAGCGGTGCGATCAGCAGTTCGCGGATGTACGGCGCCAGGAGGAAGAACCCGATCGACAGCGGCAGCGGGACGATGAGCGCCTTGAACACGCGTCCGCGCAGTTCGTGCAGGTGCTCCCCGAAGCTCATCGAGGCACCTGTGGATTCTTCCGGCTGGTCGCGGGGGGACATCGGGGTGCGAGTGTACGACGATCGGCGTGCGGCGATGGGACAGGCATGCACCGCGAGACGGGACAGGCGAGATGGGACAGGCATGCACCGCCGCGACCCGGACGACCCGAGTACGCTGACCGCCGTGATCGACACGCACTGCCACCTGACTTTCCCGGATTACCTCGGCCGAGTCGATTCCGTGCTGTCCGCGGCTCGGGAGTCAGGCGTCGAGGGCGCGATCACGATCTCCACGACCACGGGAGACGCGGTCCGCGCCCTCGCCCTCGCCCGCGCGCACGACACACTGTGGTCGAGCGCCGGCGTCCACCCGCTCTACGCCGACCAGCCCGCCGACTGGGCCGAGATGCGATCCGTCGGGCTCGATCCCAAGTGCGTCGCCTGGGGCGAGCTGGGACTGGACAGGCATTACGACGACCCGCCCCAGGCGGTCCAGCGCGCCGTCCTCGAGACGCAGCTCGCCCACCTCGTGGCCTGGCGCCGCGAGGATCCCCGTCTCGACAAGCCTGTGATCCTCCACTGCCGCGAGGCGTTCGACGACCTGATCCCGATGTTGCGGGAAACCGGGCTCCCGCCCGAGCGGTTCGTCTTCCACTGCTTCACCGCAGGTCCGCGCGAGATGCGCCTTCTGCTCGACTTCGGAGCGTGCGTGAGCTTCACGGGGGTGGTCACCTTCCGCAACGCCCACGAGACCCATGAGGCTGCCCGGCTCGCCCCCGCCGAACGGGTCATGGTCGAGACCGACGCCCCGTTCCTCACGCCCGAGCCGCACCGCACCGTCCGCCCCAACGAGCCACGGTTCGTCGTCCACGTGGCGGATGCGCTCGCGCATCTCTGGAGACGAGATCCCGCCGAGGTCCGCGCCCAACTCGGTGGCAACGCCCGCCGGTTCTTTGGCCTTCCCACCTGATGCACCCGGCCTCACCCGCGCTCGCCGTCGGGGAGCACATCGTCCGAGACGGCCTCCAGGCGGACCTCCGGAGCGCGACGAAATCCCTGCTGGGGTATGGTCCTAGAACAAAGTCAGACATGCTGTTCCGCGTTTGACGCCCTCGTTGGTTGGTCTTAGGATGAACTCTTGGACTTCGTGAAATTTTGCACGAAGTCCTGCCCCCATTCCCGGATGCACGTCCGGTTTCTTGTTCGGTCCACGGAGCTCTTCCAGAGATGAGCAGGTTTCTCTTCCCGCGATGGTCGAACCTTCTGTTGCCGACCATCATCCTCGCCGCCGCGACGATCCCCGTGTACGCGATCTTCTTCGTCGCGTACGGCCTCAGCCCGAAGACGCTTGAGGTCGGCTACCAGCCGGAGCAACCCGTTCCGTTCAGCCACGCGCTGCACGCCGGCGAGCTGGGCATGGACTGCCGCTACTGCCACACCTCGGTCGAGAAGGCCGCGCATGCGAGCGTCCCCGCGACGCAGACCTGCATGAACTGCCACACGCAGATCCGGCCCGAGAGCCCGAAGCTCGCGAAGCTGAAGGACAGCTACGCGACCGGCCTCCCGGTCGAGTGGACCCGCATCCACAAGCTGCCCGACTTCGCCTTCTTCGACCACAGCGCGCATGTGAACCGCGGCGTCGGCTGCGTCGAGTGCCACGGCCGCGTCGACAAGATGGAGGTCGTCTACCAGAAGTCGCCGCTCTCGATGGGCTGGTGCCTGGAGTGCCACCGCAACCCGGATTCCGTGCTGCGCCCCACCGGCGAGATCACCAACCTCGCCTTCGACGCCGCCACCGAGCTGAGCGCCGAGGAGCGCAAGGCCCTGAAGGACAAGTTCCACATCAATCCGAGCGAAGACTGCTCGACCTGCCACCGCTGATCGCACGGCAACTGCAAGGGACACTCGATGCACGATTCACGCACTGGCTGCGACTCCACCGGCAACGACGCGAGCATGAAGTTCTCGCGCGCTGAGTACTGGCGCAGCACCGACGATCTCGAGAAGACGCCCGAATTCCGCGAGCTGATGGCCCGCGAGTTCGGACCGAACGCGCAGGAACTCGCCACCGGCGAGGAGCGCCGCACCTTCATCAAGCTGATGGGCGCGGGCTTCGCGCTCGCGGGCCTCGCCGCGTGCCGCCGCTGGCCCGACACCAAGATCGTGCCGTTCGCGCAGGGTCAGGCCGGCCGCACCGCCGGCGTCCCCGTCGACTACGCGACCTGCGTCGAGGTGGCCGGCATCGCGTGGCCCGTGCTCGCCAAGAGCTACGACGGCCGCCCGATCAAGCTCGAGGGCAACCCCGCGCTTCCCTTCGCCGCCGGATCGAACGCGATCATCCAGTCGCGCGTGCTCGAGCTCTACGACCCCGACCGCAGCCGCCAGGTGACGAAGCAGGGTCAGCCGAGCACCTGGAGCGAGTTCTCCTCGTGGTGCGGCTCGACCGCCGCGAAGTACCGGTCGAGCGGCGGAGCGGGCCTCGCGGTCCTCGCCGACGACAGCATGAGCCCGAGCCTCGACGACATGAAGTCGCGGTTCCTCGCCGCCTACCCCAAGGCGTGGTGGGGCTCGTGGAACGCCATGTGCATGGACTCGGCGCTGGCCGCGTCGGGCGCCGCCCTCGGCGGTGCGTTCGTCGCCGTCCCCGCGCTCGACAGCGCCAAGGTTGCGCTCGTCCTCGACGCCGATCTCTTCGGCTGCCCGGCCACCGGCATCGCGCACTCGCGCGCCTGGGCCAAGGGCCGCCGCATCGAGGAGAGCGACCCGTCCAAGCAGTCGCAGTCGCGCATGTTCGTCGCCGAGCCGTCGGTCACCGTGACCGGCATGAGCGCCGACGAGCGCTTCGCCCTGCGCCGCAGCGATGTCGCCGTGTTCGCCGCGCTGGTCGCGAAGGAACTCGGGATCCAGGCGGCCGACGCCCTGGCCTCCGCGCCGTCCGCCGCCACGCTGCTCGACGCGCACCAGAAGGAAGTGTTCGCGCAGCTCGTCGCCGACCTCAAGGCCGCGGGTCCGAACGCGCTCGTGGTCGCCGGACCGATGCAGCATCCCGCGACCATCGCCCTCGCCGCGGCGATGAACGAGAAGCTCGGCGCGGTCGGCACCACCGTGACCTACGCCGCGGGCCCCGCCTCGGGCGGCGCCGCGCAGCTCAAGCAGCTCGCCGACGCGCTCGCCTCGGGCGCGATCGAGACGCTCGTCCTCCTCGGCGGCAACCCCGCCTACGACGCGCCGGCCGACCTCGACTTCGCCGCGAAGATGTCGAAGGCGAAGGAGGTCGCGCACCTCTCGTTCTACGCGAACGAGACCAGCAAGTCCTCCGCCTGCACCTGGCATGTCCCGTCCGCCCACAGCCTCGAGGCATGGGGCGACGGACGCGCGCTCGACGGCTCGATCGTCGTCCAGCAGCCGCTCATCCTGCCGCTCATGGACCAGGAGCAGGGCGGTCGCAACGCGCTCGAGGTCCTCGCGGCCCTCACCGGCGACGAGCAGGCCTCGAGCTACGAGATCGTGCGTCGCGCCCACATGAAGGTCAGCGGCCTCACCGGCACGGCCTTCGAGGCCTGGTGGCGCCAGAACCTCGACCGCGGATTCGTCGAGGGCACCGCCATGAAGGCGGCCCCCGCGCCCGTCGTCAACGCGGCGAACCTCGCCACCATCTGCTCCAGCACCGCCGGCATGCTCTCCGCGATCGGCGGCGCGATGGAGATCGCGTTCCTCTTCGACGCGAAGGTCGGAGACGGACGCTTCGCCAACCTCGGCTGGCTCCAGGAACTCCCCGACCCGGCCACCAAGATCACCTGGGACAACGCGCTTCTCATGGCGCCGAAGACCGCGCGCGGCCTCGGCCTTGCGAACGGCGACATGGTGAAGGTCACCGTCGGCGGAGCCTCCGTCGAGGTCGCCGCGTGGATGCTCCCCGGACACGCAGAGGGCTGCGCCTCGATCGCGCTCGGCTACGGCCGCGGCGAGGTCGCGGGCCGCATCGCCGCGGGCGCCGGCTTCAACGCCTACCCGCTGCGCACCACCGCGGCACCGGGCATGGCCTTCGCCACCGTCTCGAAGACGGGCGGCAGCTACGCCTTCGCCCACACGCAGGACCACGGAGCCACCGACGCGCTCATCGCGGATGTCCCCTCGGACGGCATCCAGGCGCGCCTCCCGAGCCTGGTGCGCGAGAGCAGCCTCGCGAACTACCGCTCGCATCCCGACTTCGCCCGCCACGTCGGCCATGTCGCGCACCGCCTCTCGCTCTGGGAGGAGTCGAACCTCGACGGCGCGAAGTACCGCTGGGCGATGACCATCGACCTCTCGGCCTGCACCGGCTGCAGCGCGTGCGTCGTCGCGTGCCAGGCGGAGAACAACGTGCCCATCGTCGGCAAGGCGATGGTCGCGCGCGGCCGCGAGATGCACTGGATCCGCATCGACCGCTACTTCCGCGGCGCCGACGGAGACCGCCCGGCGGGCTTCGCGGTCCAGCCGCTCGCCTGCATGCACTGCGAGAACGCGCCGTGCGAGCAGGTCTGCCCGGTGGCCGCCACGGTGCACGACGAGCAGGGCATCAACGTGATGGTCTACAACCGCTGCATCGGCACCCGCTACTGCAGCAACAACTGCCCCTACAAGGTGCGCCGCTTCAACTTCTTCGACTACCAGAAGCGCGAGCCGAGCCGCGAGGAGGGATTCCTCAAGGTGCAGCCCGACTACTACAAGTCGATCCCCGAGGACCACAACCCGATCACCGACAACCCCGCGGGCTGGACGCGCATGCAGTTCAACCCCGAGGTCACGGTGCGCTCGCGCGGCGTGATGGAGAAGTGCTCGTTCTGCATGCAGCGCATCCAGGCGGCCAAGATCCACGCCAAGAACGCGTGGGCCAAGGCCGGCGGCACCGACAGCGGCAAGGACACCTGGTCGATCGAGGACGGCGCCGTCGTCACCGCCTGCCAGCAGGCCTGCCCGACGCAGGCGATCGTGTTCGGCGACCTCAACGACCCGAGGAGCCGCGTCGCCCAGCTCTCCAAGAGCAAGCTGAGCTACGACCTGCTCGAGGAACTCAACACCAAGCCCCGCGTGAAGTACCTCGCGCGCGTCAAGAACCCGGCCGTCGACCACTCGCACGACGACCACTCGCACGACGGTCACGATCATGGCGACGGCCACGATCACGCCCACTGATCACTGGAGCGCACCCATGACGACGCTCGATTCCAAGACCCTCATCGTCGACAACACCGTCGACGCGCCCGGTGAACGCGCCCCGCTTGTCCTGAACATGGACAAGTTCAGCCAGGTCACCGCCACCGTGTGCCGCGTGAACGAGGCCGACAAGGCCCCGTTCGCCTGGTACGTCGCCTTCGCCGGCGCGCTCGGACTGCTCAGCGTCCTCGGCGCCTGCATCGGCTACCTGATCATCACCGGCGTCGGCGTGTGGGGCCTCAACAACCCCGTCATGTGGGCGTACGACATCACGAACTTCGTGTTCTGGGTCGGCATCGGCCACGCGGGCACGCTGATCAGCGCGATCCTCTTCCTGTTCCGCCAGAAGTGGCGCACGGGCATCAACCGCTTCGCCGAGGCGATGACGATCTTCGCGGTCATCTGCGCGGGCACCTTCCCCGGCATCCACGTCGGCCGCGTGTGGTTCGCGTACTGGCTGTTCCCGATCCCGAACCAGATGGAGATGTGGCCGCAGTTCCGCTCGCCGCTCCTCTGGGACGTGTTCGCGGTCTCGACCTACTTCACCGTGTCGCTGCTCTTCTGGTACACGGGCATGGTCCCCGACCTCGCCACCCTGCGCGACCGCGCGAAGGGCAAGGTCCAGCAGCTCGCCTACGGCATCTTCGCGCTCGGCTGGCGCGGCTCGAACCGCCACTGGCACCGCTACGAGCGCGCGTACCTGCTGCTCGCCGCGCTGTCGACGCCGCTCGTGCTCTCGGTGCACTCGGTCGTGTCGTTCGACTTCGCCACCTCGCAGCTCCCCGGCTGGCACACCACGATCTTCCCGCCGTACTTCGTCGCGGGCGCGATCTTCTCCGGCTTCGCGATGGTGGTCACGCTCGCCGTCCCGGCGCGCGAGCTCTTCGGCCTCAAGGACCTCATCACCCTGCGCCACCTCGACAACATGAACAAGGTCATCCTGGTGACCGGTTGCATGGTCGGCTACGCGTACTCGATGGAGTTCTTCATCGCCTGGTACTCGGGCGCGATGTACGAGAAGTTCGCCTTCATCAACCGCGCCTTCGGCCAGTACTGGTGGGCCTACTGGATCATGGTCAGCTGCAACGTGATCACGCCGCAGCTCTTCTGGTTCAAGAGGATCCGCACCAGCATCCCGCTGATGTTCGTCCTGTCGCTGTTCGTGAACGTCGGCATGTGGTTCGAGCGCTTCGTGATCATCGTCACCAGCCTCGCCAACGACTTCCTCCCGAGCTCGTGGGACCTCTTCACCCCGACCTGGGTCGACATCGGCACGATGGTCGGCGCGTTCGGCCTCTTCTTCACGCTGTTCCTCCTGTTCTGCCGGTACCTCCCGATGATCGCGATGGCGGAGGTCAAGGCGGTCATGCCGCAGGCCGACCCGCATGGCGCGGGCGCCGGGAAGCACGGTCACCACGGCCATGCGCACGGCCACGACCACAGCCACCACTGAACCACGCCCTCACCGAGGTTGACCCACATGGCGACGATCGTCACCAACCCCTCCGACACCAAGGCCGAGCAGCCCGCGAATCCCGCGAAGCTGTACGGCTACATCGCCGAGTTCGAGACTCCCGGCGACCTCATGGCCGCCGCCGAGAAGGTCCGCGACGCGGGCTACAAGTGGTGGGACTGCCACACGCCGTTCCCCGTCCACGGCCTCGACGGCGCGATGGGCATCCAGCGCACCTGGCTGCCGATCTTCGTCTTCTTCGCGGGCATGACCGGCACCATCGCCGCGTTCTTCCTGCAGGCCTTCACCAACTCGTGGGACCTCCACGTGTGGGCGGGCGTCTGGGTGACGGGCTACCCGTTCCTCATCTCGGGCAAGCCCGCGATGAGCCTTCCGGCGTTCATCCCCGTGATGTTCGAGCTGACCATCCTCTTCTCGGCGCTCGCGTGCGTGAAGCTGATGTTCCTCTTCAACGGCCTGCCGCAGCTCTACCACCCGCTGTTCCGCTCGCACCGCTTCCGCCGCGCCACCAACGACCGCTTCTTCATCTCGATCGAGGCGCGCGACCCGAAGTTCCTGCCCAGGAAGACGGAGGAGTTCCTCCGGACCCTCGACCCCGTCGCCATCGAGGCGGTGGAGGACTAATCCATGATCCCGATGCCCCCTCGCTGGATGCTCTTCACGGGTGTGCTCGCGGCGCTTGCGCTCGCGGTGCCGCCGTTCGTCATCGCGCGCGTCCGCGCGACGCCCGACCCGAACCGCGCGGTCCACATCTTCTTCGACATGGACTTCCAGCCGAAGTTCAAGCCGCAGACGGTCAACCCGCTCTTCGCCGACGGCCGCTCGCAGCGTCCGGCGGTGCTCGGCACCGTCGCCCGCGGCGAGGACAACCTCGACACGCACCTCAATGACGGCGTCGTGAACGGCGCGTGGGCCGAGACGCTCCCCGCCGGACTCGAGATGACGCGCGAGTTCCTCGAGCGCGGACAGCAGCGCTACAACATCCACTGCAGCGTCTGCCACGGCTACGCCGGATACGGCGACGGCACGGTCAACAAGCGCGCGATGGAGCTGATGTCGTCGAGCGAGGGCCCGGCGAACGGCACCAGTTGGGTCCAGGCCAAGAGCCTGCACGACCCGGTCGTGCGCGAGCACCGGCTCGGCATGCTCTACAACGTCGCCACCAACGGCATCCGCAACATGGCGGGCTACGGAACGCAGATCGACCTCAACGACCGCTGGGCGATCGCCGCCTACGTGAAGGCCCTGCAGCTCTCGCAGAACGCCTCGATGCAGGACGTTCCGCCGGAACTCCGCGACAACCTCAAGAAGGAGGTGAAGTGATGGGTCACGCCTCCACGAATCTCGACCTCGGCGCGCAGAACATCCGGCTCCCCGCGTTCGCACTCGGCCTCCGCAAGGCCGCGATCGCGGTGGCGGTGATCGGCCTCGGCGGCGGCGCCGCGATCGGCTACACCGGCGCCTTCGGCACCGACGCGCACCACTTCTGGCGCGCCTACCTCGTCGCGTTCCTCTTCGGACTGACGATGTGCCTCGGCGGCCTGTTCTTCGTCTTCATCCAGCACCTCACCCGCGCGGGGTGGTCGGTGGCGGTGCGCCGCCCGGCCGAGGCGCTCGCCTCCAACCTGCGCTGGTTCTGGCTCCTCTTCGTGCCCTTCGCCGCGCTCTGGTTCATGGGCAAGGCGAACGTCCTCTGGGTCTGGGCCGACATGGAGACGCTCAAGGCCAACAACGAGGCCGAGTACCACATCGTCCACGCGAAGGAGGGGTTCCTCAACCCGACCTTCTTCTGGATCCGCGCCGTGGCCTACTTCGCGGTGTGGGCGCTGCTGGCGTCGTTCTTCCTGCGGAACAGCGTCGCGCAGGACGCGACCGGCGACCGCTCGTTCAGCGCGCGCATGCAGAAGTGGTCCGGTCCGGCCGCGATCCTCTTCGGCCTGACGACCACCTTCGCCGCGTTCGACTGGATCATGTCGATCTCGCCCGCGTGGTTCTCCACGATGTTCGGCGTGTACTTCTTCTGCGGCTGCGCGACCGCGGGCTTCTCGGGAATGATCCTCGTGACGCTCCGCCTCCTCCGCGTGGGCACGCTCAAGGGCATCGTGACCCGCGAGCACCTGCAGGACATGGGCAAGCTCATGTGGGCCTTCGGCATCGTCTTCTGGGCCTACATCGGCTTCAGCCAGTACATGCTGATCTGGTACGCGAACATCCCCGAGGAGACCGGCTGGTTCCTCGCCCGCCAGGTCGGCGGCTGGGGCTTCTTCAGCTTCGTGCTGCTCTTCGGCCACTTCGTGATCCCGTTCGTCGGGCTCATCAGCAAGTGGATGAAGCGCGCGCCGCTCACCCTCGGCATCGGCGCGGTCTGGATGCTCTGCTTCCACTACGTCGACCTCTACTGGCTGGTGATGCCCGAGATCCCGCACGACCTCGGCAACTTCGCCCGCTACTCGGAGCTCGCGCAGGCGTACGCCGGCACCGAGACCCACTTCGGCAACCCCGTCAACTTCCTGCTCGCGCTCGGCGTCCTCGGCGCCGTCGCCGCGGGCACGATCGGCACCCTGTCGCGCATCGCGCTCGTCCCCGCGAAGGACCCGCGCCTCGGCGAGAGCGTCCGCTTCGAGAACATGTGACCCAACAGGAACACACGATGTCCGCATCCCACACCACCACCGAGCAGCTGGACGACCCCGAGATGGGGGCGACCTGGTTCTACTCGTTCGTCGGCATCATCTTCTTCGTGGCGTTCTGCCTCGCCGTCTCGGTGCTCTTCTTCGGAGTGCAGCGCGACTTCGAGGACGAGCGCGTGATCGACGAGCGCCCGGCGCTCTCGACCGGACTGCGCTCGCAGCAGAAGGAGCTCCTCGCGCAATACGGGACCTACACCGAGGAGGTCGACGAGAAGAAGGTCGACCGCGTGCGAATCCCGATCGAGCGCGCCGTGGAACTCATGTCCGCGCAGGGCAAGTGAGCACGCGACCGCAGCATCCCGCGCCAGGCGCCTGAGACCGACATGACCCGCACCGCAGCCACCATCCTCGCGACCACGACCGCCCTCGCGGCGTCGCTGTCGGCCGCGACGGACGCGGTGGCGCAGCTCAACCTCGGCGTGCCCGAGGAGCTCAAGGGCGTCGACATCGTCGAGCACCTCAACGAGCCGCTGCCGCTCGACACCCGCTTCACCGACGACGCGGGCAACCAGGTCGTGCTGCGCGACTACTTCAGGGGCGAGCGCCCCGTGCTGCTGCAGCTCGGCTACAACAAGTGCCCGATGCTGTGCAACCTGGTGCTCAACGGCGCCTTCGACGGCCTGAAGGGCGTCGACTGGATGCCGGGCAAGGAGTTCGAGGTCCTCTCGGTGTCGATCGACCCGACCGAGACCGCCGCGCTCGCCAAGGCCAAGAAGGAAAGCTACCTCGCCGAGTTCGACCGGCCCGGCGCAGGGCAGGGCGTGCACTTCCTCACCGGCAGCGAGCTGATGTCGAAGTCGGTGGCGGACGCCGTCGGCTTCCAGTTCCGCCGCCAGGAGAACGGCGACTACGCGCACGCGGCGGTGCTGGTGCTGGTGACCCCCGAGGGCCGCATCAGCCGCTACATGTACGGAACCAAGTTCGAGCCCGCGGACCTGCGGATGGGCCTCCTCGAGGCCTCCGAGGGCAGGATCGGCACGACGCTCGACCGGTTCATCCTCTGGTGCCACATCTACGACGCGGACGCGCGCGGCTACGTGCTGCAGGCGCGCCGCGTCATGTCGATCGGCGGAGCGATCACGGTGCTCGTCCTCGCGGGCGGCCTCGGGATCTTCTGGTCCGCCGAGGTCAGGAAGAAGAAGCAAAGCGCGACGGCAGCCAACGCCGCCGCCGCGAATTGAAGAGGCGATTGAACGTGACCAACCTCATCACCACCGTCCTGATGCAGTCGAGCTCCGATCCCGCCCTCGCGGCGGGGGAGGGACCGACTCCGAAGACCTTCTGGCTGCCCGAGGGTGCATCGACCTTCGCCGAGCAGAACGACTGGGTCTTCGAGTTCATCAACTACATCAACTACTTCTTCTTCTTCCTCGTGGTGGGACTGATGTTCTACTTCGTGTGGAAGTACCGCCAGAAGGGGCGCGAGGTCTACGCGCGCGGCCCGAGCCACAACACGGTGCTCGAGCTCGGCTGGACGATCATCCCCACGCTGATCGTGGTCGTGATCTTCTTCATGGGCTTCCGCGGCTTCGTGAGCATGAAGTCGGTTCCCGCGAACGCGTACCAGATCGACGTCACCGCGCTCCGCTGGAGCTGGGTCTTCAAGTACCCGAACGGCGCCACCAGCGAAAACCTGTACATCCCCGCAGGCAAGCCGATCAAGCTGGTCATGCGCAGCGAGGACGTGCTCCACTCGCTCTACATCCGCGACTTCCGCGTCAAGCAGGACGTGGTGCCCGGGCGCTACACCACCATGTGGTTCCAGGCCGACAACCCCACCGGACAGGACGAGAAGGGCGAGGACAAGTTCCATCACCTCTTCTGCACCGAGTTCTGCGGCACCAAGCACTCGGACATGAACCGCAAGGTCTACGTGCTCAACGAGATGGACTTCAACGAGTGGGTCGTCGAGCAGGGCCGCTGGCTCGACAAGATCGCCCCCGAGGAGCTCTACTCCAAGGCCGGTCCGAAGCTGTTCGCGCGCTGCGCGGGCTGCCACACCCTCGACGGCAAGGCCGGCACCGGGCCCTCGTGGGGCAACTACGACGGCTCGGGCAACATCTGGGAGCGCACCTCCAAGACCGGCTCGGCCCACAAGGTCGGAGGCAAGTCGGTCAGCGACTTCATCGGCGCGGGCAAGCAGTACGAGACCCCCGAGGGCTACCTGCGCGCCTCGATCCTCAACCCCAACGAGCACATCGTCGACGGCTTCGGCCCGGCGATGCCGACCTTCAAGGGCCAGCTCAACGACAAGGCGATCGACGCGCTCATCGGCATGATGAAGCACCTCGACGAGTTCGACGCGAAGGGCAACTTCGTAGGCAAGAAGTGACGGGGCCACGCGCCCGCAACGCAGTGACGCAGCCGCGACCGACACCACACGCATCGCAGAGACACGAGTGACGCCATGACGACCCTCGACACCCGACCCATCCACGACGAAGTCCCGGGCAACTACCTGACCTTCCGCCGCGGAATCCTCTCCTGGATCTTCACCCTCGACCACAAGCGCATCGGCGTGATGTACCTCGTCGCCGTGCTGGTGTCGTTCTTCGTCGGCGGCGTGATGGCGCTGCTCGTCCGCACCAAGCTCCTCTTCCCGGGCGAGGTCGAGTGGATGACGGCCGACCAGTACAACAAGGCCTTCACGCTGCACGGCGCGATCATGGTGTTCCTGGTGATCATCCCCAGCATCCCCGCGGCGCTGGGCAACTTCGTGCTGCCGATCATGCTGGGCGCGAAGGACGTCGCCTTCCCGCGCATGAACCTGTTCAGCTTCTACCTGTGGGTGCTCGGCGCGATCTGCGCGGTCTACTCGCTGCTCGCCGGCGGATTCGACACCGGCTGGACCTTCTACACCCCGTACTCGTCGCAGTTCGGCGCGGGCGGCACGATCCCCGTGCTGGTCGGCGTGTTCATCCTCGGCTTCTCGTCGATCTTCACGGGCGTCAACTTCATCGTGACGATCCACAAGCTGCGTCCGCCGGGCATGACCTGGTTCCGCATGCCGCTGTTCCTCTGGGCGGTCTACGCGACCGCCGTGATCCAGGTGCTCGCGACCCCGGTGCTCGGCATCACCGTCGCCATGCTGGTGATCGAGCGCGCCTTCAACATCGGCATCTTCGATCCCTCGATGGGCGGCGACCCGGTGCTGTTCCAGCACTTCTTCTGGTTCTACTCGCACCCCGCGGTCTACATCATGATCCTGCCCGGCATGGGCATCATCAGCGAGATCATCGCGGTCCACAGCCACCGCCACATCTTCGGCTTCCGCTTCATCGCGTTCAGCTCGATCGCGATCGCGATCTTCAGCTTCCTGGTGTGGGGACACCACATGTTCACCAGCGGCCAGTCGCCGCTCATGAACGTGCTGTTCTCCGCGATCACCTTCTCGGTGGCCATCCCCTCGGCGGTCAAGGTGTTCAACTGGCTCGCGACCCTCTACAAGGGCTCGATCTCGCTGAACACGGCCATGTGGTACGGCCTCGCGTTCATCTTCCTGTTCACCATCGGCGGCCTCACGGGCATCCCGCTCGCGGTGCTCTCGACCGACATCCACCTGCACGACACCTACTTCGTCGTCGCGCACTTCCACTACGTGATGATGGGCTCCGCGCTGATCGCCATGATCGGCGGCCTGCACCACTGGTGGCCGAAGATGACCGGCCGCATGTTCAACGAGACCTGGGGCAAGATCGGCTGCGCGCTGGTGTTCGTGGGCTTCAACATGACCTTCTTCACCCAGTTCATGCTGGGCTCGCAGGGCATGCCGCGCCGCTACTACGCCTACCAGCCCGAGTTCCAGATCTACCACCACATCTCGACCGGCGGCTCGTACATCATGGGCCTCGGCTTCGTGATCACCGCGATCTACCTGATCCACTCGCTGTTC
>CAMBUI010000030.1 GCA_945870915.1 Candidatus Kuenenia stuttgartensis | reverse complement strand
AGCCGGCACGGCATCGCCGCAAGCGCGCGCGCGATCGCGACGGTGGGGTTCACCGGGCTCCCGCCGAACGGCGCGAACGCGGTGACCAGGACCAGTGGGCGCGCGTGCGTCACTCGCCGATGTCCTCGGCCCAGAGATCGGGCTTCTCGCGCTTCATGCGCTCCATGAGCGCGATGCAGCGCGGGTCCTGCACCACGACGAGCTCGGCGCCGTTCGCGGCCATCCACTCCTCCGCGCCCAGGAAGGTGCGGTTCTCGCCGATCACGACGCGCGGGATCCTGAACAGGATCGCCGTGCCCGAGCACATGCAGCAGGGGGACAGCGTCGAGACGAGCGTGAGCGACCGCCAGTCGCGCCGGCGACCCGCGCGGCGGATGCAGTCGACCTCGGCGTGCGCCGTCGGGTCGCCCGACTGGACGCGCTGGTTGTGCCCGGCAGCGACGACATTGCCGCGCGCGTCGAGCAACGAGCTCCCGATCGGGATGCCGCCCTCGCGCCAGCCCTTCTCGGCCATCTCGATGGCGGCGTCGAGCCCGCGTGCGATCCAGTCCTGCTCGATCATCGGTGTCTCCTCATGGAAGTTGTCCCTGGACGGGGAGTGCGGCCCCGCCCGCGTAGTTCGACGAGCGCAGCACGTAGAGCGCATGCTGCGCGCGGCTGCACGCGGTCAGCATCGCCTCGTACGCGACGTTGCGGCCGCTGCCCGCGACATCGTGCAGGATCACCGCCGGCGACTCGAGGCCCTTGAATCGGTGGAGCGTCTCATGCCGCAGGCAGGGCGGTTCGTCGGCGCCGCGCCGCGCCGCCGCCTCGAGCGGGAGCAGCGGCATCCCCGCCACCGCCTCGACCCCCGCGAGCGAGCTGCGCGCGTGGGTGAACGGCGAGATGATCGCGATGTCCTGCGGACGGACATCCTCGCCGTCGACGAGGTGCCGCACGATGCGCTCGATCGCCGCGATCTGGCCGTTGATGTCGCCGTGCGCGTACTCCCACACGACCACCGGCTGCCCGTCGCGCACCGACGGCGGCGCGACGAGGTCGGCGAGCCTCGCCGGATCGAGCGCGCGCAGGAACGCGGTGATGGTCGCCGAGTTGCGCAGGTTCTCCCGCAGCACCAGCGGCCCGCCGAAGCGCTGGTGGAGCTCCGCCGCCTCGGGCTCGGTGTAGAGCGCCTGGTTCGGGTCGTGGAACACCGCGATCCGGCCGCAGCCCGTGGCGAGCGCATCGAGCGCGCGGAGCATGGCCGGCGTGAAGTCCTGGCCCTCGTCGACCACGATCGAGTCGAAGCGCCCGAACTCGCCGGCGCGCGCCGCGCCCTCGAGCGCCAGCAGCAGGGCGTCGAAGTACGGTTGTCCCGAGCTGGCGGGGGGCATCTGCGCGGGCGCATGCGTCGTGTGCCGGGCGGCGCTCTCGGCGAGCGCGTGGAGACGCCCCGTCACGCAGCGCCGCCCGCGGATCTCCTCGGGCGTGGTCGTGCCGCGCACCGGCTGCGCCCCGAGCCGCGCCGTCAGCGACGCCGCGAGCGGGATGTTGAAGCACAGCGTGAGCACGCGGCGTCCCTCGGCGAGGTCGCGGCTCGCCCGGTAGAGCGAGGCGTAGGTCTTGCCCGTGCCGGGATGCCCGCGCACCTGCAGGCGGTCGAGTTCATCCGCCGCGTCCATGACCAGCCGCACCGGCCGCAGCGACTCGTTCTCGATGAGGCGCGCGTTGTGGATCTCGCTGCGCACCGAGAAGCGGCTCTGCATCGAGGGAAGCAGGTACCGCCGCGTGACCTCGCCCATGCACGACGCCTCGCCGCACGCGACATCGGGATAGGTGATCTGCAGCGCGACGAGCATGTCGTCGATGTTGGCGCGCAGCCGCTGCGGATCGCGGCAGTGCTTGGCGTCGAGCACATGGTCGGTCGCCTCGGGCGGCAGCGAGTCGGCGCGCACATCGGCATCCACGAGCGCCACCAGCCACCCGTGCAGGTACGGCGGCCGCGACGGATCGTGCAGCATCCGGCCCGCGAGCGTCTTGACCAGGTGGAACATCGCCGTGCGCGCCTGCTTGACCACGCCCCCGCGGTCGATCCGCTCCTCGTCGCCGACGCGGCGCGACCAGCCGAGCTCGGGAACCCAGCGGTAGTTGCCGCCCTTGACCTCGATCACCACCATGCCGCGCTCGGGGTCGATCACCAGGAAGTCGATCTCGCGCGAGCCCACGCGATCGGGGGCCTGCACCACCAGGTTCTGGATCACGATCCACGGCGTGTCGGCCAGGGCGGCCTCGAGGCACTTCCGGAACACGAGTTCGGGCTCGTTCGCAGGGCGCGCGGCGCCCTCGGGCCAGATCTCATCGGGTTCGGCTGGGAAGAACTCCGCCATGGCGCGCGAGTGTAGGGGAAAGTCGGAGGATCCTGCGTGCCTCCGCGTGCGTCCACGTGCGCCCACGTGCCTCCGCGTGCCTCCACGTGCGCCCACGTGCGTCCACGTGCCCCCCGAAGCAGCGCGGCCCGCGCAAAGTGCGCGGGCCGCGTGGGGGGTGCATGTCGGATGTCGGCGCAACTACCGGCCGTTGTCGTCGTCGTCGTCGCCGTCCTCGTCGCTGAAGCGGAGCGCCTCGCTGTCGGCATCGGAGTTGTCGGGCAGGGTGTCGAAGACCGTGCCCTCGCGCTCCGCCTGCTCGCGCATCGCCTTCATGCGCTTCCAGTCGTCCATCGTCACGACGACCTCGCGCGCCACCGAGCCCTTGTGCTCGCCGAGCAGGCCCGCCTGTCCCATCAGGTCCACCAGCCGCGAGGCGCGGCCGTAGCCGATGGCGAGGCGCCGCTGCAGCAGCGACACGCTGCCGCGGCCGGACTCGATGAGGATCTCGGCGGCCTTGTCGAAGAGCTCGTCCTGCTTGTGCGCGTTCGCCGCGCCGCCCTCGGTCTCGCCGCCCTCGCCGCCATCGCCCTTGCTGATGGCGCGGATGCTCAGCAGCGCGCGCTCGAAGTTCTGCGTCGCGACGCTCTTGAGGAACTTGACCACGCCGCGGGCCTCCTTGTCGTCGACCAGCGTGCCCTGGCAGCGGCGCGCGTCGGTCTGGCTCGGCGTGACGACCAGCATGTCGCCCTGGCCGAGCAGGAGCTCCGCGCCCTTCTGGTCGAGCACGATGCGGCTGTCGGTTCCCGACGCGACCTTGAACGCCACGCGGCAGGGCATGTTCGACTTGATCAGGCCGGTCACGACCGTCGCCTGCGGACGCTGGGTCGCGAGGATCAGGTGGATGCCGACCGCGCGCGCCTTCTGGGCGATGCGCACGATCGACTGCTCGACCTCCTTGTTGGTCATCATCAGGTCGGCGAGCTCGTCGATCACGAAGACCATGTACGGGAGCTTCTTGGGCACGCGCGCCCACTCGACCTCGTCGGTCACATCGAGGCGCTCGCGCAGCTCGGCCTCGCTGAGCTCGTTGAACGACCGGATGTCGCGGACGCCGGCCTCCTTGAGCTGCTCGTAGCGCTCCTCCATCTTGGTCACGGCCCACTCGAGGATCGCCGCCGCCTTCGCCATCTCGGTCACGACCGGGCAGGCGAGGTGCGGGATGTCGGCGAACATCGCCATCTCGACCATCTTCGGGTCGACGAGCACCAGCTTGAGCTCGTCGGGGCGCTTCGTGTAGAGGAAGCTCATGATGATGGTGTTCATGCACACCGACTTGCCCGAGCCGGTGGTGCCGGCGATGAGCATGTGCGGCATCTTGGCGAGGTCGAGCACCAGCGGATCGCCGGCCGAGTCCTTGCCCATGAACATCGGGAGCGCCATGTTCGCGGCCTGGCCGCTCGACATGAGCTCCTTCAGGCGCACCTTCTCCTTCGACTTGTTGGGCACCTCGATGCCGACCGCGGTGCGGCCCGCCATGTTGGGGATGATGCGGACATTCGGCGCGCGCAGCGCGCGGGCGAGGTCCTTCGCGATCGTCTCGAGGCGGGCGACGCGGGTGCCGGCCTCGAGCTCGACCGAGTACACGGTCACGACCGGGCCGCACTCCATGCCCGAGATCTCGCCGTTGATGCCGTACTGCTCGAGCGTCTTGGTCAGCAGCAGCGCCTGCTCCTGCACGATCGCGGCCATCTTCTCGGAGTAGTTGCCCTCGGGCTCGTCGAGCAGGTCGAGGGTGGGGAACCGGTAGCCCGAGTAGTCCGGCGTGCGCGGGATCTCGTCGTCGCGCAGGTCCTTGGTCGAGCGGATGGTGTTCATCTTGACCGGCAGCTTCGCGAGCTTCGCGCGCAGCTCGTCGTCGGTGGCCGACTTCACCGCCGGCGCGATCGCGGTCGACGCCTCGTCGTCCGCGGTCGTGGTGGTCGCGTCGTCGTCGGCCTTGCCTGAGGCCTTCGCCTCGACCTTTCCGGTTCCCTCGGCGGCATCGTCGGTGTCGACGCTGTCCTCAGCGTCGTCCTCGTCGGCCTGCTCGTCGGCGCCGTCATCGGCGTCCTCGTCCTCGTCGGAGGCCGTCTCCGACGCATCGTCGTCCTCAACCACCGCCACCGCCGCGGGCTTCGCGGTCGTGCGGCGTGCGCGGGGGGCACGCGACGCGGTCGCCACCGCGGGCTGCGGGAACATCGCGCCCAAGCGCTCGCGCATCGCGGCGAACGCGCCGGACCAGTCGGTCTTCCAGATCGGCGAGAGGAATCCGAGCGAGCTCGCCAGCGCGCCCGGCAGCATGGCGACGATCGTGTCGGCCATGACGATCGCGCCCACGGCGAGCATCATCAGGAACAGCAGCGATGCGCCGATGCCGAAGTGCTCGTGCAGCAGGTGCGAGAGCGACATCGGGATCAGTCCCGCGCCGTAGCCCGCGACCGGGCCGATCGCGGGCATCCACTCGTGGTGCAGTCCGCCGATCGCGACCATCATCACGCATGCGCCGATCAGGCGCACGAACGGATGCGACATCGGCCGCCCCGCGGCGACGAACGCGAGCAGGGTGGCGAGGTAGCTCACGGGCAGCCACACGCCCACGCCGAAGATCTCGTACAGCCGGTACGCGACCACGGCGCCGAACTTGCCGCACAGGTTGAGCGGCGGGTCGTTCGGCGTGGCCACCGCGGAGGTCGGCGGATCCGCCGAGTTGAAGCTCGCGAGCGCCAGCACGATCATCGTGAGCGCGCCGGCGGCGAGCACCCAGGCCGCGCGGAGCCACGCGAGGCTGATGCCGAAGGGCGAAGTGGTGACATCCGTAGCGTCCTCCGACGCGCGTGCGCGCGACGAGGCATTCCGAGCGGTCTTGGACATGGTCCCGATATCGGCGTTCCGCACGGGAAAACCGCACTCCTCGGGGCCGCAACAAGTCCCGTCGCCGTGGTACCTTCCCGCGATGCACTTCACGCTGGTCGACCAGTTCCTCGAGCTCACCGACACCTCGGCGATCGCGGTCAAGAACGTGACCGCCGCCGAGGAGTACCTGCAGGACCACTTCCCCGGGTTCCCCGTCCTGCCCGGCGTGTTCATGGTCGAGGCGCTCACCCAGGCGGCCCGCGCCGTCCTCGCCCGGAGGGGCATGCCCCGCATGGTGCTCGGCGAGGTCAAGGCGCTCCGCTACGGCAGCTTCGTCCGCCCCGGCGAGACCCTCAAGGTCGAGGTCACCCTGGAGAAGACCAAGGACGACGGTTCGGTTGTGTTCAAGGCGCAAGGCACTGTCCTAAAGGGACTTGCGGGCGATTCTGCGGTCGCCGAGACAGCCGTGTCCGGTCGCCTTATACTGCGCGCCCTTCGCAACTGACCAGTGGGCGAAGTTCTCGTCCGAACACAGCGTGGATCCGACCTCGGGTCCCAGTTGGAGACCGTAATGGCCAAGAGCCGTGCTGATATCGAAGCCGATGTGCGTGATGTCCTCGTGGATGCCCTGGGCGTCGACGAGGACGATGTCGTTGCCACCGCGACCCTGAAGGGCGACCTCGGCGCCGAGAGCATCGACTACCTCGACATCGTCTTCCGCCTCGAGAAGAAGTTCTCCACGCCGGAGAAGCCGTTCAAGATCGCGCAGGGCGAGCTGTTCCCCGAGAACCTCATGACCGATCCGTCGCTCGTCGAGAGCGGCAAGGTCACCGCCAAGGGCATCGCGCTCCTCAAGGAAAAGGTCCCGCACGTGGATGTCAGCGAGTTCGAGAAGGACCCGCAGATCACGAAGCTGCCCAACCACTTCACCGTGAAGAGCCTCTGCGACTTCGTGCAGCGGAAGCTGGGCGCGTAAATGCGCTGGATGTGGATCGACCGGGTGATCGCGTTCGAGCCGAGGACGCGGCTGGTTGCGGTGAAGAACGTGTCCCTCGCCGAGGAGCACCTCCACCAGCACTTCGCCGCCGACGGCGCGCTGCCGCCGTGCCCGGTCATGCCCAGTTCGCTCATCCTCGAGGGCATGGCGCAGACGGCGGGGATCCTCGTCGGCAGCGTGCACGGGTTCCGCGAGAAGGTCGTGCTGGCGAAGGTGGTCTCGGCGACCTTCGAGCGCGATGTCAATCCCGGCGAGACGATCCGCTACGACGCCTCCATCGAGCGCATGGACGACATGGGCGCGAGCACCGTCGGCATCGTCGACCGGTTCAGCTTCGCCGACAACGCCTGGGCGCCGGTCGGCCGGATCGAGCTGATGTTCAGCCACCTCGACCAGAACCGCGCCGGCGTCGAGTTCCCCGAGGAGAACTTCGTCTTCGGCGAGAACTTCCGGACCCTGCTCGAGGGTGCGGGACTCCGCAAGTTCAGCGTCTGAGCCGGGTCGGAGCGCGCGTCGGCTGAGCGCCCGCGACTCGCTTCGCTTTCGCGGGCTCTGGGGATCGCGCGGGAGCCTCGTCCGATCCTCGGGCAGGCCGGGTCTGGGCGCCCGCAAGTCCGATCACGCGTGCGCGACCGCCGGTACCTGCGGGAAATCCAGCGCCGTGTCGTTGATGTGGTTGTAGAGCGCGGTGAAGGTCATCGCGGTGATCGCCGCGACCACCTCGATCGCGGCACGGTCGTCGTAGCCCGCGGCGCGGAACGCGGCGAGCTCGGCGTCGGTCACCGCGCCGTTCCGCTCCATGACCGCGCGGGTGAAGTCGAGGAGCGCCTGCTCCCGGGCATCGGCCGCCCGGCCCCGGCGCGCGTCGAGGGCGCGGTCGGCGTGCACGCCCGCACCCGCGGCGACCCTGGTGTGCGCCGCGACGCAGTAGCCGCAGTGGCGCTGCTCGGCGGCGTACAGCATGACCAGCTCCTTCTCGGCCTTGGTGATTGCGCCGCTGGTGGCGATCGACCGCATGAAGGCGATGAAGGCCGTGAAGACCTCGGGGTTGGCGGCGATCCCCTTGTAGATGTTGATGGGCGCGGTGGCGAGGATGCGGGCGGCGTCGCCGGTGGCATCCTTCGGTTCGATGAGTGCGAGTCGTGGCATGGGGCGGCAGTAGAGGCGCGTCCCGCGCGCGGGGTTTCAGGCAGCGGTGCCTATTTCGCGCACTCCCAAAAATGGCGCACTGCTCCGTGATTTGCGCACGGAGCAGTGGTCTATGTTCAGCAGGTCGGGGTGCTCCTCAGTCACCCCGACCTACACGGAGTTCCAGGAAGCCCTGATCGGGGAGGCAATCCGATGCAGGGCCGATCCATGATTCGAGTCCAACCAGGGTCGCTGGGCGGAGTCGAATTGCCGGGGTCGCGGAGTCCCTTACGCGACCGTCGACACCAGAAGCATCGATTCCACGCGATGGGAAGCAAGCGATGGCGCGTCATACCGCGCGGGAACGGGTCGGCCTGTGCGGGCTGTGCGGCCCGCCGCGGTTAGGATGCGCTTCGTGACCCGCCACCTCGCCATCTACACGGGCTCGTTCGACCCGATCAGCTACGGCCACCTCGACATCCTCCGGCGCAGCCGCGGCATGTTCGACGAGGTCGTGCTCGCGATCGGCCGCAATCCGAACAAGGAGGCGCTCTTCACCTTCGAGGAGCGCATGGCGCTGGCGAAGGTGCTGGTCGCCGACATGATGGCCAGCGAACCCGCCGGCGCCACCATCCGGGTCGAGCACTACACCGGCCTCACCGTCGACTACGCCAAGTCGGTGGGCGCCTGCGCGATCCTGCGCGGCATCCGGAACATCACCGACCTCGCCGGCGAGTGCCAGCTGGCGATCACCAACCGGCAGGTCGCGGGGATCGAGACCGTCTTCATCGTGACCGGCGAGAGCTTCGCCTACACGAGCTCGAGCCTGATCAAGCAGATCGCCGCGCTCGGCGGCTCGCTCGACGCGCTCGCGACCCTGGTGCCGCCCGCCGTGGTCGAGGCCCTCCGCGCCAAGCGGCGCGATCCCACCAATCCGATCGGCAAGCTCGCCCGCGACGGCCTCGTCGAGTAGTCCCCAGGGTCGAGTAGCCCTCGAGGTCAAGTAGTCCTCAAGGTCGAGTAGTCCTCAAGGTCGAGTAGCCCCCAAGCACGCCGTGCGACCGCACGCCGAATCGACAGACCACGACATGTCCGCCACCATCCGCGTCATCTCCATCGGAACCCTCGCCGCCAACCCGCACTGGGGTGAGCGGGGGGCCGTCCGTCCCGCCCACGCCACCACCACGCTGATCGTGTCGGGCGCGGCCAGGATCCTCGTCGACCCGTCGCTGCCGCCGCAGGCGCTGGTGTCGCGGCTGGTCGAGCGCGCCGGCATCGGGCCCGACGACATCACCCATGTGTTCCTGACCTGCCTCAACCCGATCCACCGCCGCGGCATCCTGGCGTTCGAGAAGGCGCAGTGGCTGGTCTCGGAGCGGGAGCGCGAGGCGATCGGCGTCCAGCTGGTCGGCTCGATGAAGGAGGCCCACGAGGCCGGCGACCAGGACCTCGCCCGGACGCTCGGCCACGAGATCGCGGTCATCCAGCGCACCGTCGCCGCGCCGGACCGGCTGGCGGCGGGGGTCGACCTGTTCCCGCTCCACGGGGTGACGCCGGGACTGACCGGCCTGCTCCTGCCGACGGCCGGCTCCACCACGCTGGTCGCGGGCGACGCGGTCCCGACCGTCGAGCACCTCGCCGCCGGGCAGGTCATGACGCCGTGCTACGACCTGGAGGCCGCCCGCGAGAGCTTCTCGGAAGCGGTCGAGATCGCCGACTGGGTCGTCTGTGGCCGCGACAACATCGTGCCCAACCAGTCGCGCCGCTTCTGACGGTTCGTCGGAGCCGGGGAGGCGGTGGCGCGGCGGGTGCGCCCTATCATGCGTGCCTCATGCAGCAGAGTCGCCCCGCATCGTCCAGCGCCGAAGGGAAGCCCGTCGAGGCCAGCGCGGAGGCCAGGGCATGGCCCGGTCCCGACCCGACGGTCGCGCCCGTCACCGTCCGCTCGCTGCAGCGCGCCATGCGCGAGCGGCGGAACTTCGCCGCGCTGACCTGCTACGACGCGACCACCGCGCGCTGGTTCGAGCGCGCCGGGGTGCCGGTGCTCCTGGTCGGCGACACCGCCGCCGAGGTCATCCTCGGCCACCCGAACACGCTGCACGCGCCGCTCGACTTCCTCGTGACCCTCACGGCCGCGGTCAAGCGCGGCGCCCCGCGCTGCCTCGTCATGGCCGACATGCCGTTCATGAGCTACCAGGCGTGCGAGAACGAGGCGATCCGGAACGCCGGGCGCTTCATGACCGAGGGCCACGCCGATGTGGTCAAGCTCGAGGTCGACGCCTCGTTCGCGCCGCTGGTCGCGCGGATGACGCGCGCCGGCATCCCCGTGGTCGCCCACATCGGCTCGCGCCCGCAGCACGCCAAGCAGGTCGGCGGATATGCGGCCGCAGGAAAGACGGCCGAGGAGGCGGTGCGGATCGTGGCCGATGCCGACGCCATGCTCGCCGCCGGCGCCACCATGCTGCTGGTCGAGGCGACGCCGGTCGAGGTGACCGAGGAGATCGTCCGGCGCTCGAAGGTGCCCGTGATCGGCTGCGGCGCCGGCCCCGTCTGCCACGGTCAGGTGGTCGTGACCCACGACCTTCTCGGGCTCACCGACCGGCAGCCGCCGTTTGCGCTGCCGATCGTGACGCTGGGGAAGGCGCTCGCCGAGATGGCCGATACATGGAAGGACCGGGTTCGGACCGGCAGCCTCGGGGAGCATCCGTACGCGCTCTCCGACGAACAGCGCGCGGAGTTCATCCGACGGATCGGCCGCGCCTGAGCATCTTCCGCGCCGCCGCGGCGGATGGCACCAACCCGGAGTGATCTCGACGGTTGAACCGGGCACCGCATCCGCAACGCACCGCATCGCATCCCTCGCCGCACCGGCACCGACACCACCATGAAGAACTTTCCATACTTCGGTCCGAGCCTCGTGGTCCTGGTCGCCGGCGGGGTCGCCATCGTCGCGTCGCCGCTGGTGGTGCGCCGCGTGAACGACGAGCGCGCCTCGGAGCAGATCGTGCGCGCGTCGCATGTGCTCGCGCAGGACGCGGGCGTGGATGCCGGTGCCGACGCGGCGGACGATGCCGCACTTGCGCAGGAAGGTGCGCGCGATCCGCTCGGCGACGAGCTGCGCGCGGCGCCGTCGGGGGCGGGAGCGTCCGCCGGTTCGTCGCGCGCCCGCACGGGTGAGCCGATCCTCGAGCAGATCAACCGCGCCAACCGTGCGATCGCGAAGCTGGTCGAGCCGAGCGTCGTGCATGTGAGCGCGCAGAACACCATGCGCCGCCGGACCTATGTCGCGCCCTACGCCTCGAGCGGATCGGGCTGGATCTGGGACGACGACGGCCACATCGTGACCAACGCCCATGTGGTCGACGGGGCGGAGCGCCTCCAGGTGCAGTTCTTCGACGGCGAGCTGCGCGACGCCGAGCTGGTCGGCCTCGACCTCCGCACCGACATCGCGGTCATCAAGGTCGCGCCGGGCGGCATCCACCCGGCGCAGCGCGGCGACTCGGCGCTGGTCGAGCAGGGCGACATGGTCTACGCGTTCGGCTCGCCGTTCGACTTCCGCTTCTCGATGTCGGCAGGCATCGTGTCGGGTCTCGGACGCAGCACCGCGCTCGACGGGATCGACTACCAGAACTTCATCCAGACCGATGCGGCGATCAACCCGGGCAACTCGGGCGGACCGCTCACCGATGTGCGCGGGCGCGTGATCGCGATGAACACCGCCATCGCCACCAATCCCGGCAACGCGGTCGGGCAGGCGCAGTTCGCCGGCATCGGCCTCGCCATCCCGATGTCGATGATCGAGACCACCGTCACCCAGCTGATCGAGACCGGCGAGGTGCGCAAGGGCTACCTCGGCGTCGAGGTGATCGCGCTCGACCGCGCGCGCTTCGGCGTCACGCCCTACGCCGACATCGTCGAGCGCTTCAAGGGCGACGGCGCGATGCTCGGCCGTGTCTCGGCGGGCTCTCCCGCCGCCGAGGCGGGTTTCCGCGCCGGCGACATCATCCTCGCGATCGACGGCCAGAAGGTGACCAGCGACGGCGCCGTGCGCGCGATCGTCTCGTCGCGGCGCCCGGGCGACAGCGTCAAGTTCGAGATCTGGCGCATCGAGGACGGCGCGGCCGACGGCGAGCGCATCGAGCTCACCGCGACCCTCGCGCAGCTCGACATCAGCCAGAGCTTCGCCGCGGGCCTCGTGCAGGGCCTCCGCGGCGCGGGCATCTCGTCGTTCGCGACCGCGAGCGAGGAGCGCGCCAAGGCGCTCGAGGTGCCGTTCCGCCGCGGCGTCGTGATCGAGACGATCGACCCGGAGAGCGAGCTCGCCGCGGCCGTGCCGCCGGGCAGCACCATCACCGCGATCTTCGACCAGCCGGTCGGCAGCGTCGACGAGATGTACACGCGGTTCGCCCGCGCGACCGAGGCGATGGTTCCCGGCCGCGGCCGGCGCGGCGCGCGGATGGTCGAGGTCCCGCTGGTCGTGACCGTGCCCGACGGCCGTGCGATGCGGTTCGTGGTGCCCAGCCCCATGTGACGAGGTATCGTGACGAGGCATCGCGCGTGCGGCATCGCGGGCGCAGACTCCTGCCGATCCGGGTCGTTCCATGCGTTCCATGCGTTCGACGCGTTCCCGCGGACGGCGGCCGACCCGAGCCGCTAGCATGGCGGCTCCATGAACGCCGTGACGAGCACCGCGAAGTCCGACCAGCCGATCCTGCTCGAGGTCAAGAACCTCAAGACCTGGTTCCCCATCCGCCGCGGCCTGCTGCAGCGGACGGTCGGCCATGTGAAGGCGGTCGACGACGTGAGCTTCTTCGTGCGCCGCGGCGAGACCCTCGGCCTCGTCGGCGAGTCGGGCTGCGGCAAGACCACCGTCGGCCGCACGCTGCTCCGCCTGATCCCGAACTCCGGCGGCGAGGTCCGCTTCGACGGCAAGGATGTGCTCGGCGCAGGCGCGCTCGAGCTCCGCAAGCTGCGCCGCGAGATGCAGATCATCTTCCAGGATCCGGGCGGCAGCCTGAACCCGCGCATGCGCGTGGGCCGCATCATCGGCGAGCCGCTCGAGGTGCATGGACTCACCAAGGGCGAGGACGAGACGCGCGTGCGCGTCGAGGAGCTCCTCGTGAAGTGCGGCCTGTGGAAGCAGGCGGCCGACCGCTACCCGCACGAGTTCAGCGGCGGGCAGCGCCAGCGCATCGGCATCGCCCGCGCGCTCAGCCTCAACCCGCGCCTGATCGTGTGCGACGAGCCGACCAGCGCGCTCGATGTCTCGATCCAGTCGCAGATCCTCAACCTGCTCGGCGACCTCCAGCAGGAGATGGGCCTCTCGTACCTCTTCATCTCGCACGACATGGCGGTCATCCACCACATCTGCGACCGCATCGCCGTCATGTACAACGGCCGGATCGTCGAGGAAGGCACGCGCGACGAGATCATCAACGCCCCGAAGCACGAGTACACGCAGGCGCTGCTCTCGGCGGTGCCCGAGGCCGATCCGCGCCGCAAGAAGCAGCGCATCCGGCTCGCGAACGCGAGGATGTGAGCCCACATGACCACCGCACGCGGCAAGAAGGCCTTCTGGATCACCGTCGCCGTCGCGCTCGTCCCGACGATCGGCATGACGGTCTTCGCGTGGCGCATGGTCGGCGGCGTCCGCCGCGACGCGGCGCAGACCGACGCCCGCCTGCGCGAGCTCGCATGGGCGTGCCTCTCCTACGCCGACGCGTTCGGCGGATTTCCCGTGAGCGAGGCCGAGTTGCGTCGATTCGCGCCGCCGCCGTCGCTGGTCCGTCCGGTCGAAGGTGCTCCCGAAACGCGCGCCGCGGCGCTCGCGGGCGCCGCTCCGGCGGCGTCCGACGCCGCGGCCCCGGCCGTGGTTCCCCCCGTGGTTCCCGCCGTGGTTCCGGCCGCCGCGCCCTCGCTCGACGACTGCCTCGCCTCGATCGAGGTCGAGTGGCCCGCCGTCCGCGATGTGCAGCCGATCCTGCGCTCCAAGGGCAAGCCCACGCTGCAGGGCACCGCGCCGGCGGTCGGCAAGTGGCTGTACGCGATGGCGGAGCGGATCCGCGGCGGACGCGCCGGTTGAACCCGTCGCGGGCCCGCCCGTGCGATGCGGTTTTTCGCTAGATTTCGGACATGTCCGACGCCCTCGCCGCCGCGCCCGCACCCATCCAGAAGTCCCTTCCCGAGTCGCCGCTGCGCGATGTCATGGATGGAGCGAGCCGCTGGAACATCCCGATCCACGAGCACGGCTTCATCGCGCTGGTCGACGCGATGCCGCGCCTCGTGCCCGAGGGTCAGACCGCCGACAGCGCGATCGTGCAGTCGGCGCGCGTCTCGTACGGGCAGGGCACCAAGATGGTCAGCGAGGACCGCGGGCTCGTCCGCTACCTGATGCGCCACCGCCACTCGACGCCGTTCGAGATGGTGGAGTTCAAGTTCCACATCGCCATGCCGATCTTCATCGCGCGGCAGTGGATCCGCCACCGCACCGCGAACGTGAACGAGTACAGCGCGCGCTACTCGATCATGCCCGACCGCTTCTACCGGCCGAGCAGCGACAATGTCCGCAAGCAGTCGAAGTCGAACCGCCAGGGCGGCGAGGGGCCGATCGACGCGGGCACGGCCGAGGAGTTCCTGAGGCTTCTCGAGAGCGCCGAGGCGAACTACCAGAAGTACCTCGAGCTCACCGAGAGGGGCGTCGCCCGCGAGATCGCGCGCGCCGTGCTGCCGGTGAGCGTCTACACCGAGTGGTACTGGAAGTGCGACCTGCACAACATCTTCCACTTCCTCTCGCTGCGCATGGATCCGCACGCGCAGATCGAGATCCAGGACTACGCCAAGGCGATGTACGAGCTGATCAAGCCGATCGTGCCGACCGCGTGCGAGGCGTTCGAGGACTACCGCCTCAACGCGATGCACCTCACGGGGCTCGAGATCGACGCGATCCGCAGCGGGAAGCCGCTCGCCACGGAGAACAAGCGCGAGACCGCCGAGTGGGAAGCCAAGAAGGCGAGGCTCGGGCTGTGATGTGACGCGGCGCTGCGTCAGCGCCTGCCGCGGCTCCGCTTGCGGCTGCCGTGCTTGACGAACACCGCCTTCGCCTCGCTGCGTGCCTCGGGTGTCGCGCGCAGTCCGAAGAGACGATCCTGCGCGTGACGGTACGCCGCGCGATGCTCGACGATCGGCGCAGGGTAGTCGACGCCGATCGTGCAGCCGACCATCGCCTGGAGCAGCTCCGGCATGAGATGCGGCTCGGCCAGATGCTCGTCGGGCACGCCGGCGAGCTCGGGCACCCAGCGGCGTATGAACTCGCCACGAGGGTCGTGGTCCTCCACCTGCTTGCGCGGGGAGTAGATGCGCACGGTGTTGATGCCGGTGGTGCCCGACTGCATCTGCACCTGCGGGTAGTGGATGCCGGGCTCGTAGTCGAGGAACTGCCGCCCGAGCCACGGCGCGAAGCTCCGCCAGTCGAGCCACAGGTGGTTGCTCGCGAAGCTCACCAGCATGGCCCGCATGCGGAAGTTGATCCACCCGGTGGCGACCAGCGCGCGCATGCAGGCGTCGATCATCGGATAGCCGGTGCGGCCGGTCTGCCAGGCCGTCAGCCGCGCCGCGGCGGTGCCGGGGTCGAGTCCATCGCGCAGCGACTCGCAGGTGCGGGCCATGCAGCGCGTCTCGATGTCGGGCTCGTCCTCGAGCTTCTGGATGAAGTGGCAGTGCCACGAGAGCCGCGACAGGAAGCTGCGGATGGAGTTCGCCCAGCGCGGGTCGGTCTCGCCGAGCCGCGCGAGTTGGTCGAGCCGCCGCCGCGCACCCTGGTAGGCGCGGCGCACGCCCATCGAGCCCCACGCGAGGTGCGGCGACAGGCGCGAGCAGGTGTCCCAGGCGCGCACGGGTGAGCCCATGGTCTCGCGGTAGTCGGGACAGCGCTCCATGAGGAAGCTGGTGAGCAGGGCGACGGCCTCGCGCTCGCCGCCGCGCTGGCGGAGTGCGGCGCGCGTGTCGGGGCCCAGGCGGCACCGGTCGGCGAGCTCGTCGGCGAGCGCGAGCGACGCCGCGGGCACGCGCGATTCACCCACATCGAGGAACCGCTCGGGCGCGTCGAGCCGGGGGCGGCGCATGTGCCGCTCCCAGCGCTCGGCCCAACCGTCGCGGCCGGGATTCGGGCGGAGCACTCCGTGCTGGCGGAACTCCCGGAACGCGACCCCGCGGCGGCGGCACCAGCGCGCCACGCGGATGTCGCGGGCGTAGGTTGCGGAGTTGCCGGTCTCCTCGTGGGCGAGCACGGCGTCGAGCGGTTCCTCGGCGTGCAGCGTCTCGAGCACCTCGGGCATGTCGCCGAGCCGGTAGACGAGTCGCCCGCCGCGCTCGCGTAGCCGGGTGTCGAGCTCCGCAAGGCACTCGCGCACGAAGGCGAGGTGCGAGGCATCGGCATCGGGCGCGCTCCACACATCGGGTTCGAAGGCGTAGAGCGCGATCATGGGCACACCGTCGAGCGCACACAGCGCCGACGCCTCGGCGAGCGGGGCGTGGTCATCGATGCGGAGGTCGCGCTTGAGCCAGACGACGATCACCGGCGCGGGTTCGTCGCCGGCGTTGCCGCCGATTCGCCGCGTCGAACGCCGGGTCGCGGCGCGGGCTAGGCGTCGCCGAGTTCCTGAAGCGAGCGCAGGGTGGCATGGGCGTCGCCCACGGGCAGTCCGTCGGCGAGCAGCGCGAGGCTGCGTGCTCCCGCATTGCGCGCCGCGGCCGCGCCGGCGGGGCTGTCGTCGATCAGGACCAGGTCCGACGCCTGGTCGATCCCGAGCTGCTGCATGGCCTCGAAGATGCCCCACGGCGCGGGTGCGGGTTCGCACGCCTCGTCGGCCGTGACCACGCAGTCGAGCGGCACATGCGCGCGCGCAAGCGCGTCGAGCTGCGGTCCCAGCAGGCGCCGCGGGGTGCAGCAGATGACGGCGGTGCGCACGCCGCGCTCGTGCAGGCGGCGCAGCGCGTCGCACGCGTCGGCGTTCGGCTCGGCCGCGGATGCCGCTGCGGCGAGCAGCCTCGGCTCGAGGTCGCGCGCCATCGTGGCGAGGTCGTCGGGTGTCGCCCAGCGGCCGTGGCGCGCGCGGAACGCCTCCGCGATCCGCGGCAGACCGAACAGCCGGTCGATCTGCGCACGGCCCGTCGGGCCGCGGGTCGCGACCAGCTCGTCCTCGGTGACGGCGATGCCCCAGCGGTCGAAGTTCTCGGCGAGCGCGGCGTGGATCGCGCGGCGGCCGCGGTCGAACAGCACGCCGTGCCACGAGAGCGCCACCGCCTTCGCGCGCTGGAGGACTTCCACGGAGTCTGGCATCGCGGGCGCCCTTACCCCTTCTTGAGCTGCGAGAGGTCGAGCTCGCGCTCGGTCGGGATCGCCTTGAAGCCGACCAGCGGCGCCTCGGGCGCGGTCTGGATCTGCACGAGGCGGATCGGCGTCGGCGGGTAGTAGCGGAGGAGGCCGCCCGGGAAGGGACCCTCGCCGCGCGCATCCCAGAACTGGTCGAGCGGGATGCGCAGGGTCTGTCCCGACGAGAGCCGCGGGATGCGGTGCACATACCGCTGGTTGAGCCAGATGTCGGCGTCGTCCCAGCTCTCGACGGTCGCGTTCACGATCAGCATCGCGTCGCCGTCGTTGAAGACCTGGATGTCGGCCACGCGCTCCTGCGGCACGTGGAACGGATACGCCCGCGTCGCCTTCGCCGGGTCGCGGCGGACGGTCTCGCAGCCGGCGGCTCCGAGCGGCCCGAGCAGGGCGGCCGTGCCGAGGAGGATCGTGGCGGTCAGGCGCATGGCGTCCATCGTAGTCGATTCCGCGCGCGGACTCAGATGCCGGCCGCCTTGGCGCAGAGCGCGATCAGCTCCTGCGCCCGCGCTCGGGTGGGCGCCTCGGCGATCACGCGCGCGATCGGCTCGGTGTTGGAGGCGCGCAGGTGGACCCAGCCGTCGGCGAAGTCCACGCGCACGCCGTCGACATCGCTGATCCGCTCATGGGAGAACGCGGCCTTGAGGCGCTCGAGCGCGCCGGCGACCGCGGGAAGCCCGCCGATCGCCGCGAGGTCGATCTTCGTCTTCTCGATCGCGTACCGCGGGAGCGAGTCGACGATCCGCGAGAGCGGCTCGGTGCGGCTCGCGAGGAGGTCGAGCACGAGGGCCATCGCGCTGAGCGAGTCGCGCACCCAGCAGACCTCGGGCATGATCACGCCGCCGTTGCCCTCGCCGCCGAGCAGGCCGCCCGAGGGCTTGAGCGCGCTCACGACATTGGCCTCGCCGACCGCCGTCCGCAGCACGGTCGCGCCGGGGAAGCGCGCTGCGATGTCGTCGATCATGCGCGAGGTCGAGAGGTTCGCGGCCAGCGTGAAGGGCCCGCGCAGCTCGAGCATGCGCAGCGCCGCGAGCACGAGCGTGTACTCCTCGCCGATGTAGCGGCCGTTCTCGTCGACGATCGCGAGCCGGTCGGCGTCGGGGTCCTGCGCGAATCCGCAGGCGGCGCCCGGGGTCGTGCGGACGGCCTGCGCGAGGTCGGTGAGGTTCTCCGCCGTGGGCTCGGGGGTGTGGCCGAAGATGCCGGTCATCTCGCCGAAGATGTGGGTGACGCCGCAGCCGAGGGCGTCGAGCATCATGCGGCCGCCCTCGCAGCCCGACGCGTTGACGCTGTCGAGCACCACATGGAGCCGCCTCGCGCGCACGCGGTCGCCGGCGCCGGTGGCCTCGAGCACGCGGGCGACATGGCGCGCCGCGGCGGTCGCGTCGGTCGTGATCGAGCCGATCCCGAGCGGCGCCGCGAAGTCGATGTCGGCGGCCTTGAAGCGCGCGATGATCGCCTCGGCGACCGGCTTGGGCGGGGCGAGTCCGTCGCCGTCGAGGCACTTGAGGCCGTTCCACTCGATCGGGTTGTGGCTCGCGGTCACGGCCATGCCGCCGTCGGCGCCGAGCGCCCGGATCATGAGCCCCACGGTCGGGGTCATCGCGACGCCGATGTCGACCACATCGCATCCGACCGACGCGAGCGCGCCCTGCACGGCGCGCGCGAGCGACTCGCCGCCGAAGCGGCCGTCGCGAGCGACCACCAGGCGGGGGCGCCTGCCGGGCACGAGCGTGCGGATGTGCGAGCCGAACGCCCCGGCGAAGGTCGCGGCGACCACGGGGGTCATCGTGCGACCCACGATGCCGCGGGCGCCGGAGACGGAGAGCATGAGGGGAGCCGGTTCGGTGGCGGGGGCTGACATGTGAAGGGCGAGTGTAGTGGGGGAATCGGGCGCTGAGTGCGCGGGTTTTCCGCGTTACACTCGCCCCCCGCATGGCTTCGGAATCCGCCAGTCCCGCCGGCACCGTCCCCTTCGCGCTCGAGGTCGAGTGCGAGTTCGCCGCCGCGCACGCGATCGTGCTCATGGGCGAGCGCGAGAGGCTGCACGGGCACAACTGGCGCGTCGTGGTGTCGGTCGCCGGCGACCGCCTCGACGGCGAGGAGCTGCTCTGCGACTTCCATGCGGTCGAGCGCATGCTCGCCGCGATCGTCGCACCGTTCCGCGACGGCAACCTCAACGAGACTCCGCCCTTCGACCGGGTGAATCCGACCGCCGAGGCCGTGGCGCGCCATGTCGCGGGGGAACTCGCGGCCGCGCTGCGCGGCGGGCTTCCGCCGGGACAGCGCGTCCACCTCGAGTGGGTCCGCGTGACCGAGGCGCCGCGGTGCACCGCGGTCGTCCGCCTGCCGCGCACCGAATGACCGGCCGGCGGGAACCGGACCCGTCCCGCAGCAATCCGCAGCGACCGCCGCCGAGACATCAGCCCCGCCCGCCGACCCGCCCGCCGACCCACACGCCATGAGCGAGCTCACCCAGCACATGCACCCGAAGCGCCCGCAATCGCCGAACGACCTCACGCCGATCGGCCCCGACGATCCGGCGCGCTTCCTCAACCGCGACCTGCAGTGGCTCGAGTTCAACCGCCGCGTGCTCGCGCAGGCGCTCGATCCGCGCAACCCGCTGCTCGAGCGCGTGCGCTTCCTCGCGATCTTCGGCTCGAACCTCGACGAGTTCTTCATGAAGCGCGTGGGCGGGCTGCGGCGGCAGATCGACGCGGGCGTGGGCTCGCCGCCGTGGGAGCCGCTCTCGCCGCAGGAGCAGATGGTGCTCATCCGCGAGCGCGTGGCCGAGCAGTCCACGCTCGCCACCCGCGCCTTCCGCGAGACGCTGCAGCCGCTGCTGCGCCGCGAGTCGATCGAGCTGCTCCACTGGTC
>CAMBUI010000029.1 GCA_945870915.1 Candidatus Kuenenia stuttgartensis | reverse complement strand
CTCGGCAAGCAGCCGCGCCGCGTCGTGGATCTTGCGCGACAGGTCGACGATCGACCAGAGGATGAGCTGCTCCGGCGCCTGCGAGATCTCGATCAGCTCGCGCACCTTCTGCACGGCGGCGCCCGGCCTGCCGCCGAGCAGCGCCTCCTGCACCTCCCAGGCCGCCTCCTCGCGGGTCTGCCCGGTGAGCGCCGTCACGAGCGCCTTGCCCACGCGCCGCGCGGGCGCCGGCTCGGTCGCGAGGTACGCGTCGAACTTGGCCAATTCGCTGTCGAGGCGGGCGAGGTCGTTGCCCACGCGGTCGACCAGGGCGCCGACGGCGTCGTCGTCGACCTCGAGCCCGTACTGCTTGCGGGCGCGGGCGACGCACCAGGCCTTGGCGTCGCCGATGTCGGGCGGGTCGCACTTGAGGACCGCGCCGATCCGGGCGACCGCCTTGTCGAGGTTGCCGGGGCGCCACGATTCGGCGCGCAGCACGAGGGTCGCCTCCTGCATCGGGGCCTCGGCGTAGCGCTCGAGTGCGCGGCGGGCGTCCTCGTTGCCCACGAACTGGTCGGCCTTGTCGATCACGACGAACTTGTGGGTCGCCAGCAGCCCGAAGGTCCGCAGCTCGTCGAGCACGTCGACCACCCGCGCGCTCGCGCCATCGAAGTCGAACCGCGAGACATCGCCGAACTTCTCGCCGACCGCCGCCTGGAAGCGCCGCAGCCGCTCCACGATCAGGAACGAGTCCTTCCCGTGGAGGATGACGAAGCGCATCGTGGGATTCAGGGGCTCGGCCATGCGGGAGGCGCATGGTAGACCGCGACGCCGTAGGATGCGATCCATGCTGTCGCTCGTCGTCGTGCGCGGACCGGACCGAGGCAGGGCGTTCCCGCTCCCCGAGCGCGAGCCCCAGCTCGTCGGTCGCTCGACGGAGGCGCTCGACCTCTCCGACCCCTCGATCAGCCGCCGCCACGCGGAGCTGACCCCCGACGACGGGCGCTGGACGCTGCGCGACCTCGGCAGCCGCCATGGCACCTTCGTCAATGGAGCGCGCATCTCGGGCGCCGTGGCCGTGGCCGCGGGCGACCGGGTCCGCTGCGGCGACAGCGAGTTCCTGCTGGTCGACGAGGGCGCCGCGCCCACGCGCGCGGTCGACGCGGGCGATGTGCCGGCGCGGCGCATCGTCGAGGCGCGCCGCATCCACGACGACCGCGACGCGCTTCGCAGGGACGGAGCGCGCGGCGGCGGCGCCGAGACCAGCTCCACCACCGTCTCCTCCGCGGTGGCCATGGAACTGCTCTCGTGCGCGACCGAGCCGATCGACGGCGACACGCTGCTCGCCGAGGGCGCGCGGCTCCTCGCGCACCACCTCGGCTGCGCGTGCGTGGCGCTGCGCGCGACCGATGGGCGGCTCGACGAGTTCGTGGCGCCGTCCCACGCCGGCGGCCGCACCGACGCCCCGCCGCCGCAGGCACCGCTCGCACTCGTGCGCCGCGCGATCGCCGACGGCGAGATCCTCGCCGCCACCGACGGCGCCCTGTCGCTGATCGTCCCCTTTGGAACGCCGGGTGGGGCCCGGGGCGCCTTCGTCCTCCAGCGCACCGACCTGTCGGTGCCGAGCGAGCGCGAGGTCGCCGCGGCGGCCCGGGCGGCCGAGGTCGCCACCCTCGCCCTCGCCGCGCGCGGGCATCGCGAGGCGCACTCCTCGCAGGAGCGCCTCGCGCTGATCGGCGAGACGGTCGCGAGCCTCAGCCACTCGATCAAGAACATCCTCCAGGGGCTCCGCTTCGGCGCCGACGCGGTCGACCTCGCCCTCCACCGCGGCGAGCTGACCAAGGCGCAGGAGGGCTGGCCGGTCCTGCAGCGGAACCTCGACCGGATCCATGCGCTGGTGCTCAACATGCTCGCCTGGGCGAAGGCACGCCCGCTCGAACCCGAGGAGTGCGACCTCAACGGGATCCTGCGCGAGATCCGCGAGCTGCTCGCCCCTGCGGCGGGCCGGCGGCGGGTCGAGATCGTGCTCGGCCTCGACGAGGCGCTGCCCGCGGCGTGGATCGACGCTCCCGCCGTACACCAGGCGGTCACCAACCTGGTGCTCAACGCCATCGAGGCGGTGCCGGAGCGCGTCGGGCTCGTCACCATCCTCTCGCGGCACGACGCCGGCACGGGCGAGGTCCTCGTCGTCGTCCGCGACAACGGCGGAGGCATTCCCGATTCGATCCGCCCGCGGCTGTTCGAGCCGTTCGTCTCGTCGAAGGGCCAGCGCGGCACCGGCCTCGGCCTGGCGGTCGCGCGCAAGATCGCCGAGCGCCACGGCGGCCGCATCGAGGTCGTCGCAAGCTCGCGCGCGGGCACCGAGATCGCGCTGCGGCTCCCCACGGCGCAGGACAGCGCCGACCCAGGCGACACGCGCGCGCCGCGCGGCATCGACCCGAGCGAGTTCGGCTGGCGCTTCGAGTGATCCCGACCCTCTTCGCGGGCGCCGCCCGTTCCCGACTCCGTTCCCGACTCCGTTCCCGACTGGCGGCACTCGGCGCCGCCGCCCCTCGCGCGCACGGGGAAAGAAAGTTCGGAAACGATTGCGAAGTTCTCCCGCCGAGTTGCCGATCAACCAGCGACCGATACGATCCCGCCGCTGTGTGGATGGCGTCATGACTCGCGCTTGCGCAAGGATTGCCGCGGCCTCCGGCCTGGGATATTCAACGACCGAAGGTCCGTGAGGACCGAGGTTTCCGCAAGGGTCCCGGCCAACCCGTTGGCCAAGACCCCCACACTCCGAGCCCGCACGACCGGCCTGTGGCCGCCCGCGCGACGCTCAAGAACCGATAGAGGCCCCGCGCATGCTCTCCTCCCTCGACGCGCACCTGCCGCACATCCTCGCGAGCCTCCCCCCCGAGCGCCGCCACGAGGTCCTCAACGCCGTCAACTACCAGCGCACCCGCGAGATGACCATCGACGAGCTGCTGCTCGAGAACCGCGTCGTCTTCCTGATCGGCGAGATCAACTACGCCTCGGCCGCGCGCGTGATGATGCAGATGCTCTACCTGGAGAACCAGAAGAAGGGCCAGGACATCAACTTCTACATCAACTCGCCCGGCGGATCGGTGGACGACACCCTCGCCGTGTACGACACGATGCAGTTCATCTCGTCGGATGTCGCCACCTTCTGCATCGGCCGCGCCTACTCGGGCGGCGCCGTGCTCCTCGCGGCGGGCCACCCCGGCAAGCGCACCATCCTGCCCCACGCCAAGGTCATGATCCACCAGCCGCTCGGCGGCGTGACCGGCCAGACCACCGACATCCAGATCCAGGCGGAGCACATCTCCAAGATGAAGCGCACGCTCAACGAGATCCTGGCGCGCCACTGCAACCAGCCGATCGACCGCATCGCGAAGGACGTCGAGCGCGACAAGTTCTTCAGCGCCGACGAGGCCAAGGCCTACGGCCTGGTCGACGAGGTCGCGGCGTTCCCCGACAAGTCCAAGAAGTGACAGCACGAGGCAAGAGCAAGAAGTACACGCACGAAGTGCGCGCACGCACCCCCCGCCTGCAGAAACGAGACGATTCCATGACCCTGATCCCCATCGTCATCGAGAAGACCGGTCGCGGCGAGCGCGCCTACGACATCTACTCGCGCCTTCTCAACGACCGCATCATCTTCCTCGGCGGTCCGGTCAACGACCAGATGGCGAACCTCGTGGTCGCCCAGCTGCTGTTCCTCGCCAACGAGGATCCGCGCGCCGAGATCTCGCTCTACGTCAACAGCCCCGGCGGCAGCGTGACCGCGGGCCTCGGCATCGTCGACACGATGAACTTCATCCCCTGCGACGTGTCGACCTACATCATCGGCTGCGCCGCCAGCATGGGCTCGGTCATCGCCTGCTCGGGCGCCAAGGGCAAGCGCTACGCGCTGCCGAACTCGGAGAACCTCATGCACCAGCCGCTCATCGGCGGCGTGCTCGAGGGGCAGGCCACCGACCTCGAGATCGAGGCGCGGCACATCCTCCGCATGCGCGACCAGCTCTACGCGATCTACTCCAAGGCGACCGGCCAGTCGCGCGAGAAGATCACCGAGGACTGCGACCGCAACAACTGGCTCACCGCGCACCAGATGCTCGAGTACGGCCTCATCGACAAGGTCCTCGAGAAGCTGCCGATCAAGCCGCCGTCGCCTGAAAAGGCGGAGTGAGCGGCCGGTCGCGGGGAGCGGCCCGCGAGATACACGCCAGGAACATGCCAACAAGAACATGCAAGGGCGCGCGACCGACACGGCGCGCGCCCTTTGCCTTTTTCAGCGCGTGCAACCAGCGGCCTCGTGCCTGGCCCGGACCCGTGCCCCGATTCAGATCGCATGCCCCGATTCGGAGCTCGTGCCCCGATCCGGTCATCCGCCGGCGACGGCCGTCTGCTCGGCGAGCTCCCACCACATGGTGACGGTGCACGGCACGGGCGGGTGCGACACCACGACGCGGTGGATCTCGAACGCATCGATCGCGCAGCCGAGCTTCTCCGCGCCGAGGCGGCAGAGCTCGGCGTAGGTGGCGTTGGTCGAGTGGGCCACATCGGCGAGATGCAGCGACGCGGGCCGGGAGACGCTCGCCTCGAGCGACAGGCGCAGCTGGTCGCGCGTGCTGCGGTTCGTGCGGGCGACGATGCCGCTCGCGTGGAGCTCGGCGTGGACATCGCCCGTGCGGCGCACATCGCGGTGGATCAGGATGTCGAGCACGCTGACGGTCGTCGGCACGGTGACCGGCATCGAGAACTCGCACAGCTTCTCGGCGCCCTGCTTGACCAGCGGTCCCACGGCGGGGCTGTGCTCGCCGAAGCAGACCGTCAGCGGATCGGTCCGCGACGCGCTGCGTCCGACGAACCAGAACGCACCCGGCGTGATGTCGCTTGGAGCGATCTCGTTCTCGAGAACTCCGACCGAGCCGAGGTCGCAGACCATCGGGGCGCGCGGCGAGTCGGTCAGTGGCGCGCCTTTGCCCACGATCGGCGATCCCTTCGCATCGAAGTGGAAGATCGGGCTGAAGAGCGGCCACGGCGGGCCGGGTCGGCGGCGCTCGAGCCCCTCGACCAGCGTGAGCGCGGCGAGGTCGGCCATGTTGCCGCCGGACTTCGAGGGAACGACCAGGTAGGCGCCGATGCGCGCGCTCGCGTGCACGCCGAGGATCACCGCCATCGCATCGCTCGCCTGCTTGCGGAGGCGCAGCATCTGGCGGCGGCTCTCGTCGGTGTCGACCACCGCGGCCGCCATGCCCGAGAGCATGCTGCGGTCGATGCGGCGCTCGGCCAGCTGACGCTCGAAGGCGGCGAGGGCGGCGGCGACATCGTTGACCGCGGATTCGCCCGCGCGGGAGGCGGCGAACTTCGAGAGCACGATCTCCCAGCCCCGCGCGCCCGGCATCGCCGAGAGGGCGGTCACGAAGTCGGTGGAGTAGCCGATCTGGAAGACCTTCCAGCCGATCGACTTGTCGAAGCCGAACTCGCGCGCGCAGGCGCGGGCGCCGGAGGCGGCCTTCGGGCGCGTGTCGAGCACCGCCTTGACCGCCGCCCGGAGCCGGTCGAAGGTCGGCGCGAGGTCGGCGAAGACCGAGGAGGAGTCGCTGGTGGTGGTCATGGTGGTCTGCGACACGGAGGGACGACTCCTCGAACACCCTGCTCCCCGCGGCCCTCTCTTCGGCAGCCCCTTCCGCAGCGGTTGCGTGGAGGGCCCTCTTCCCGGTGCGGGTGGATCGGAGTGAAGCGCGAAGGTACGCCCGAGCGATGAAGATGTTGCAGCTGTCGAAGGCAGTACCGTTGATTCCCTGCCGAAATTCGAGGGTTTTTGACGGGAGTTCTTGTGTTTTGTTCTTCAAAGACAACACAGTAGGGCGTTGACCGAAGCCGCCGCCGCTACCCTCGCATCGTGGCCCGACGCGACGACCACACGCCCTCGCTCTTCGGCCACCTTCCCGGCGACGAACCGTCCGCCGGTGGACCGTCCGCCCATGGGCCCACCGGACCGCGGCCCGCGCCCCCGAGCGCGGCGACGGTGGAGTTGGCGCGTCGGCTTCCGACCGGCCTGAGGCTCGGTACCTCGAGTTGGAGCTTCCCGGGGTGGGAGGGGCTGGTGTACGAGGGACTCTCGAGCGGGGCGCGCGGCGATGCCGCCGAGTCCGCGCTCGCCCGCAACGGCCTCGGGATCTATGCGCGGCACCCCCTCTTCCGCACCGTCGGCGTCGACAAGACCTTCTACCGGCCGGCCGGCCGCGCGGAGTTCGAGCGGCTGGCGGCGCAGGTGCCGGGGGACTTCCGCTTCCTGGTGAAGATGTGGCGCGGGGTGGTCGAGCGCGACCCGATCGGAGCCTCGGCCGGGGCGGCGGCGTTCCTCGACGCGCGGGTCGCGGAGGTCGAGTGCGTGCGTCCGGCGATCGAGGGGCTCGGCGACAAGGCGGGGCCGCTGCTCTTCCAGTTCACGCCCATGCGGCTGCACGGCGCGCGGGAGGAGCGGGAGTTCCTCGCCCGGCTGGGAGCGTTCCTGCGCGCCCTTCCCAAGGGTCCGCTGTACGCGGTCGAGGTGCGGAACCGCACCCTGGTCGGGCCCGAGCTGGGCGAGCTGCTCGCCGCGTGCGGGGCCATCCCCTGCCTCACCGTGCACCCGACGATGCCGGATCCCGAGGCGCAGTCGCGCGAGCTCGCCCTCGACCCGTCGCGACCGCTGGTGATGCGCTGGATGCTGCGCGCCAACCACCGCTACGGCGAGGCGAAGGACCTCTACGCGCCGTTCGACCGGCTGGTCGAGCCGGACGACGCGAGCCGCGACGGCCTGGCGCGGCTCGCCCGCGCCGCGCTGGGCGCGGGGCTCGGCGTCTGGATCGTCGTGAACAACAAGGCCGAGGGCTCGAGCCCGCGCTCGGTCGAGCGGCTGGCGCAGCGGATCGTCGAGGGCTGAGCGGCGTCGGCTCCGCGGCGGTGGTCAGCGGAGGAACTCGCGCATCGCCGCCGCGACATCGCGCAGGCGGTCGTACAGGACCACATGGCCCGCGCCCTCGAGCACCTGACCGCGGAAGTCGGGGAGGCCGGCGCGCCAGACCTCGAGCATCGACGGGTCGGTGAGCCGGTCGAGCGAGCCGTAGAGCACCAGCGTGGGAGCCTTGATCCGGGGCAGCATCGGCTCGACCCCGCCGATCAGGAAGGGTCGGAGATCCTCGATGATGCGCATGAGCGCCTCGCGCCGCTCGAGGGCGCGCTCGATGAAGGCGCGGCGGATCGGTGCGGGCATCTCGGGCGGCGTGGGGAAGTTGAGCGAGAGGACCTCGTCGAAGCTGGCGTCGTCGCGGATGTCGAGCGGGATCTCGCCGGCGGCGACGCGCTTCATGAAGTCGTTCTGCCGCGGCGCCACCACGCCCGCAGGCGACAGCAGCACGAC
Source organism: Candidatus Kuenenia stuttgartensis (assembly GCA_945870915.1). Taxonomy (GTDB): domain Bacteria; phylum Planctomycetota; class Phycisphaerae; order Phycisphaerales; family SM1A02; genus QWPT01. The sequence goes on along the minus strand of CAMBUI010000029.1, from coordinate 12,487 downwards.
CCGCCGGACCGCCTCGGGATAGGTCGCCGCATAGGCCGCGGCGAACGCGCCGCCCATCGAGGTGCCGACCACGTCGACCGCGCCGAGTCCCTCGTGCACGCGGAAGCGCTCGATCTCGTCGATGTAGAACCGCCAGTCGTGCGGGCGATCGCCGTGCATCGCGTGCTCGCCGAACCCGGGCAGGTCGGGGATGAGCACGCGGTGGGTGCCGCGCAGGATCGGCGCCACCGACATCATCGCCTCGGCGGTGGTCCCAAGCCCGTGCAGCACGATCGCGGTGCGTACCGGGGCATCGGGGCCGGCCTCGGCCGGACCGCTGTCGAGCACGCGCCAGGCATGGCCGTCGATCGCGACGGTGCGCTCGGCGACGCCTGCGTTGGCGTGGCCGGCGGCCATCGCCAGCGCGAAGGCGCGCGCGGGGTCGTTCCAGAGCCAGACCGCGGCGGCGACCGAGGTCGCGAGCAGGATGGAGATGGCCACGAGGATCCAGCGAATCGCGCGCTTCATGGAGGGAAGACTACGCGGGAAGCCTCCCGATGTCGCCGTCCTCCGTACCATGCGACCCCATGGCGACACAGACCAGCTCCATCGAGGCGGAGGCACAGTCCTTCCGGGACGCATTCGAGCGCACGCGCGCGGAGATCGCCAAGGCCGTCGTCGGTCACAAGGAGATCGTCGACGGGGTGCTGGTGTGCCTGTTCGCCGGCGGACACTGCCTGCTCGAGGGCGTGCCCGGCCTCGGCAAGACGCTGCTCATCCGCTCGCTTTCGCAGGCGCTGCACCTCAAGTTCAGCCGCATCCAGTTCACGCCCGACCTGATGCCCGCCGACGTGACCGGCACCACGATCGTGGTCGAGACCGAGCACGGCCGCGACTTCCAGTTCCGCAAGGGCCCCATCTTCGCCCAGATCGTGCTCGCCGACGAGATCAACCGCGCGACGCCCAAGACGCAGTCCTCGATGCTCGAGGCGATGCAGGAGCGCAGCGTGACCGTGGGCGGCAACTCCTACGAGCTCGAGAAGCCGTTCTTCGTGATGGCCACGCAGAACCCGATCGAGCAGGAGGGCACCTATCCCCTGCCCGAGGCGCAGCTCGACCGCTTCTTCTTCAAGCTGGTGGTCGGGTACTCGACGCGCGAGGAGCTGTCGACGATCCTCGACCGCACCACGACGGGTGAGTCGCCGAAGATCGAGCGCGTGCTCGACGCCGACGGGATCGTCCGCGCGCAGCGCCTCGTGCGCAGCGTGGCGATCGCGCCGCATGTGCAGGACTACGCGGTGCGCATGGTGCTCGCGACCCATCCCGGCGGGCAGTTCGCCACGCCGATGGCGAACCAGTTCCTGCGCTTCGGCGCCAGCCCGCGCGCGGCGCAGACGCTCGTGCTGGGCGCGAAGGTGAAGGCGCTCCTCGCCGGCCGCACCGCGGTGTCGTTCGACGACATCAAGTCGGTCGCGCTGCCCGCGCTCCGCCACCGCATCCTGATGAATTTCGAGGCCGAGGCCGAGGGACGCACCTCCGACGAGGTCGTGCAGAACATCGTCGACACCCTCGTGCTCGACGTCCGCTGAAGGGTATTCCATGAAGACGACCGCTCTCGCCGCTGTTCTCGCGCTCTCGGCAGGCGCACACGCGCTCGCCAACGACGACTCCGCCGCCGCCGGAGCCGACGCGGCCAAGTCGGACATGAAGTTCGTCCTCGCGGGCGGCTACGCGCACTTCTTCGCGACCGACTTCGACACCGGTGGAGGCGACGTCTCGGTCGACCGCGGCTTCGGCTCGTTCTCGATGCGCTCGCAGTCCAGCGAGCAGTACGCCTGGGACCTCGGCTTCCAGTGGGAGGGCTCGTGGTACGGGTTCGGCGACGGCAGCGCGCTCGCGGCGGCCGCAGGCGGCAAGCCGTGGGGCGCGGTGCAGTCGGTGTCGGTCTCCCCCGGCGCGACCTTCGTGCTCGACCCGCGGTGGCGGCTCACCACGCGGCTGATCCTCGACGTCGCCGGCGAGAACGACGCGTCGGCCGACGACAGCCTCAGCTTCGGCGGCGTGGTCGCCGCGACCTACTCCTTCTCGCAGGAGCTCACGCTGGGCGCGGGCGTGCTGGCGATCACGCGCATCGAGGACGACGCGCTGGTGGTCCCGCAGGTGATCGTCGACTGGCGCCCGTGCAAGGAGTTCCGCCTGTCGAACTTCGCCGGTCCGGAGGCCTACCCCGGCGGCGCCGGTCTCGAGGGCATCTGGGTGATGGGCGACGAGTACGAGCTCGCGCTCGGCGCCCGCTACACCTACCGCCGCTTCCGCCTCGACGACACGGGCGCAGCGCAGCGCGCCAACGGCGTGGGCACCGACGAGGGCATGCCGCTGTGGATCCGCGCGACGCACCGCGCCAAGTGCGGCGCGCGCCTCGACCTGGTCGCGGGCATGCAGCTCGCGGGCGAGATGAGCATCGACGATTCGGCGGGCAACGAGCTCGCGAGCGTCGATGTCGAGCCGGCGCCCTTCATCGGCGCCTTCTTCAGCTGGCGGTACTGACATGCCCGCAACGACGAAGCCCGTGGAATCCCGCCCGAACGCGGCGCCCGAGCGGCCGCGGCCGCTGGCGCTGGTCACCGGCGCGAGCGCGGGCCTCGGGCGCGAGTTCGCGCTGCTGCTCGCCGAGCGCGGGCACGACCTCGTCGTCGTCGCGCGGCGCGAGGAGCGCCTGGTCGCGCTCCGCAAGGAGCTCTCCGAGCGGCACGGCGTGCGCACCAAGGTGATCGTCGAGGACCTGTCGCACGCGGCGGCGCCGCGGCGCATCCTCGACGAGCTGCGCGCCTCGAACCTCGAGATCGACTTCCTGGTCAACAACGCGGGCTACGCGCTCAACGGGCGGTTCCTCGACAACGACTGGGCCGAGCACGCCGACTTCGTGCAGGTCATGGTCGGCTCGTGGCTGCACCTCACGCACGGGCTGCTGCCCGCGATGGTGCGCAAGGGCCGCGGGCGGGTGCTCAACGTCTCGAGCCTGGCGTCGCTCTGCCCCGAGCCGCCGGGAAGCCTGTACGCGCCGGCGAAGGCGTTCATGACCACAGCCAGCCGCGCGCTGCGCTTCGACCTGCTCGGCACGGGCGTGCACTGCACGGCGCTGTGCCCGGGGTTCACCTACACCGAGTTCCACGATGTGCTCGGCAACCGCGCCGAGATGGACAAGCTGCCCAAGTTCATGTGGCAGCAGGCCCGGCCGGTGTGCGTGGCGGGCCTCGAGGGCGTGGAGCGCAACCGCGCGGTCGTCGTGCCGGGCGCGTTCAACAAGACGGCCGCGGCGCTGTGCCGCGTGCTGCCGTACGCGTGGACGAGCAAGCTGATCCCCAAGGGTGTCATGGAGCGGTGATGTCGTTGATCTGTGTTCCGATCTCGGTCGAGGCCGCTGGTGAAGTCCCCCTTGCGCTCGAGCGCGCCGCGCGCGCGCGCGTGCTGGGCGCGCGCATGGTCGAATGGCGCTGCGACGGGCTCGCGTCGGATGCCGACGCCGAGGCTGCGATCGCGCGGCTGGTGCGCGAGGCGGCGCTGCCGTCGATCGTGACGATCCGCAGCGCCGACGAGGGTGGCACCTGCGCGCTTGCCGAGAACGCGCGGCTCGCGCTGCTTGCCCGGATCGCGCGCGCGGAGCATGCGCCCAAGATGATCGACATCGAGTTCGCCGCGATGGCGCCCGATCTCGTGCGTGGCTTGCTTTCGGCCGCGATCGCGCCGAAGAACGCCGACGACACGCCGACGCGGATCGTCGCCAGCGCGCACGACTTCCAGCAGCGGCCGATCGACCTCATGCGCCGCGTGGCGGCGATGCAGGAGGATCCGCTGGTGTCGGTCGTCAAGCTCGCCTGGATGGCGCGCAGCGTGCGCGACAACCTCGAGGCGTTCGACCTGCTGTCGATGCGCCTCAAGCCGACGATCGCGCTGTGCATGGGCGAGGCGGGGCTGATGAGCCGGGTGCTCGCGCCGAAGTTCGGCGGGTTCCTGACCTTCGCGAGCGACGCCGAAGGCGCGGGCACCGCGCCGGGGCAGCCGACGGCGCGCGAGCTGCGCGACCTCTACCGGTTCGGCGCGATCGGACCCGCGACGCGCGTGTTCGGCGTGATCGGCTGGCCGGTGGCGCACTCGCGGTCGCCCGCGTTCCACAACGCGCGCTTCGCCGAGGCGGACTACGACGGCGTGTATCTCCCGCTGCCCGTGCCCGGCGAGTGGGAGCACTTCAAGGCGACGGTGGGCGCGCTGGTCGATCACGAGAAGCTCGATTTCTCGGGTGCGAGCGTCACGCTGCCCCACAAGGAGCATCTCGTGCGCTTCGTGCAGGAGCGCGGCGGAACGGTCGATGCGGACGCCGCGTGGCTTGGCGCCGCGAACACGCTGGTCGTGCATCCGCATGGATCGCCCGACGCGCAGCGCCTGTTCGCGACCAACACCGACATGCCCGCCGCGGTCGAGGTGCTGTCGGCGGCGCTCGCGACCCGTGGAGTCGCGCTCGAGGGTGCGCGCGTGGCCGTGCTGGGCGCAGGCGGCGTTGCGCGCGCGGTCGCAGGCGGGCTCGCGCTCGCGGGCGCGACGGTCGTCGTCTTCAACCGCACGCATGCGAAGGCGGAGGCGCTGGCGACGGCGCTTTCGGGCCGCGCGCGCGCGAACGGCAAGCCCACGCGCGTGATCGCGGGCAACGAGGAGCACTTCCGCTGCAACGCGCCCCGCTGCGAGTGCTTCCACGCGTTCGTCAACTGCACGCCGCTCGGGATGGAGGGCGGGCCCGATCCGAAGGGCTCGCCGATGCCGGACGACGCGTTCCTCGATGACTCGACGGTCGTGATGGACACGGTCTACGCGCCGAAGGAGACGCCGTTCCTGCGCGAGGCCCGCGCGCGCGGCGCGGTGTGCGTCGATGGCGAGGCGATGTTCGTGAAGCAGGCCGAGCTGCAGTCGGCGCTGTTCATGAAGCGGTGGTAGCGGCGCCGATTTCGAAGTCCTCGGAAGATCCGCTGGACCTGCGCGGATCCCCGAGGCATCATGGATCGGATGCGGCCGCAACCGTTCAATTCCGACACGAGGGACGACCTCGAGCTTGCGTGCGACATCGAGCGCGACGCGGAATCGCTTGGAATGGCGGTCACCCTCGAGCGATACCTGGCGGTGATCCCCGATCCCGCCGAGATGCGCGCCGCGACGGATGCCGCGATCGAGGCGGCGCTCCGCACGGCGTGCCTGCGCGACGGCGATTCGCCGCTGGAGGCGGCGCGCGCGCTCGCGGCGCGGCACCCGGCGCTCCGCGATGCCATTCATGCCGTCGCGCTCGGGTTCGGGCTTCCCGACGCCGAGGCAGAGTCGATGGCGATCGGAGAGCTGGTGCTGGGACGCTGGCGCGTCGTGGAGATCCTCGGCTCCGGCGCGACGGCCCGGGTCGCCAGAGCGCAGGACGAGCTGCTCTCCTCGGGCGGCGCGCCCGTCGAGGTCGTCATCAAGCGCTTCGAGGACGGCGTCGGTGGCGACGCGCGGCTGCATGCGTTCCGCGAGATGCGGGCGCTCGTCGCGGCACCCGCGGGGCTTGCCGCGCGGGTCGTCGCGCTGCACGCACCCCGTGACGGCGCGGCATGCATCGTGACGCTGCACGAGCAGACGCGGGAAATGCGGGTTCCCGACGATGTCGCGCCGGCCGTGCACGCCGTCCGCAGGCTGCATCGCGCCGGAATCGCGCATGGCGATCTCAAGCCCGAGCACATCCGCGTTCGGTCCGACGGGTCGGTGCTGCTCATCGACTTCGGCGCGGCGGAACCCGCGACCGTCGAGTCGCGCCGCCGCGACCTCGTGCGCCTGCTTCGGATCACGATGCCCGGCGGGAGTCGCGAATCCGCGGGGATCCTCGCGCGCGCCGCGCTTGCGAGCCGCCGGAACAGCCTGCTCGCCTGCACGCTCTGCATGGCTTCGCCGATGTGGCGCAGGCGGGCCCTGTTCCGCGGATCCGCCGCGGCGGCGCTGCTCGTCGCCGCCCAGTTCGGATGGCATGCCTGGAAGGCCTCGACGCGGCAGGCCGACACGTTCGCCGCGATCGCCGCGACCGGAAGACTCGTGGACGCGACGCTCGACTCGCGGGGCCGGCTCGTCTCGATGCGGCTCGACATGCCGGAGATGAGTGCGTTGTTTCCCAACGCCGCCGGCCAGCGCGTCGAGACCGGCGCGGTGCGGTTCCACCCCGATGGCCGCGTGACGATTTTCGGTCTCGACGGCAAGCCGATGTCACGCTGAACGCGCGCCCGTCCTTTGTCTACGAAAGGAGGCACATATGCCTCATTCGAAGGACAAGCGAAGGACAATGCTGGGTTGGGCGGGCGGGGCGGCCGCGGTGCTGCTCGGGGCGCTGGCGGTGGCGGCGCCCATCACGCTGCTGCACGGAGGCGACCGCTCCGTGATCGTGACGCAGTACGGCGAATTCACGGCTGCACCCGAAACGATGGAGGCGATGCAGTGGCTCTCCGACCGGGGGCGCACGAACGGCTTCCGGTTCAACGCCGCGCACGAGCTCACGCACTTCCGCATCGAGCTGGAGGCTGCGGCCGGAGTCGAGCTCCCTTCCGGCGAGTTCGGGGCGGAGTCCGTCCGCTTCAACGACGCCGGCCAGGTCGTGCATGTGGAGTACGCGGCGGCGGACGCGCCGGGCTGCACCATGGTCTGGATCCAGGACACGACCAACCCGCGGTACTGGTACGTGGCCTGCACCGGGAACTGCAGTCCGCACGACCGGCCCTGCAGTCTGTTGATCGACCTCACCACCCTCGAGATGTCCTGCGGCTGCGCGCATTGAACGCACACCTCGGACTCGCCGGCCGGGAGCATCGCCCCGGCCGGCGCCGTTTGCGTCCATGAAGCGGTACGCTCGTGCAGATGGGACAGCCGATGCAGATCCCCAGCGAGAATCCTCGCCCGATCGAAGCGGGACCGCACGATCGAGCGGCACCGGTGGTGCCGCCTGCGGTGTCGCCCGAAGCCCTGCACGCGGCGCGGACTTCGGTCGCCGCGCGGCTGCTCGCGAACCAGCCGACGCTGCTCGCGTTCATCCGGCGGAGACTCGGCCATTCCGCCGCGAGCGAGCGGAACGCCGACGATGTCTTCGCGACGACGCTGCGGCGCAGCGACGCGCTCGTTCGGGCGAACGCGCTGCTCGCGGAGCTGTCCGACGCCGCACTGATGGCGCTCGCCTCGACCATCTCGCACCGCGCGATCCTCGAGTCGAGTCGCCAGGCGGAGCGCGCGCGGCGCGTCCGCGCCTCGGCGGCGGAGCGGTCCCGCGCGCAGGACGGCACCGCCGGGTCGACTCCGCGGGACGGCGCCTCGGATCTCCCGGATGCCATTCGTGCGGAGTTGTCGGAGGACGATCTCGCGATCCTCGTGCTCCGACTCGATGACCGGAACTGGAGCGCCATCGCCGCGGCGCTCGGGACGACCCCCGCCGGAGCCCATCGGCGGTACTACCGCGCGCTGAAGGCGCTCATGTCCGCCACCGCTGTTCGCGACGCATGCGACCCGTCGACCCGCCCGCCGCCGACGCGTTAGTATCGCGCCATGTCCGAAGCGGAGATCATCACCGGCGCCCGCGCCTTCCTGCGCGCGAACCTCACCGGCACCATCGGGTTCGACGAGGAGTTCATCCCCATCAAGCTGGTGGTGGCGCCCGATGGCGCGCTGGTCGCGCCCGTGATGGTGGCGATGCTGCGCGCGCTGGATGTGGTCGTGTTCCTGCCCGAGGAGGACGATGCGGCGATGCAGCTGCAGGTCACCCTCGAGGAGATCGAGGACAAGGGCGAGCACGCCGCGCTCTGCGACCGCTGGCGCATCTACCACGGCGAGCCCGAGGACGTGCGCTGGGCGCGCTTCTCGATCGACGCGGCGAAGTTCGACGGGCGCATGTTCGACGGGATGGCGCTCATGGAGCCCAACCCGCTCGCCGAGGCCGAGGCGCGCATCTGCCGCCGGGTCAACGCCGAGATGCGCGACCTGCTCCGGAAGGCCTGCCTGCGCGCCGCGGAGGTCGACGTCGAGGATCCGCGGCTCGTCGGCGTCGATCCCCTGGGATTCGACGTGCGCGGGCGGTTCGATGTCGTCCGGATCGACGCCGATCCCGAGATCGTCGACGAGGCGGACGCGTTCGCGGCGCTGGAGGAGCTGGCGTCCGACGAAGACGCCCCCGATGCGCCGCCCGCGGGCTGAAACGCGGCCTTTCGGCGGGTATCCTCTCGGGAACGCGCTGCATCCGCAGCTGCGGAACCGAGGTGCACCATGGCCATGACCGAAGGCGACAAGAAGTATTCCGGCAGTCTCAATCACGCGATGATCGACGGCCCCGAGGGCCACGCCGCGCAGGAGTACGCCAACCACTTCGGCGAGCCCGGCCGCGAGGACATCGCGAAGGTGTACATCCGCCAGCGGTACGACGGCTACACCGCCGAGAACCAGCAGAGCTGGCAGACGCTGTACGACCGCCAGATGGCGTACCTGCCCGAGCACGCGTCGGAGGTCTACCTGCGCGGTGCGCGCGCGATCAACCTCGTGCGCGACCACATCCCCTACCTCGAGGGGCCGAAGAGCGTGAACCACTTCCTCGCGCCGCTCACGGGCTGGCAGAGCCGCGCGGTGCCGGGATACCTGCCGGCGAAGGCCTTCTTCGCGTGCCTCGCGCGGCGCGAGTTCCCGACGACGGTGGTGATCCGCCCGAAGGAGTCGCTCGACTACCTGCCCGAGCCCGACATCTTCCACGACATCTTCGGGCATGTGCCACTGCACGCGGATCCCGTGTTCGCCGACTTCCTGCAGACCTACGGCAAGGCGGCGCTGCTCACGAACGACCCGTACCACACCGAGCGGCTCGCGCGGCTGTTCTGGTTCACGGTGGAGTTCGGGCTCATCCGCGAGGGCGGCAAGGTCAAGCTGTACGGATCCGGCCTGATCTCGAGCCCCGGCGAGTCGAAGCACGCGCTCACCAGCGACAAGGTCGACCGCAGGCCGTTCGACCTCGACACGGTGTGCGACACGGGCTTCGAGATCGACCACTACCAGCCGATCCTCTACGTGCTCGAGAGCTTCGAGCAGCTGCGCGACGCGATGAACAGCTACGCGACGCGGCTGATCGATTCGGCGGGCAAGGTGCCTGCGCACGCGTGAATGCGCCAAGAAGGTCCGAGATGACTTGAGGATACTCCGCGATGCGATCGTGATTTGTCCTCAACGGTGGGGATGCTCCTGCCGGTGCCCAGTTCCATCGGTCCCTTGGTACTGCACTCGGCGGCCACGTTTCCCGCGGTTGGAATCGTCGGTCCTTGTGAGCGCCGCGAGTCAGCGCTGGTGCGAAGCCTGTTTCCCGGGCACCGGCTCGCCGTGATGGATTCGCCCGACGTGCTGCGCGCGGCGATGCAGGATCCGCGCGGGTTCCTCGATGCACTGGAGTCGAGTGACGGCGCGGTGCTCGTCGGGGGCCGCGAGGGAATCCGCCCCATGCACATGCATCGCGTCGAGCGAGGCGCCGTCGCGGCGTTCGCGGCGCACGCGCGAGCGGCGCTCCTCGCGCAGGTAGAGCAGCATGCCGTTGGCGAGGAAGCGCCGCAGCGGCATCGCGCTCTCGAACCACTTGACCAGGTAGCCGTCGCGCGCGAGGCGGCTGGCGAAGAAGCCGTTGACGAGCGCCTCGGCGTCGTCGAGCCAGCCGAGGCTCGACCCCTTGGCGTAGATGCGCAGCGGCTCGGTGTAGCGCGCCATCACGCGCGCGCGCAGCTCCGCCGCCACCTCGGCGTCGCGCGGCGCCTCGAGCACGCGGGTGGCGAGCCAGGTCCACTCGGTCGAGGGGAAGTGGTCGAATGGCTGGCCGTCGGCCTGGTTCCTGGGCATGCGCATGTGCTGGAGATAGACCGTAGCACGGCGGAGCGGCGTTACACTCCGCGTCCCATGGCAAAGAAGTCGAACACCTCCGCCGGCCGCTCCGCGGCCACCGCCGCCGCACCCGCTCCCGCGATGCTCAACGGCATCCCCCTGCAGGGCTATGCCAACCGCCGCGCGCATGTGCTCAAGTCGCTCAAGGACTCGGTCGCGCTCGTGTTCGCGGGCGACATGGACGCGAGCCTGCACGGCGAGTTCCGCGCGCACCCGCACTTCCAGTACCTCACCGGCATCGTCGACGAGCCGGGCGCGGTGCTGCTGTTCGATCCGCTGAACCCGGTCGAGGCGCGGCGCACGATCCTGTTCCTCAAGCCGCTCAATCCCGAGCTCGAGAAGTGGGACGGCTTCCGCGAGGAGATCTCGTCGAAGCTCAAGGCGAAGTACGGCGTGGGCACGATCATGCGCACGACCGCGTTCGCGCGCTTCCTGCTCGAGGCGACCAAGCGCGCGAAGCGCTTCGCGCTGCTGCATCCGCTGGCTGCGCATACGGCGCCGGTGTCGCCCGACCTCGATGTGTTCCGCAGGAGCGGCGAGCGCATTCCGGGCTCGTCGTTCGTGGACCACACGCAGCTGCTCGCGGTCATGCGCGCCGCGAAGTGCCCGCACGAGATCGCGCTGATGCAGCGCGCGGCCGACATCACCGCGAAGGGCTACGAGGCGGTGCTTTCGGGCCTCAAGCCGGGCATCACCGAGTTCGACGTGCAGGAGCTCGCCGAGCACGGCTACCGCGCCAACGGCTCGCGCAGGCCCGCCTACGGCACGATCGCGGGCGGTGCGTTCAACGCGACGGTGCTGCACTACCACGGCAACCGCGAGCCGCTCAGGGACGGCGAGGTGATCCTGCTCGATTCGGGCGCGGAGTACATGGGCTACGCGTGCGATGTGACGCGCACCTTTCCCGTGGGCGGCAAGTTCACGGCGCGGCAGCGCGAGATCTACGAGATCGTGCTCGAGGCGCAGCTCGCGGCGATCGCCGCGACCAAGGCGGGCACGACCTTCGCCGCGATCGACAAGGCCGCGCGCGATGTCATCACCAAGGCCGGCTACGGCGACGCGTTCTTCCACGGCTGCGGCCACCACCTCGGCCTCGAGGTGCACGACATCACGCCCGAGGGGCCGATCCCCGAGAACGCGGTGATCACGATCGAGCCGGGCATCTATCTCCCCGACGAGAAGTTCGGCGTGCGCATCGAGGACGACATCCTCGTGACCAAGAAGGCCGGCGGCGTGAACCTCACGGCGGCGATCCCGAAGACGGTCGCCGAGATCGAGCGCGCGATGCGCTGAACGGGTTCTTGACTGCGGCTGAACGCGCCGCCGACGCTGCGTGCGCACCATGCGACGATGCATGGACGCGCGCAGCAGGCCACGATTTCCCCCGCGACGGCTTCTCCGGGCGCCGGCAACGCAACCGCCGGCGCGCCGGCCCGGCACGCGGCGCCCCCGCTCGGCCGCACGCTGCTCCTGACCGGCTCGATCGGATCGGGACACACGCGCGCCGCGCAGGCTGTCGCCGAGGCGATGCTGCGCAGCGGCGCCGCAGACACCGCGCTGGTGGTCGATGTGCTCGCCCACGCGAACGCGCCGTTCCGCGCGCTCTACCGCGACGCGTACCTCGCGCTGATCGAGCGCGCGCCGGGCGCGGTGGGCTGGCTCTACCGCACGAGCGACACGACCGAGGGCGGCGCGATGCGGCGCGCGGCGCAGCGCTGGGCGCTCGCGCGGATGCGCCGCATGCTCGCGCGGGAGCGGCCCGACACCATCGTCTGCACGCACTTCCTCGCCGCCGAGCTGGTCTCGGGCATGGTCGAGCGCGGCGAGTGGCGCGGCACGCTCGCGGTGGTGGTGACCGACCTCGACGCGCACGCGATGTGGGCGGTGTGCCCGCGCGCGGACCGCTGGTTCGTCGCGCTGCCCGAGACGGTCGAGATCCTCGCGGGCAAGGGCGTTCCGCGCGAGCGCATCACGGTGACGGGCATTCCCATCGCCGGAGCGTTCAGCGCGCGGCTTCCCTCGCGCGGCGAACTGCGCGCACGCTTCGGGCTGCCGCAGACGGGACCGATGCTGCTCGTTTCCGGCGGCGGCGTGGGCGTGTCGCTGCTCTCGTCGACGCTGCACCAGGTGCTCGCGATGCCGATCGACTGCGGCGTCGCACTGGTATGCGGGAAGAACGAGCGGCTGCGGCGCGACGCCGAGGCGGTGGTGGCGGCGGCCGGGCCGGGCCGGGTGCGCTGCGCGGTGCTCGGCTTCACCGACCGCATGCACGAACTCATGCACGCCGCGGATCTCGCCGTCGGCAAGCCCGGCGGCCTCACCTCGAGCGAGGCGCTCGCGTGCGGGCTTCCGATGGCGATCGTGCACCCGGTTCCCGGCCAGGAGGAGCGCAACAGCGACCACCTGCTCGAGTGGGGCGTGGCGGTGCGGCTCAACTCGCCCGAGACCTTCGGCTGGCGCATCGCGTCGCTGCTCGAGGACGGGGAGCGACTCGACCGCATGCGGCGCGCGGCCCGCGAGCGCGCGCGGCCGTTCGCGGCCGACGCGGTGGTCGACG
>CAMBUI010000028.1 GCA_945870915.1 Candidatus Kuenenia stuttgartensis | reverse complement strand
ATCAGGAGCGATGCGCCGGCGATGCGGCGCGCCTCGGCGACGGGCAGGTCGTCGGTGCCGAGGTGCACGCCGTCGGCGCCGGCGGCGAGCGCGACGTCGAGCCGGTCGTTCACCACCACCGCGACGCCGCGCGGGGCGCAGATCGCCCGCACCGCGCGCGCGTGCGCCACGAGCTCGCGGATGCACATGTCCTTCTCGCGCACCTGGATCGCATCGGCGCCGCCGTCGATCGCGCGCGACACCACCTCGTCCCACGGCCTCGCGCACAGCGCACGCGTGACGAGCACGCACAGGCGCCACTGCCGCGGCCGCGAGAGCGATGCGCGCAGCGTCGCGCGCGCGTCGAGCGCGTAGGCCCGGTAGCGGAGCGCCTCGACCGCGCGCGCGACCGCGGGATCGACCGTCTTCGCCGCCTCCTCGACCACGCGCAGCGCCTCGGTCAGGCGCTTGCCCGCCGCGACCGCGACCGAGGATGCGTCCCCGCGCGCGTACTCGTTGGCGCCCGCGATCGCGGTGCCGACATCGCCCGCCACGTCGCGCGCGAGCGCGAGCCGCTCGGGCGGGATCGCCGCCACGGCCGACTGCAGCGCGTGGCGCAGCGACTTCGCCTCCTCGGCGACGGCGGCGTCGTTCCACGCGAAGCGCGCGACATCCTCGACCGTGCGCAGCGCCTCGCGCGCTCGGTTCAGGTTGGCGTCGATCATCCGGAATGCCGCGTGGTTCACGGCGCACAGCGTAGCGCGGGACGGCTATCCTCCCCTCCCCCGAGGATCCGCATGAACAACGCACGCCAGAACAACGATGCAAGCCGCCGCGAGTTCCTGGGAACCGTCGCGCTCGGCGCGATCGGCGCCGCCGCGGCTTCCGCAATCGCCCACACGCCCACCATCCCCTCAGAGCAGGAGACGAAGAAGACCATGGCACACACCCTTCCCGACCTTCCGTACGCCGAGAACGCGCTCGAGCCCGTCATCGATGCGATGACGATGAACATCCACCGCACGAAGCACCACAATGCCTACGTGACCAACCTGAACAAGGCGCTCGAGGGCCACGCCGACCTGCAGGCGATGTCGATCGACGACCTCTGCCGCAACATCGCGACCGTGCCCGAGGCGATCCGCACCGCCGTCCGCAACAACGGCGGCGGTCACTGGAACCACTCGATGTTCTGGAAGTGGATGGCGCCCAAAGGTCAAGGACTGGGCCAGGGCGGCGCGCCGAGCGCGGAGCTCGCGGCCGCGATCGACGCCGCGTTCGGCTCGATGGACGGCTTCAAGGAGAAGTTCGCCGCCGCGGGCGCCGGCCGCTTCGGCTCGGGCTGGGCGTGGCTGTGCCGCATGCCCGACGGCAAGCTCGCGGTCTGCTCGACCCCGAACCAGGACAACCCGCTCATGAAGGGCGTGTCCGACTGCATCGGCACCCCGTTGCTCGGCTGCGATGTCTGGGAGCACGCGTACTACCTGCACTACCAGAACCGCCGGCCCGACTACCTGAAGGCGTGGTGGGAGGTCGTCAACTGGAACGAAGTCAATGCGTGCTTCGCGCGCAAGTAAGTGAGCGGTCGCCGCTGCGGCGGCTTCCTTTGGTGAATTCGGGCGGTCGCCGCTGCGGCGGCTCCCTCCGGTGAAAGAAACGCCGCGCGATTCGATCGCGCGGCGTTTCTGCGTCATGGGCGAACGAACTCAATCCGCCGGCATCAGGCCGTCGATCATCTTCATGAAGGCGTCGCGGTTCGCCTCGACGGTGACCTTCGGCCCGATCAGGCGGAAGAACACGTTGCGCCCCGACGCCTGCACGATCGCGCCGATCTGCGAGAAGTCCCGCTTCGCGCCGGCGGCGCCCATCGCCATGTAGTCGCCCTCGAGCTCGACGAACTTGACCTTGAGCGGACCGACCTCCTTGTCGGAGACCTTCGGCTCGGGGGCCGCGTCGCCCTGGCGGAACTGGCCCTTCCAGCGCGTGATGTTCGCGTCGAGGGGGCCGCCGTCGCCGGCCATGAACACGCTCACGATGAGCTCGGCGGCCTTGGTCGAGTCGCCCTCGCCCGCGACGGCGTACTGCAGCGTGCGGAACTGCATGGAGGGCTTGGTCCACACCCAGGAAGTCGGCTTCGGGGCGCGCAGGCCCGCGACCTCGATCACCGCGGGATCGTCGGCGCTGCCCGAGGTCTTCCACTTCGAGGGGTCGAGGCCGGACGACGATGCTGCGGCCGATGTCGCCGAAGAGGCCGCCGAAGAGGCCGCGGCGGCGGCGGCATCCGACACCGCGGATCCCGATGCGGGCGCGGGAACGGGCGCCGTGGCCCCTCCCACCGGCGCCGCCGGGGTCGGCGGCTTCGGCGCGGGCGCATCGCCGCAGGACACGAGCGGCGCGACGGCCGCGACGGAGGCGAGGAGAACGATCGACGGTGCGCGCATCACATGCATGGGGGTCGTAGCATAGCCCCTCCGATGCACGCGACCACTCGCCCGATCACGCTCGTGAACGCCCGGATCTGGACCGCGGATCCGGCGCGGCCGCATGCGCGCGCGCTGTCGTTCCGCGATGGCACCATCACCGCGGTCGATGCGGCTCCCGCGGTCGATGCGGCGCCCGGGGGCGATGTGGTCGATCTCGGCGGCCGCTGGGTCGGACCCGCATTCATCGACGCGCACCTGCACCTCACCCTCGGGGCGGCGACGCTCGCCCAGTGCGACCTGTCGGGATGCGCGGCGCGTGGGGAATTCGAGGCCAGGATCGCGGCGCACGCGGGCGCGCTCGATGCCGCGGGAGAGCGCGGGGCGTGGCTCGTCGGATTCGGCTGGAACGAGTCCGACTGGCGCGGCGAGGCGCCGACGCGCGCATGGCTTTCGGCCGCGGGCAGCCGCCCCGCCGTCGCGTGGCGCATGGACCAGCACGCGTGCGTCGTGAACGACGCGGCGCTCGCGCTGCTCGACACCTCGCCGATCGATGGCGGCGAGATCGAGGCCGACCTCGGGATCTTCCGCGAGCAGGCTGCGTGGAAGCGCGTGATTCCCGCGATTCCCGCGCCGTCGCTGGCGGCGAAGCGCGCGAACCTCGCGAAGGCGACCGCCTATCTCCACGCGCTCGGCATCGGCTCCGTCGGCTCGATGGAGTACCTGTGCGACATCCGCGATGTCCTTGTTCCCTCGCTGGTGCCCGCGCGCGACGCACCCACGCTCCGCGTGCACGCGACGGTGCTCGACCGCGACTGGCCGCTGGCGCAGCCGCCGGAGCTGCCGCGCGAATCGAGCGGCTTCTTCCGCATCATCGGCATGAAGAGCTTCGCCGACGGCACGCTCGGCTCGCGCACGGCGTGGATGCTCGAGCCGTATGCCGACAAGCCCGAGACATGTGGCCTTGCGATGGAGCACACGCTGCGCGGTGAGCTCGCGGACTGGATGCGCGCGGTGCAGCGGCTCGGGCTCTCGCCGAGCGTGCACGCGATCGGCGACCGCGCCGCGCGCGCGCTGCTCGACGCGATGGACGCCTGCGACGACGCACCCGCGCCGCGATTCGAGCACGCGCAGACGCTGCACCCGCGCGAGATCCCGCGCATGGCGGGCCGCTTCGCCAGCATGCAGCCGCTGCACAAGGCCGACGACGCGCGGCAGGCGCTGGCGCGGCTCGGGCATTCGAGAATCGAGCGCTTCTTCGCCTTCCGCGCGCTCATGGCGCACGGCGCGCGCCTCGCCTTCGGCAGCGACTGGCCCATCGTGTCGCCAGATCCCCTGCTCGGCATCAAGGCGGCGGTGACGGGGCTTGATCTCGATGGGCGTCCGTTCGCCACCGAGCATTCGATCACGGTGCACGAGGCGCTGACCGCGTACACGCGCACGGCGGCGGAGATGCTGGATCTCCCCGGCGGCGTGCTCGCCGAAGGACGCGCAGCCGACTTCGTCGTGCTCGACCGCTCGCCGTTCGAGATCGACTGGACGCGGGAGACTCCGCGCGTCGAACATACCTTCGCGGCGGGAGAGGCCGTGTATCGCGCCCACCACGCCTCGCCTATCCTGCGCACCTGATGGACATCGGAATCTTCGGCATCTACAACAGCCTCGGCCCCGCTGCGGCCGCGGCGTTCCTCTTCTGGGGGATCTTCTCGATCACCATGCACGAGCTCGCCCACGGCTGGGCGGCGCTCTCGCAGGGCGACGACACGCCGCGCATCTACGGACGCATGACGCCCAACCCGGTGGTGCACATGGGGTGGGTGTCGCTGATCCTGCTCGCGCTCACGGGAATCGCGTGGGGCATGATGCCGGTCGATCCGAGCAAGTTCCGCTGGGGCCGCCGCGGCCGCATCGTCGTGTCGGGCGCGGGTCCGGCGATGAATGTCGTGCTGTGGCTCCTCTGCTGGGGCGGCCTCGGACTCCTGCTGCGCGACGAGATCGCCGCCAACGGCAGCGTGCTGCGCGCGATCCGGTCGCTGCCCGAGGGGCTGGCGTTCCAGATGTCGATCTTCCTGCTGATCGGCGGCGGCCTCAACGGCATGCTCGCGCTCTTCAACATGCTGCCGCTGCCGCCGTTCGACGGGGCGAGCGTGCTCGCCGGCTTCTCGCGCACCTACTACCGCTGGATGCACAACCCGAAGATCGCCAACGCGGGCTTCTTCATCGTGATCATCGCGATGTTCAGCGGCGTGGGCGGCATCATGGGCCGTTGGGCCGACCGGCTGGGCGTCGACCTCGCGATGTGGGTCAGCGGACTCGGCGGCTAAGGCTCGCGTGAGGGCGCCCGATCCCACCCACGGGCCCCAACCCGCGACCTCGCATCGCGTTATCGGGCGACATGGCGCCGCGTCGTCGCCGGCGACCGACCGGCGACCGACCGACGACCGCCCCCGTCGGCACCCGCGCGTTGCATGCCCCCGCCCTTTCCCCTACCTTGTGCGACTCGCAACCGCGAGCCGAAGGCGCAGCGCACGGCGGTCACTCCCGCCCCACGCTGCGTCAGAGTCCTGATGAGTCCGTCATGCGACGGACGGGACCGAGGCCCGCCTTTGATGAAAGGGTGACGACATGGTCGTCCTCCGCATGAAGCGAATGGGCCGCGCCCATTCTCCGTTCTACCGTCTGTCCGCCATGGACAAGCGCAACCCGCGCGACGGCGCCGTGATCGAGAACCTCGGCTGGTACAACCCGACCGCGAAGCCGGGCGCGCAGTACCAGTTCAACACCGAGCGCGTGAAGCACTGGCTCTCGATGGGCGCGCAGCCCTCGGAGACCGCCGCCAACCTCCTCAAGAAGGTCGGCGTCGATCCCACCCCGGGCAAGAAGGCCTAAACCGAAGGTGATCTGACGAACGCCGTCGCGACACGCGGCTGCGCTGCGTTGGTGACACAGTCCCGAACCGCGTGCGAACCATGCGAATCGACGTGCTCACCATCTTTCCCGACCTGTTCACGGGCTTCCTCTCCACGAGCATTCCCGCGATCGCGATCGAGCAAGGCCGGATCTCGTGCCACACGCACGACATCCGCGCGTACGCAGCGAACAAGCACCGCAAGGTCGACGACCGGCCGTTCGGCGGAGGTCCAGGCATGGTGATGATGTGCCAGCCCATCTTCGACGCCGTCAAGGCCGCCGAGTCGCAGGACCCGGCTGCCGGCGGTGGCAGCGTGGTCCGTGTGCTCCTCACGCCGCAAGGCGAGAGGCTCACCCAGCCGCGCGTCGAATGGCTCGCCCAGCAGCCGCGCCTGACCCTCCTCTGCGGTCACTACGAAGGCATCGACGAGCGCGTGATCGAGGAGCTCAGGCCCCTCGAGATCTCGATCGGCGACTATGTCCTCTCCGGTGGCGAGCTCGGCGCGATGGTTCTCATCGACGCCGTCGCCCGCCTGCAGCCCGGCGTCCTCGGTCACGAGGATTCGGCTGCGGAGGACTCGTTCAGCGTGCGCTCCGCCGATGGCGCACCTCTCCTTGATTGTCCGCACTACACCCGTCCCCGCGAGTGGAACGGGCGCGAAGTGCCGGACATCCTGCTCTCGGGCGACCACGCTGCGGTCGACCGATGGCGGGATGCGCAGCGGATCGAGCGCACGCGCGAGCGTCGCCCCGACCTGCTGCTGAACTCTCCACTCGCAGAACCGCAACCCCTGCCGGCGGCCAACACCAACAAGCCCGCCGCGCAAGTTGCACGAGCCACGCGGTCGACCGCGTCGTCGAGCGACGACGCACCACTGCACGGCCAAACCGCGCCCGAAGGCGCATGAGGATCCCCCTATGGCACGTTTGAATCGCACCCAGGTCATCGAAGGCGTCGTCGCAGGTCAGATGAAGGCGGCCAACGAGCTGCCGAAGTTCAGCGTCGGCGACACCATCGATGTGCACTACAAGATCATCGAAGGCGACAAGGAGCGCATCCAGGTCTTCCAGGGCGTGCTCCTGGCCGACACCGGACGCGGCATCCACCGCATGATCACCGTCCGCCGCATCGTCGCCAACGAAGGCGTCGAGCGTTCGTTCCCGGTGAACTCGCCGCGCGTCGCCAAGATCGACGTCATCCGCCGCGGCGACGCCCGCCGCGCGAAGCTCTTCTACCTCCGCGACCGGTTCGGCAAGAGCCGTCGTCTGCGCGACCAGCGCCGCGGCCTGAAGCATGTCGAGGGTGGCGAGTCGGCCGCCGGCTGACCAGCGCCACCGCGAGCCGCAGCAGCGGCGAGCGATCGATCACGACCGGCCGCGCGAGCGGCCGGTTGTGTTTTTCCGCCTACACTGCCCGTCCGATGCGCGTCACCCTTGCCAAGAGCTTCACCTTCGAGGCGGCCCACTTCCTCCCCTGCTTTCCCGACGGCCACAAGTGCCGGCGCATGCACGGCCACTCCTTCAAGGTCGAGGTCGTGGTCGAGGGCGAGATGGACCCCGCCCGGGGCTACCTGGTCGACTACGGCGACATCAAGCAGGCGATCTCGCCGGTGCACGACGCGCTCGACCACCGGTGCCTGAACGAGATCGCCGGCCTCGAGAACCCGACCGCCGAGATGCTCGCGAAGTGGGTGTGGGACCGGCTCAGGCCGACGCTGCCCATGCTGTCGCAGGTGATCGTGTGCGAGACCTGCACCAGCCGCTGCGTGTACGAGGGCCGCTGATGTCCCGCCCCGTCCACCTGCTGCACGACGCCGCGCTGCTCGCGCGCATGCTCGGCCTCGAGGCCCCATGCTGCGCGCAGATCGCGATGCCCACCGACATGGCCGCCTCCGCCGACGGGCCCTCCGCATGGGGCGCGTTCGTCGAGGGCAACCCGCTGTCGGGCACCTGGATCGCCGATGCCGAGGCCCCCTCGCGCCGGCTCGTGTCGTACTCGGGCACGCTCGGCGAAGGGCTGTTCGACGACGAGCCCCGGACCTGGATGCGCGCCGGCCACGACCGCTTCAAGGCCTTCCTCGACGAGATCGAGCCCGCGCTGCGCCTCCACGGAAGGACGCTCTGCTTCCGCCCCCACCACCGGCATGTGCTCGGCGATGTGCACGCCTCGGTCAAGCTCCTGCGCGACCGCGCGGGCGGCCCGTTCGAGGTCCTGCTGTCGCCGGGCGACCTGCTGGCGCCCGCGATGCTGCCGCAGGCCGAGGATCACCTCGCGAGGATGTTCGCCCACCTCGGACCCGTCGCGGCGGCGGTGCTGCTGACCGATGTCGCGCCCGACGCCGGGACCGCCGAAACCGGCCTTCTTGCGGTCCGCAGGGCCGGCGAGGGCGTCCTGCCGATGCCGCTCGTCGCGCGGCTCCTTGCCGAGCATGTCCCTGCGGAAACGCCGGTCATCCTGCTCCCCGGCGGCGTCGACGCCCAGCGCGGCGCGCTCGGTCTGTAGGAGACGATCCCACATCGAATCCACATGTTTCCGTTGCGCCCCGCCGCGGCAGGGGTAGACTTTTCAGGTCTGCGGAACGGATTCCGCGACAGGGAGCGTCGATGACAGCGGTCTCGGCAGTGACGGCAGCGATGTCTGCGGTGTCGGTCGGAGCGTCAGCGGGCGGTGTCTCCGGACTGGACGCGAAGGTCCTCGTCCTCAATCGGTACTACAGCGCCATCCGCGTCATCGACGCGCGACGCGCCTTCGTGCTCCTCGCCAAGGAGATCGCGGAGGTCATCGCCATCGAGGACGGTTCGTATGTCTCGTACCCCTTCACGACCTGGACCGAGCTGAGCGAGTTCCGCCGCGAGTTCGAGGCCACCGACCACGACTGGGTGCGCACCGCGCGCATCTCGATCGCGGTGCCCAAGATCGTGCGCGTGCTCGCGTTCGACCGCCTCCCGCGCGAGCAGGTCAAGCTCAACCGCCGCAACATCTACGCCCGCGACTCGAACCGCTGCCAGTACTGCGGCAAGACCTTCACCACCAAGGAGCTCACGCTCGACCATGTGAAGCCCCGCGTCCAGGGCGGCGGCAACTCGTGGACCAACCTGGTCTGCGCGTGCGTCCGCTGCAACGCCCGCAAGGGCGGTCGGACGCCGGAGCAGGCCGGCGTGCGGCTCATCCGCGAGCCGGTCAAGCCCAAGCGCAACCCCGCCATCTCGCTGCGCCTCGGCAGTCCCAAGTACGCGTCGTGGAAGGCCTTCCTCGACGAGGCCTACTGGACGGTCGAGCTGAGCGACGACTGAGGCGCGCGGCGGCTCGGCTGGAGTTCGTCGGTGACGAGTTCGTCGTTGGCGGGTTCGTCGGCGACGGGGTTCGGCGGCGCGGTTCGACGACGGCTTCGGGTTCGCCCGGGCAAAGTCCGCATCTCATGTGAAGATTCCCGCCCCGGCGCGCAATACGCGGCGCGACGTTCTTCGGTGGGGCTAGCATCGCGCCCGATCCGTCCCGCGAGCCCTCCCATGCCGAAGAACAAGCACAAGAACAAGAAGTCGAAGTCAGACGCCGCATCCGAGTCGACCACCGCGCACGACACCGTCGCGGCCGCGACCGAGGCGGCGAAGGCCGACGCGAAGGCCGACGCGAAGGCGGAGAAGCTCGCTGCGAAGCAGGCGAAGGCCGCCGAGAAGGCGGCTGAGAAGGCGGCGGCGAAGGCTGCCGCGAAGGCCGACAAGGCCGCGGCCAAGGCCGACAAGGCCGCGGCGAAGGCCGACAAGGCCGCGGCGAAGTCCGCGAAGGCCGATGCGAAGGAGTCGAAGACCGAGCCCACCGACGCGACCCCCGCGTTCAAGCATGTCCGCCGCAAGAAGCTCGCGAGCGGCAAGGGCCCGACGCCGCAGGAGATCGGCGAGTCGCTCGTCGCGCTGTTCAACGCCGGCAAGAGCGAGGAGGCCGAGTCGACCTGGTACCACCGCAAGATCGAGTCGATCGAGGACGACGGCAGCGTGTTCGAGGGCTGGAAGGGCGTGCTCGAGAAGGGCAAGTGGTGGAAGGAGAACTTCACCGTGCTCTCGATGCACGCCAAGGGCCCGTATGTCTGCTCGACCGGGTTCGCGGTGGTCTACAGCGGACGCGTGCGCATGACCGACGGCACCGAGGTCGACTCGCAGGAGTGCGGCGTCTACACCGTCGAGAAGGGCCGCATCGTGCGCGAGCAGTTCATGCGCGCGATGTTCTGAGCCGGCGCGTCGTCGCGCTCACGACATCAGCGTCAGGCCGATCGTGAGCGTGACCGCGTTGTTGAGGCCGTGCGCGACCATCGGCGCGACCAGGCTCGACCGCATCTCGCGGTACAGGCAGAACCCGACCGCGAGCCCGCCGAGCGCGGGCACGAACAGGACGCCCTGCGGGTGGATCACCGCGAAGACCGCGCTCGACGCGACCGCGGCGATGATCATCGAGATCAGCCGCACCCGCGGCGCGACCACGCCGCGCAGGTGGCCGTAGAGCAGGCCGCGGAACGCGATCTCCTCGACGATCGGCGCGGTCACGCTCGCCAGCAGGAACAGCGCGCACACCTGCAGCACCCCGGCACCGGCGAAGAGCTCGACCACCGGGTGCGACGGCGGCGCCGCATCGCCCGCGACCGCCTCGGAGATCGCGCTCAGGATCGCGAAGACGACCAGGCCGGCCACGAGCAGCGGCACGGCGCAGAGGTAGCAGACGACGCCGTGCAGCGCCTCGCGCACGAAGCCCGCGCCGGCGTGGAGCCCGATCAGGCGCCGCAGCTCGGCCCAGTGGATGCCGCGACTCGCGGGATACGCGAGCGCCGCGAGCGAGGAGAACATGACCGCCACCGACACCAGCAGCGAGCCCGCCCCGCCGAGCTGGGCCACGAACGGCGCGGCCACGACCGCGGCGAGCACATTGAGCGTGAGGAACAGCGTGATCCAGAGCAGGAAGGTCTCGCCCAGCACGACCGCCGCGTGCGACGAGGCCGCGGGGACGAAGATCGGGCGGAGCTTCCCGCCGCCGCACAGCACCGCCAGCACCGCGAGCGCGGCGAGGCCGACGAAGAACGCTCCGACGTACCACAGTCCGGCGGCGATGAGCACGGCGGTCGTCGCCGCGCCCTTGGCGACCGCGTCGGGACCGAGCACATCGACGAAGTAGCCCATGGTCGGGCGGAGCGACTCGAGGGCCTCGGATTCGTCGGCCGACAGCGCGCGCTCCTCGACGCGCGCGCGCATCGCGGCGATCACATGGTCGCGCATCGCCTTCGCCTCGTCGACGGCATCCTCGGGCAGCGCGATCTCCTGCGCCTGCGCGACGCCGCGGTCCCAGCCGTCGAAGCTGCCCACGAGCACGCAGTAGCCGAGTCGGTCGGCGAACGCGCCGTTGCGCCCGCGCTCGACCTGTCCGAGGAGCTGCGCGGCGTCGGTGGTCGGGGCGAGCGCGTGCAGCGCCACCGTCATCTTGGCCGCGAGCTGGGTCTCGAGCGTTGCCGGCGCGATGTCGGAGGTCCCGGGCGCGTCCGGGCGATCCTCGACGAACCCGCCCTCGTCGGACGCGCTCGCGGCGTCGGCGTCCGAACGCTGCCGCTGCAGGAGCACGGCCCCCAGCGCAACCACCGCGATGCCCACCCAGACACAGATCTTGCGGAAGCGTTCACTCGGCGTCATGCAGTGGTCCATGTTTATCGGGCGCAACTCGGTGTCGGCGCGCCCCTTCGGCGTGCCCGACGCACGATAGTCTGCCGCGCCGCCCCCATGGTCGGCATGCGACGATCTTGACATCAACGGGGGTAGTGGTATCCTCGCCGATTCTCCGCACGGCGATCCGTGCTCACCTTTGACTGCCCCGCGCGAGTTCCGCTCCCGCGGGCTGAACGATTTGGACAGACCATGCCTCGTCAGACCTACATTGCAAAGCCCGGTGAGATCAAGACCGTTTGGCGCCACGTCGACGCCGAAGGCAAGACCCTCGGTCGTCTCGCGACCGAAGTCGCCACCGTGCTCATGGGCAAGCACCGCCCCGAGTTCACCCCCGGCGTCCTCTCGGGCGACGCGGTGATCATCACCAACGCCTCGAAGGTCGTCCTCTCGGGCCGCAAGCTCGATCAGAAGACGCGTCGCCGTTGGTCGGGCTACCCGGGTGGTCTGAAGATCCGCTCGTACCGCCAGGAGATGGATTCGAATCCGACCCGTCTCGTGAGCGAGGCCATCCTCCGCATGATCCCGAAGGGCCGCTACGGCCGCTCGCTCCACGCGCGTCTGCGCGTGTTCGCCGGCGCCGCGCACACCCACACCTCGCAGTCGCCGGTCGACTTCGCGTCGCGCCCCGAGGCGCATGCGATGCCGGAGCGCGCGCCCACCGCGAGCACCATCAAGGCCGCCCGCCTGAAGAGCGCGCCGCGTCGCCCGCACTCGCGCGCCGCCGCCGCGAAGTAATCCAACGCCGAATCCACAGCAAGACCAACGCCGTCGCGAGACCAGCGACAGCACTTCTCGCCAGCACCCTGCTCTCCAGCACCCCGCTCTCCAGCACATTGCGCGCCGCACCCTGAATCCGGCGCGAACCCGCGAAAGACACCATGGAAGACACCACCACGACGACTCCCTCGACCTCGACGCGCATCCTCCGCGGCCCCGATCAGAAGGGCTGGTACTGGGGAACGGGACGCCGCAAGACGGCTGTTGCCCGTGTGCGCATGAAGAACGGTACGGGAGCGGTCGAGGTGAACGGCAAGGAGTTCGCCGAGTTCTTCGTCGAGGAGCGCGACAGGCAGCTCATCCTCGCCGTCCTCGAGAAGACCGGCCTCAAGGGCAAGGTCGATGTGAAGGTCAACGCCTGCGGTGGCGGAACCACCGGCCAGTGCGGCGCGACCCTGCTCGGCCTCGGCCGCGCGGTCATGAACTTCGACTCGACCCTCGAACCGATCCTGCGCGAGAACGGGTTCCTCACCCGTGACGCCCGCAAGGTCGAGCGCAAGAAGTACGGCCAGGCCGGCGCCCGTCGCCGCTACCAGTTCAGCAAGCGCTGAACCGGTCGGGGAATCCCGCCCCGCCGCATACGACACGATCACCAACGGGCCAGGCGCAAGCCTGGCCTGTTTCGTTGTGGCGTGATTCGTGTGGCCTGTTTCGCTCTACGCGGCTGAATTGCGGCGTCATCCGCTCCGCAGACTGCGGCGTTGCCTCCGTCTGCGGGCACCCACGTTCGGAACCAGATTCGGAACCAAATTCGGAACCACGTCAGGAACCACGTCAGGAAACGCGTCGGGAAACCCGTCAGCATCCACGTCGGTACACGCTTCAAAACCCGCGTTGGTACGTGCGTCGCGTCGTCCCGAGCACCATCGGTGCGTGCAGGCGACGTCGCTCAGGCGCCCGCGGCGCGGGCGCGGGCGGCGGCACGCACGGCGTTCTCCGCGTCGCGCAGGCGCTTCGACATGAGCGCCACGGTCGTGCGGTCCTCGCCCGCGAGCTGCTCGACCGTGCGCGGCGGAAGCCCGCAGAGGCCATGCCGCCGCGCCACGAGCCGCGCGGCGGCCGAGAGCGGCCCGCGCGGCAATGCCGCTGCGACGAGCGCCGCGTGGTGCGACATCGGATCGACGATCCCCTGCCACTGCGCGGTCTCGCCGAGCGCACGCATCGCGATTCCCGTGGCGTGCCTCGCCGCGGCGCGGGCGGGGCGCCTCGAGGGCGTCAGCTTGGCGATCGCGTAGTCGGCCGCGAGCGAGATCGCGCGGTCGAAGCGCTGGCGCGAAGGGTCGAAGTTGAGCACGACCTGCTGGACGGCGCGGGTGAGCTCGCGCACGAGCGCGCGGAGCTCGTCGGCGGGAAGCCGCTCGGGACCTCCGTCGAACGCCTGGTCGGCGCGACCGAGTGCGATCACGAGACCCCGCTCGTCGAGCAGCGCCCGCAGGCGCAGCGCGGCGCGCAGATCGGTCTCGGCCTGGTCGACGGCCGCGCGGTCGGGCCATCGCGGCAACGCGTCGATCGCCCGGGATGCGCGGCGCAGCAGGTAGTGCATCGCCGCTCCGCGGGTCTCGTCGCGCTCGTTGGCCGCGCGCGCGTCGCGGGCGAAGAGCCGGCGGATCTCGCGCGCCGAGGCGATCATGGCGATCACCTCGCCGTCGGCGAGCCCGAGCGGCTGCAGCCGGCGCACCGAGGGCGCCGACGGAATGGTCTCGTCCGCGCCGGGAAGATCGAAGGTGGGCAGCTCGACCCACGAAGGCTGCACGCCGCGCAGCAGCTCGCCGCGGCGGCGGTCGACGAGCGCACGCACCAGCGACTCGCTGCGGCCGATGCGCTGCGCGATCCGCGCGGGATCGACGCCGAGCCGCCACGCGCGCTCGACGAGCCGCAGGGCCTGCTCGCCCGCGCCGCGCCGCGCCGACGGCCGGGCCCCGAACTCGCGCAGCAGGAGCAGCCGCACACCCTCGTGCGAGCGGTGGAACCGGATGCCGAGCTGCTTCGCCGCGAGGTTGAGCGAGATCCCGCCCTCGAGCAGCGCACGCGCCTCGGCGAGGAGCACGCAACGCTCATCGGCATCGAACCTGCGGAAGCTGCGCGCGCGCGCGAACTCCGACGGATGCTGCGCCGCGAAGCGCTCGAGGCACGCGCGGTAGATCTCGACGCGCTGCCGTCCGTGGTCGAGCACCCAATGGGCGCACAGACCCGCGCGGCGCCAGCGCTGGAGCGTCTTCGAGGCGACGCCGATCTCGCGCGCGAGCGCCTCGGGGGTGGCCGAGCCGCCGGCACGCTCGTCCGGGCGCATGGTCACACGGGCGGAAAGCTCGAGCACGAGCGTCGCCAGATCCGCGCGCAGCGCGCGTCCGCTCACGATCTCGCCGGCCGCGGCCGCGATCTCCGTGCCGAAGATGCGCTGCAGCGCGTCGCACAGCGCGTAGTCGGCGCGCGCGTCGATGGTCGGGATCAGTTCCTCCGCCGCGTCGATCTGCCGGCGGGTGGCCGCCTCCGACGAATAGGCCGTCTGCGCGGGAAGCGCCTGGACGGTGGCGAGGCTGTAGCTTGCGCGTCGCGGCATGCGGGGTCAAGCGTTCGGGGTCTAGCGCACGGGGTCTAGCGCACGGGGTCTAGCGTTCGGGGCGAACGCACGGGGTTCGCGGATCGAGCGGAATCGGACGAACTGGCCGACGAGCTGTCAAACCGATCCGCCGACGGTGCAGTCTACGGTCTGTACGCAGGATCCCGACCTCCGTCGGCACCGCAAGGTCCCGTCTCGACGATTTGTGTTCGGACAGCTTGGCGGGCTCCGCAGGCGAAGCGGACCATCGCGTGCGGCGCGCGGATGCCGGGAACCCCGATTGGCCGCGGATTGCCGCGGTATTCCGCGGAGCACGACGGGGCGGGATGCGGTGCCGCGGGTCAGCCGAGCATCCGACGCCCACCCTGCCGCCACCTGCGCGCGCCGGCCGCGCCGCGGTTCTCGGCTCTCAACCGACCGCGGAGTTCAGCCGCGGCATCTCGGGCGACTGCTGCATCGAGGGAGCCTCGAGCGACGCCGCGACGGGCGTGACGCCGTCGGGCAGCACGTTCGCCGTGATCGACGTCGTGCGCGCGATGCGCGGATTGAGGCGCGTGAGCAGTTCGTGGGGGATCATCCCCGACTCGGCGGCGAGCCGCGGCAGATGCGTCGGAGCGTGGATGTCGCGCGAGATCAGCTCGACCGTGCAGCCGATCCAGTCGTGGATGTCGCCCGCGTGGAGCCCGGTCACATCGACGGTGATCTGGTCCATGTTCACCGCGCCCACCACCGGCGCGTGCGCCATGCGGCCGTCGGGCGTGAACAGACGCACGCACGCGCCGACGGCGGCCTGCGGGTTGCGGGGCATCGGGTAGCCATCCGAGTAGCCGACGGGAATCAGTGCGATCGTCGAGGGCCGCGGCGCGACCCAGCGTCCTCCGTAGCCGACCGCCGTGCCCGCGCCGATCTGCTTGGCCTGCACCACGCTGGTGGTCCAGCGCACGACGGGACGGAGCTCGCCGCGGCCGATGACCGGCGCGCTCGCCTCGAGCTCGTCGAGCCCGTAGCCGAGCCACGCGAGCCCGAAGCGCACCATGCTGCGGTGGAACCGCGCATCGCGGGCCATCGCGTAGGTGCTCGCGACATGCTGGTAGACATCGGAGGGCATCACCTCGCGGCACGCCTCGACCACGTAGTCGTAGGCCGCGAGCTGGCGCGCGGTGAGCCCCGCGTCGGAGCGCGCGTGGGAGAAGTGCGCGAACACGCCGCGCAGCCGCAGGCGCGAACACGCGCAGATGCGGTGGATGATGTGGATCGCGTCGTCGGGCAGCGCACCGCCGCGGCTCATGCCGACATCGACCTCGACATGCACGGGAAGCTCGATGCCGAGGTGCTGCGCGCACGCCTCGAGCGCGTCGAGGTTCGCCTCGTCGTGCACCACGAGGTGGAGCTGCCCCGCGAGCATGAGGCGCACCAGCTCGTCCTCGCGCCCGATGCGCGTGACGGGCATGAGCACCAGCACGGGCTTCGCGCCCTTGATCGCGGCCGCGGTCTCGATCGCCTGTCGCAGCGAGTACACCGCGAGCATCTCGGCGCCCGCAGCGAGGAGCCGGCGCGCGACGTTGCCCACCCCGAGCCCGTACGCATCCGCCTTGACGATCGGGCAGAGCGCGCAACCATCCCCGACCACACGGCGGATGACGGCCATGTTGTGGTCGATCGCGGACAGGTCGATGTCGATCGTGCTGGTGTCCTGCATGGCGGGTGCCTGTCCTAGCTTTCCGTCGCTCGCATGCGGTCTGCCGCGTGCGCTCCCGGACCTGCCGGTCGCCGCCGGTGGCCGTGGGTCGCCTCGGGCCGTCCTAGCCCTCGTCGCAGCGGCATTTGTATCGACTTCCGAAAGCCTCTACCATCAGCGTTCCAAGCGAATCACCGCGGCCCCTCGGACGGCCGCAGAAAGAGCGGCTGAAAGAGTTCATGGATACCAACGCCCCCGACACCTTTGTCCTCGAGAAGACCTTCGCCGACCTCGGCCTCCGCGCCGAGGTCCTCGACGGCCTGACCAAGCGGGGCTTCAAGCACCCCACCCGAATCCAGGCCGCGCTCATCCCGGCCGCACTGCAGGGCAAGGATGTCCTCGGACAGGCCAAGACCGGCACCGGCAAGACCGCCGCCTTCGGCCTGCCCCTCCTCCAGATGCTGAACCCCGAGGCGGGCTTCTCCGCGCTGGTGCTCGTCCCCACGCGCGAGCTCGCCATCCAGGTCGCCAAGGAGCTCCAGGAGCTCGGCCGGTTCGCCAAGGTCTCGACCGTGGCCGTCTACGGCGGCCAGCCGATCCAGAAGCAGCTGCCCCTGCTCGAGAAGCGCCCGCCGATCATCGTCGGAACCCCGGGACGCGTCATGGACCTCGCGGAGCGCAACCTGCTCCCCTTCCATGAATTCCGCTTCGCGATCCTCGACGAGGTCGACCGGATGCTCGACATCGGCTTCCGCGACGACATCCGCAAGATCCTCGGCAAGCTCAAGAAGGTGCCGCAGACGATCTTCGTGTCGGCCACCATCTCGCCCGACATCGAGAAGCTCGCCCGCAGCTACATGAAGGACCCGGAGAAGATCGTCACCTTCGAGAAGAGCCTGACGGTCTCCCAGGTCAAGCAGAGCTACTTCGCCGTCGAGCGCTGGGACAAGAAGCGCCTCCTCCTCCACCTGCTGAAGAAGGAGAACCCCGGCCTCGCGGTCGTGTTCTGCCGCACCAAGCGCGCGGTCGACGACGTCGCCGAGTACCTGAACAAGCACAAGTTCGACGCCATGGCGATGCACGGCGACATGTACCAGAAGAAGCGCGACCAGGTCATGGGCAAGCTCCGCGAGGGCGATCTCAAGGTGCTCGTCGCCAGCGACCTCGCCGCGCGCGGACTCGATGTCGACGACATCACCCATGTCGTGAACTACGACATGCCCGAGGATCCCGAGGTCTACATCCACCGCATCGGCCGCACCGCGCGCGCCGGACGCGAGGGCGTGGCGTGGAGCTTCGTGGCGCCCGACCAGGGCGAGCTGCTCACCAACATCGAGATGCTCGCGAACGTCGAGATCCCGACCAAGGAGTACGACGACTTCAAGCCCGGACCGGTGCCTTCCGACGTGGTCGCCATGCGCGAGCACGAGGCGAAGCGCAAGGAAGAGGCGCAGTCCGCGCGCAACCGCATCGCCGGCCCCGAGGTTCCCGTGCCCGCCGAGGCCGTCGACGCGTCGATGTTCCCCGACGGCATCGTGCCGACGGCGCTGCCCGGCCGTCGCCTCGGCGGCCGCGTCCGCACCAGCAGGCGATGAGCCGGTTGCTGCGCATCTCCGACGAGGTGCGCGACGCGCTCGCCTCGCGCCGGCCGGTGGTCGCGCTCGAGACGGCGGCGGTCACGCACGGCTTGCCGCGCGCGCCGCTCGACGGGATGCCCGCATACCTTGCGGACGCCGACACCCCCGCCACCGTGCGCGCCTGCTTCGAGGGCGGTACTCCCGCGCACCTCGGGCTCGGGCGCGCGCTCGCAGCGGCGGTGCGCGCCGAGGGCGCGGTGCCCGCGACCGTCGGGCTCCTGCGGGGGCAGCTGGTCGTCGGCCTCGCCGATGCCGAGCTCGAGGAACTCGCCGCGATGCGCGAGGTCCACAAGATCGCGGCGCGCGACGCGGCGCTGGTGGCGGCACGCGGAGGCTCGGGCGGCACGACCGTCGCGGGCACGCTCCTGGCCTGCCGCTTTGCCCGACTGCCGGTGTTCGCGACCGGAGGCATCGGCGGCGTCCACCGCGGCCACGCCGTGCTCCCCGACATCTCGGCCGACCTGCACGCGATCCGCGACACCGGCACCCTGGTGGTCACCGCGGGCGCGAAGTCGATCCTCGACCTCCCGGCCACGGTGGAGATGCTCGACACGCTCGGCGTCCCGCTGGTCGGCCTCGGCACGCCGTATTTCCCGCGCTTTCTCTCCGAGGGCAACGCGCAGCTGCGCGTGAACACCGAGGCCGCCGATCCCGACGATGCCGCGCGGCTGTTCTCGGCGCACCGGGAACTCCTCCCCGATCGCGGCATGCTGCTGTGCGTGCCGCCGCTGACACGGTTCGCGCTGCCCGCCGAGGTCATGGAGCGCGCGATCGAGGACGGCCTCGCCGAGTGCGAGCGCGTCGGCGCGCGCGGTGCGGAGGTCACGCCGGTGCTGCTTTCCGCGGTTGCGCGTGCGTCGCGCGGCGCGTCGCTCGCCACCAATCTCGCGGTCCTGATCCACAACGCCCGCATCGGCGCCCGCGTCGCGACGCAACTCGCGCATCTCGCCTGACTTGACACTGCCCTGCCGCTCTGTTTGACTACGCGGGTCGAGGGCAGTCGCCCCGACGCCGATGACGATCGCAGAGGGAGTCTGAAGCCGGGCGCGCCGCGCCACCGGAACCAGTCTTTCCGTTCGGTCCATCCGCGCCCAAGCACCGCATGTCACCGCTCATCCTCGACTGCGACCCGCGCGCGCTGCGTGTCGGGATCCTCGGCCGCTTCCGTTGCGTTCCGCGCGAGCCGCAGTCGACCACTGGTTCACACGATGGCCGCCAAGAAGTCCGCATCGAAGAAGACCGTCAAGAAGTCCGAGCCTTCGGCCGCGAAGTCCCCTGAAAAGGTCGCCGAGAAGGTGGTCGCGAAGGTGGTCGCGAAGCCGGCGAAGGCCACCGCGAAGGCGGCGACGAAGCCTGCCGTGAAGGAGCCCGCTGCGGAGAAGAAGCCCGCAGCGAAGAAGGCCACCGCGACCAAGGGCACTGAGAAGAAGGCCTCCGAGAAGAAGCCAGCCGAGAAGAAGGTCGCGGGGAAGACCCAGGAGAAGACCGCGGAGAAGACCGCGTCGTCGAAGGCCCCCGCCGCCAAGAAGCCCACCGCGAAGAGCGATTCCGCGAAGGCGCCGGCGGCGAAGGACGCAGCGCCGAAGGCCACCACCGCGAAGGCGACGACGACCAAGGACCTGACGACCAAGGACCCGACGACCAAGGACCCGACGAGCTCGGACGCGCCCGCCAAGTCCACCTCGAAGCCGTCGTCGAAGCGCCCCTCGAGCGAGAAGGCGCCGTCGCGCCCGATGGACCGCGATGGAGGCGCGCCGGCA
Source organism: Candidatus Kuenenia stuttgartensis (assembly GCA_945870915.1). Taxonomy (GTDB): domain Bacteria; phylum Planctomycetota; class Phycisphaerae; order Phycisphaerales; family SM1A02; genus QWPT01. The sequence continues at coordinate 531 of CAMBUI010000028.1, read as the reverse complement.
TCACCGGCTCCCGCGCCCGTCGTGGTCGAAGTGAAGCAACCGATCGCCAACGCGCCGCACCCGCGTGACGAGCGCTCGGACCGCAGGCCGCAGAGCACGCAGCACCATCCGCATCATCAGCAGCAGCAGCAGGCGGACACACCCGGCGACCAACAGGGTGGACAGCAGAACTTCAGCGGTGGACCCGCGGGCGGAGACGCCGGCGTCCCGGGCGAAGGCGGAGGCAAGCGACGCCGTCGTCGGAGGCGGCGTCGGCGCCGCGGCGGTGGTGGCGGCGACCCGAACAACCCGGGCAGCTCGCAAGGCCAGGGACAGAATCAGGGTCAAGGTCAGGGCCAAGGTCAAGGCCAGGGCCAAGGTCAAGGCCAGGGCCAAGGTCAAGGCCAGGGCCAGGGCGAGGGCCAGGGCCAGGGCCAGGGTCAGGGTCAGGGTCAGGGTCAGGGTCAGGGCCAAGGCAAGAACCACAGCCAGGGTCAGAACCAAGGCCAAGGTAAGAACCAAGGCCAAGGTAAGAACCAAGGCCAAGGCAAG
>CAMBUI010000027.1 GCA_945870915.1 Candidatus Kuenenia stuttgartensis | reverse complement strand
TGGTGTCATGCTGCGCGGGTGACCCGCCCCGCCGTGGCCATCCTCTGCGCCTGCGCGCTCGCCGCCGCGCCGCGCGCGTCCGCCGCGACGGTCGTCGACTTCACCGCCGTGCGCTGGACGCGACCCGCCGGTGGCGACGGACGACTGCGCACGCTGGTGGTGGTCGCCTCGAACTGGTCATGGCACGACGCCGAGGCGCTGGCCGCCTCGATGGACGCCGAACTCTCCCGCGCCGACTCGCCGGCCGAGCTTGCCTTCCTCGAGCTGCAGTCGGACTACCCGGGCGCGTTCGATTGCGCAGGCCCGTGGCTCGGCGGCTTCCGCGAGCCCGGCGGACCGTGGCAGTGGCGCAACGGCGCGCCGGTCGCGCCCTTCGGCTGGAAGCCGTTCCGACCCGCGCAGAGCTCGGTGTTCCCGAGTGCGCTCGTCATGTCCGGCATCGACGGCCCCGACGGACGCTGGATCGATGTCTTTCCCGAGCCCGACGCCGGCGTGGGCACGCGCTCCGCGTTCCTCACCTGGAATGCCTTCGCCGACTGCGACGGCGACGACCGCCCGGACCTGCTCGAGATCGCGCGCGACCCCGCGCTCGACGCCAACGGCGACGGCCGGCTCGACGCCTGCGACACGCCCAACCCCGCCGACGTGAACCGCGACGGCGTGGTCGATGCGATCGACCTCGCCGCGGTGCTCAACACCTGGGGCTCGGCGGATGCCTCCGCAGACATCGACGGAAACGGCGTGGTCGGCGCCACCGACCTCGCGGCGGTGCTGTCGGCGTGGACAGGCAGCTGACGACGGGTGGTTGACGACGGGTGGTCGACGACCGGCGGCTGCCAACCCGCCTCCGCGCATCCCTGCGCGCGATCGCCCGCACGTCCACCCACACGTCCACCCGCACAGAGCCCCCTCCTGCGGACAAAACCTGCGAAACTCGTCGGATCGCGCGACCCGGGCGTCCCCCGTGCGCCACCCTCTGCCAAATCGCGTTCGCCGAAACCCCCGGCGCACCTCGCCGCGCGCGGCCTGCACGCACCCGCGAGCGCGCCGGAGGAACGGCACCCGCCGAAAGCCACCCCATGAAGCACCACGCGAACAGCACCTCCCTCCCCCGTTCCTCCCGCGCCGCGCGGCGCGTCGGAACGCAGTCCGCCCTCCTGCACTCGTTCGTCGCGTGCCTCGCCGCGACGGTCCTCCCGCAGGCCGCCGACGCGCAGAACACCGGTGCCTTCGTCAACTTCGAGTCGCCGCAGGTGCACCCGATCGACATCACCCCGGACGGCTCCACGCTGCTCGCGGTCAACACCGCCGACGGCCAGCTCGAGGTCTTCGACCTCGTCGGCGGACTCCCCGTCCGTCGCGGCGCGGTTCCGGTCGGCGTCGATCCCGTGTCGGTGCGCGTGCGCTCGAACGGCGAGGCGTGGGTCGTCAACCAGGTCTCCGACTCGGTGAGCGTGGTCGACCTCGGCTCGATGCGCGTGGTGCGCACCATCCAGGTGGGCGACGAGCCCGCCGATGTCGTGTTCGCGGGGCCCAAGGGTTCGAAGGCCGAGGGTTCGAAGGCCGAGGGTTCGAAGGCCGAGGGTTCGAAGGCCACGGGTTCGCGCGCCTTCGTCTCGCTCGCGATCGCGAACCGCCTGGTGTCGTTCGATGCCGCGGCGGCCGCGCCCACGCTGACCTCGACCCCGATCGCCGGCGCATCGCCGCGCGCGCTCGCCACGAGCCCGGACGGCACCAAGGTCTACCTGGCGGTGTTCGAGTCGGGTAACCGGACGACCGTGATTCCCCGCGCGACGGTGAACCTCGCGGGCGGCCCGTACGCCGGCGCGAATCCGCCGCCGAACAACGGGACCGCGTTCGATCCCCCGCGCACCGTGGGACAGCCGCTCCCGCCGCGCGTCGCCCACATCGCGCGCAAGAACGCCGCCGGCCAGTGGCTCGACGACAACAACCGCAACTGGACCAGCCTCATCACCTGGGATGTCGTCGACAACGACATCGCCGTGGTCGACGCGGGCACGCTCGCGACCAGCTACGTCACCGGCCTGATGACCACCGTCGCGTCGATCGGCGTGGCACCGAACGGATCGATCCTCGCGGTCGGCATCGAGGCCCGCAACGAGATCCGCTTCGAGCCCAAGCTCGACGGCACCTTCGCCCGCATGCAGGCGGCGCTCGTCCCCGCGGGCGGCGCGCCCGGCGCGGCGATCTTCGACCTCAATCCGCACCTGACCTACACCGCCCCGTCGATCCCCGAGCTCCAGCGCCTGCAGTCGATCGGCGATCCGCGCGGCGTGGCGTGGCTGCCCGACGGCAGCGCCGCGTTCGTGGCCGCGCTCGGCTCCGACTGCGTGATCGCGGTCAACGCCGCCGGCGCGCGCATCGCGCGCATCGATGTCGGCGAGGGACCGAGCGGCGTGGTCGCGGCGCCCAGCGGCGCGTTCGTCTACGCGCTCAACCGCTTCGAGGGATCGGTCAGCGCGATCAGCACCTCGTCGCTCAGCGAGGCGGGCCGCGCGACCTTCCACGACGCGACGCCCGCGAGCGTGAAGGCCGGCCGCAAGTTCATCTTCAACACGCACCTGACCTCGGGCCTCGGCCACGTCTCCTGCGCCACCTGCCACATCGACGCCCGCAGCGACCGCATGGGCTGGGACCTCGGCGATCCGACCGGCACCGTCCAGGCATTCGACGAGGTCTGCCAGGTCGCGGCGCCCGGTGCGTGCATCCCGTGGCACCCGATGAAGGGCCCGATGACCACGCAGACGCTGCAGGGCATCATCGGCAACGAGCCGCTCCACTGGCGCGGCGAGAAGAACGACCTCACCGAGTTCAACGTCGCGTTCACCCACCTCCAGGGCCGCGGCGCGGAGATCTCGCCGGCCGAGATGGGCCAGATGACCGCGTACGTCGGCTCGCTGGTCTTCCCGCCGAATCCGAACCGCAACATCGACAACACGCTGCGCACCGCGGTCGCGATCGCGGGCGGCACGCAGACCGGCGTCAACGTGACGGGCAACGCGGTCACGGGGCAGACGCTCTTCACCACCGGCCAGTTCTTCGCCGGTCCTCCGGGCGCGCCGGGGCTCACCTGCACCGCGTGCCATCCGGGCGCGATCGGCAGCAACAACCGCGTCGACATCCCCGCGCCCGGCGGCGAGAACCAGAACCGCAAGAACGCGCACCTGCGCGAGCAGTGGCGCAAGAACGGCGCGAACTTCGCCTCGACGGGCGCGCTGCGCGGCTTCGGCTTCGAGCACAACGGCGAGAAGGCGACCTTCCAGGACGCGATCACCACGGGCTTCACCTTCGCGAACAACGCCACCGGACAGCAGCAGCGCCGCGACATCGAGGCGTTCTGCATGAGCTTCAACTCCGGCTCGCATGCGGGCATCGGGCAGCAGGTCACGGCGAACGGCGTGGCCAACGACACCGCGCGCATCAACCAGCTGATCGCGATCGCCGGTGGCGCCGGCGGTCCCGCGCTCGTGGTCAAGGGCCGCGTCGGCGGCGAGCCGCGCGGATGGATGCTGCAGGGCGGGAGCTTCCGCAGCGACCGCGCCGCGGAACCGACCCTCACCGCCGCGGCGCTGCTCGCGCTCGCGGGCACCGGCAGCGAGCTGACCTACACGCTTGTCCCGCAGGGCTCGCAGACGCGACTCGGCGTCGACCGCGACCTCGACGGATTCCTCGATGGCGACGAGCGCGACGCGGGCAGCGATCCGGCCGACTCGTCGAGCGTCCCGCAGCCGTGCATCGGCGACATCTCGCCCGCCACCCCGGATGGCGTCGTCAACGGCGGCGACCTCGGCGCCCTGCTTGCCGGCTGGGGCCTCGGCGGCGTGACCGACCTCAACGGCGACGGCACCACCGGCGCCGCCGACCTCGCCATCCTTCTGAGCGGCTGGGGCGCCTGCCCGTAACGACGCCCGCGGCGTCCTCGGCCACCTCTCCGGACACCTCTCCTGACACCTCGCAGGCCCGTCGGCACACGCCGGCGGGCCTGTCTTTTTCACGGCCGCTCGCGTACCCCGTGGCGCCCGCCGCCGCGGCCGCGCCCCCACGATCGATACGTTTCGCCGCAATCGCAGGAGTTCGGATACGTTCTCCCGCGCCCGCGCCAACGCCTCGTCGGCGGATCGCGCGGGACACACGGAGTCGGCCCACAGGCCGCGCATCATGAACACCGCACGCATTCTCGCCAGCGCCCTCGCTCTCTCGCTCGCCTCGATCGCCGCCGCCCAGCAGGACGGCACGTTCCCCCCGGGCGGTGGTCCGGGCGGTCAGGACGGCCAGCGCCCCGGCGGCCGCGGCGGCGACCCCGCGCAGATGGTCGAGCGCATCATGCAGCAGGACGCCAACGGCGACGGCAAGCTCGCCAAGGATGAGCTCTCGGGTCCGCTCGCCGAGCGCATCTTCGAGCGCGCCGACGCCAACAAGGACGGCTTCGTCGACAAGGCCGAGCTCGAGGCGTTCGCGAAGGCGGGCGGCATGCGCGGCGGCCAGGGTGGCGGCGCCGGCGGACAGCGCGGCGGTCAGCCCGGCGGTCCGGTCAATGTCGAGGGCGCGATGAAGCAGATGAACGGCGCCTACAAGGCGCTCAAGGCCTCGGCGATGGACGCGTCGACCCGCGCCGCCGACCTCGAGGCCGTGCAGCGCCTGCAGATGGGCGTGGTCGGGGCCAAGGCCGGCGCCGCGTCGCTGCGCATGTCGGCCGCCGCGAAGGCGAAGTTCGGCGAGGACAAGGCCGCGTTCGAGGCCGCCTACCGCCGCATGATGCTCGACGGCGTGAAGATCGCGATCGAGCTCGAGTACGCGATCCTCGACGGCAAGGCCGCCGAGGCGAAGGCGCTCGTCACCAAGCTCCACGACATGGAGGAGAAGGGCCACGAGCTCTTCCAGGCCGACGAGGGCGGCGAAGGCGCCGAGGCCCCCGCGGGCGACGCTCCGCGCGCGCGCGGCAACCGCGGCAACCGCGCTCCGGGCGCTCCTGGCAGCAACTGAACGCGACGACCGAACGGCGCCTCGGGCGCTGAAATGCGGCAACATCGGAAGCAGCGCGGCGGGCGTCCCCCGCCGCGCTGTGTTTTTCAGGCGCGGTTCCAGCCAAGGCTGGGGCGCGCGCCCCGCAGTGCGCACTTTTTGAGCAAAAGCGACCAATTGCGGATACCTCTATCCGAATCTCTGCTAGAGTCGATGTCGAGTCGATTTCCCCTGCCGCAGGGGGTCCCTCGGCAAGGAACATCGGCGCATCGCGCCCAGCGTTCCGCGCCGGAAGTCCGGATCGGGACGACTGGCACCCCGGGGACCACGCGTCCGGCAGGCAGTGACCGGAACATCGCCAGGAGCACACGCATGTCTCACCACAACCGCACGCTCGATCAGATCTTCGCGCACCCGACCTCGCACAACATCCACTGGCGCGATGTCGTGCACCTCTTCGAGTCGCTCGGCGGAACCACCGAGCAGACGAAGCACGACCATCTCAAGGTCAAGCTCGCGGGTCGCGAGATGACCTTCCCGATCCCCCGCGGCGGTGGCCACACGCTGCAGAGCGATCACGAGATCTCCGCGATCCGACGGTTTCTCAAGGATTGCGGCTGCGCGCCGGCGGGACAGGCTCACTGAGCCCGACCGCGGCGCGACACTTCCGTCCGAGTGATGTCGGGCCCGCGACGCCGCCTCTTCTGACCGATGGGTCTGACCGATCTGTCTGACAGATGGGGCCGCATTTGGGGAGGGCCCGCGCGGGGATCTTCAGGGGGCTGGAGATCCCCCACTCGGACGGGTGGCGCAGTACGTCTTGGAGCGAAGCTCAGGCACACGGCTCGACCGCGCGAAGCGCACGGTCGAGCCGTTGCGCTTCGATGGTGAAGTCGCGCACCGTCGGACCGCCCGACGACGAGGGCGTCGGCTCTCCGAGCAGCGCGTGGTAGCGCATGCCGCACGCACCCGCCAGCGCGTAGAACGACTGGTTGAGATACCCGCGCGGGATCAGCTCGACGAGGGTCGCGCCGGGCGCGGCGTGCACCAGGTGCGCGAGCGCCGCGCCATGGGGCGCCACCACCAGCGATGCCCCGCGGAACGCCGCGATCTGCGCCTCCAGCGAGAGCCCCTCCATCGCGACCACCTCGATCCCCGCACGCTCGAGCACGGGAACGAGCTCGACCTCGTTGGACACCTTGCGGCGCCCACGGCGGGCGACATAGATGCGCCGCCCGGCGGTGGCTCCGCCCGCGCCCGCGAGCGCCCCGCGCAGGAACGCCGCCGAACGCGGCGTCGGCTGGCAGATCGCCCCCGGCGCGCTGGTGACCACGAGTTCCTCGCACTCGAGGTGGCCGCCCTTCCCCACCGGCACGAGCCGCGTTGGGTCGATGCCGCAGCGAACGAGGAGCTCGCGCGCGACCTGCAGGCGCGTCTCGGCGACGATCCAGCGGTCGATCGGTCCGAGTGCGGCGGCCTCGACGAGCCCGATGCGCGGGAGCACATCGAACATCCAGTGGTAGAAGTTGTCGTGGCCGATCGCGCCGAGCAGCGCCGAGCGCCCCGCCACCCGCCGCGGGCGCGGAGCGACCACGAAGGAGGTCAGCGCACGGTGGCGCGCGAGCGGCTCGCCCGCGTGCGGGCTCACATCGGCGAGCGCGATGCCCCCGGGCGCGACGGCGCTGCAGGCGAGGCCGAGCACGCGGCCACGCGGGATCAAGGCGGCGAAGGCCTGCGGCGCACGGGTGGCCGTGGGAAGCGCGGCGGCAAGGTGGCGCACTGCGGCACGGTCCTCGGCATCGGCATCGGCGTCGGCGTCGGCGACGAGCCGAGCGCCGGCATCGTCGGCCGAGGCGCGCGGCGCCCCGACTGCAGGCTCGGGTAGCCCGTCCGCGACGCCACGCGGATGCCGCGCGAGGTTCTCGCCGAGGTCGCGGAGGGACCATCCCATGCGTCGGGCGAGCGCCGGCGTGTCGTCGGTCGCGCGCGTCGGCAGCGCGAAGATCGCGTCGTTCACGCCGGTCGGCAGCGCACCGCGGGCCCGCGCGCACCACGCGAGCGCTCCCCTGCGGATCGACTGCAGCGACTTGGACATGCGGCTCGTGTTGTATCCGCGTGGATCGACGCGCGCCAATCGAAGCGCCAACTGAAGCGCCAACTGAAGCGCCAATGGAAGCGCCAATGAATGCACCGTGCGCGGCGGTCGCCCAGCCGTCGCGTAGCGGTCCTTCGACCGTCGGATCGCCCGATGTTCGACCGACGCCGCCGCGCGCATCCTCGGGTACCTTCCCCGCGTGCCCGACACGGCCGCTCCAACACCGACGCCGAACCCGCGCCGCTGGCTCATGCTGCTGGCGCTGACGGGCAGCCTCTCGATGATCTTCGTCGACATCACGGTCACGGCGATCGCGGGACCGTCGATCGGCGCGGCGCTCGGACTCGACGAGAACGGCGTGAGCTGGATCGCCACCAGCTACCTCGTCACGCTGGCGGCGCTCATGGCGATCGGCGGCCGCGTGGGCGACATCCTCGGCAAGCGCAACGCGTTCCTCGGCGGGGTCGCGCTGTTCGCGGCCGCGAGCGTGCTGTGCGGCATGGCGGGCGACGCGCGGATGCTGCTCGCGGGGCGCATCCTCCAGGGGGTCGCCGCGTGCCTGATGCAGCCCGCGTCGGCGGCGCTCGTCATCGAGAACTTCGCGCCCGGCGAGCGGGGCAAGGCGATGGGCGTGTACATCGGGATCCCGATGTCGTTCTTCGCGCTCGGGCCGCTGATCGGCGGACTCATCGACACCCACGCGGGATGGCGCTGGGTGTTCTACGTGAACCTGCCCATCGCGCTCGCCGCGATCGCCATCGCGCTCGCCGCGCGCGCCGCCAACCGGCGCAGCGCCGACCGGTCGTTCGACTTCCCCTCGGCGGTGCTGATCGCCACGGGCCTTCCGCTCGCGGTCTACGCGCTGCAGGCGGGCGCCACGCGCACCGCCGACGGCGCGGTGCGCCTGTTCGAGCCGCTGTTCCTGGTGGCGCTGGGCGCGGGCGTGACGCTGGTGTCGCTGTTCTGCATGCGGCAGCTCACGGTCCAGCGCCCGCTGGTGCACCTCGCGCTGTTCGCCGACCGCCGCCTGCGCGCGAACGTGCTGCTCATCGCGATCATGCAGTTCGCCATGGCGTCGCTGATCGTGCAGGGCTCGATCTACGCGAAGGACGTGCTCGGCTACGGCAGCGACCGCGCGGGCGCGAGCCTGATGCCGATGCTGGTGCCGGTGATCTTCCTCGCCTCGGTCGCGGGACGGCGGTACGACCGGGTCGGGGTGCGCCCGCTGGCGCGCCTGGGCACCGTCTTCGCCACCGCGGGCCTCGCGACCTGGGGCGTCGGCGCAGTGCTCGCGAGCTACCCGGTGATCGCGACCGGCATGGTGCTCCTGGGCGGCGGCGTGGCGTTCATCATGTCGCCCGCGAACACCGACACGCTCTCGAGCGTGCCCGACGAGATGCGCGGACAGGTCTCGGGACTGGTGCAGACCGCGCGGCAGGCGGGCGGCGCGCTCGGCGTCGCGTTCGCGGCGTGCGTGAGCGGCGTGGCCAACGCCTACGGCGCGGGACTCGCAGGCTCGATCGGCGCCGCGATCCTCGCGGGCGCGGCGGTCTCGGCGCTGGGCGTGGTGGTGGCGCTGCGGATGCCCGCCGCGGCGCCGCGCGCGCGTACGCTGCGCGCATGACCCCCCGTCTCGCGCTCCTGCTCACGCCGGTCCTGCTCGTCCTGTCGAACATCTTCATGACCTACGCCTGGTACGGCCACCTGAAGGACTTCAAGGCGAAGCCCCTGTGGATCGCGGTGCTGGCGAGCTGGCTGGTGGCGTTCCTCGAGTACTGCCTGCAGGTGCCGGCCAACCGCATCGGGTTCCAGCAGGCGGGCTTCACGCTCGCGCAGCTCAAGATCATGCAGGAGGTCGTCACGATGTGCGTGTTCGCGGGCTTCGCGGTGTTCTACATGGGCGAGCGGCTCACGATGAACTTCCTCTACGCGGGGCTGTGCATGGTGGCGGCGGTCTACTTCATGTTCAGGGACTTCAGGCCGGCGGGATGATCGGGAAGTCCTTGCGGCGCTTGGGGCGGAACGCCTGCGCCCGTACACTGCGCCGATGCGAACCGCGCCAACCGTCGTTGCCCTGCTGTCCTTCGCCACCGTGACCCTGCCGTCGGCGGGCGCGATCGCGGCCCCTGCTCCCGCCGCGGCCTGCAGCGAGGCGACGACGGGCCTCTCCAAGGCGCTCGAACTCGCCGGTGCGAACCGCGCCGCGATCGAGCGCGCGCTGGAGCGCGTGCCGTCCGAACAGGCCGCGTCGATGGAGTGGCTCGTCGCACGCATGCCGGCGGCGGACCTCAAGACCCTCGACGCGGAGTTCCTGCTCGCGCATGTCGACGGGGCGTACAAGGCCTGGAAGTCGGCGCCCTGGTCGGCGATGGTCGACGAGGAGACCTTCCGCGACGGCATCCTCCCCTATGCGAGCATCAGCGAGACCCGCGAACTCTGGCTGCCCGCGCTGCGCGCGAAGTGCCTGCCGATGATCGGCGACGCGAAGGCGCCGTCCGAGGCCGCGGTGCTGCTCAACCAGCGGGTCTTTCCCGAGTTCAAGGTGAAGTACTCGACCAAGCGCCGGCGCGCCGACCAGTCGCCGAGCGAGTCGATGGAGTCGGGACTCGCCTCGTGCTCGGGGCTCTCGATCCTGCTGGTCGATGCGTGCCGTTCGGTCGGCGTGCCTGCGCGTTTCGTGGGCGTCCCGATGTGGACCGACGGCTCGGGCAACCACTCGTGGGTCGAGGTGTGGGACGGCGCGCGGTGGCGCTTCACCGGTGCCGCGGAGCCCTCGGGTGATCGGCTCGACGAAGGATGGTTCGGCGGCCGCGCCGCGGGACAGAACCGCGCCAAGCCCGAGCACGCGATCTACGCGGTCACCTGGCGCGACACCGGCGTCGAGTTCCCGATGGTGTTCGACCCGTCGCGCCCGCGCGCGCGCGCCGTCGATGTCACGGACCGATACACCGCGGTCGCCCGCGCGCTGCCCGAGGGCCACGCGGTGCTCCGCGTGTGCGTGCGCGATCCACGGACCGGCCTGCGGGTCGCCGCCGAGGTCGAGGTGCGCGACGCGCGCGACGCGTCGGTGGCCAAGGGCCTCACCAAGGACGAGCGCTTCGACCTCAACGACCACCTCGAGGTGGTGCTCCCCGCGGACTCGTGGAGTTCGTTCCTCGTGAACGGCACGCGGGCCCAGGAGGTCGCCTTCGTCGCGCGCGACGGGCGCGCGGTGCAGGCGGTGGTCACGATGCCGGTCGCGGACGCGGCCGGCGGCGGCGCGCAGCGCTCGAGTCCGGGTGCCGTGCGCGGCGCCGACGATGGACTCCTGCTCGACGCGGGATTCATGCCGCCCGAGGTGATCGCGGTCCGGAGCGGCCTCGCCGCCGGCGGCGGGGACGACGAGGATGACATCGGAGGCGCACCCGCCGGCACCGACGGCGCCGCCAAGGCGGGCAAGCCCGGCGCCGCGGCGATCCGCGACATGCAGCGCTTCCTCAAGGACGGCGCGGTGGCCGATGTCGCGAAGCAGCCCTTCGCCGCGGTGCCGCTCACCGAGGAGGATGCGGCGCGCGCGCTCGCGCGGCTTCGCAAGAGCTTCGAGGACGAGGTCCGCCGCGGCGCGAAGGCCGAGTTCGAGTCGAAGGTGCTCGAGGCCGACGGAGCGAAGATGCCGTTCTGGTACGCGGTCTACGGTGACAAGCCGAAGTCGGGGCGCAGCCTGTTCATCTCCATGCACGGCGGCGGCGGCGCGCCGAAGGAGGTCAACGACAAGCAGTGGGACAACCAGAAGCGGCTCTACAAGCCCGAGGAGGGCGTGTACGTCGCGCCGCGCGCGCCCACCGACACCTGGAACCTGTGGCACCAGGGGCACATCGACACGCTGTTCCGCAAGCTGATCACCGACATGGTCGTGTTCGAGGGGGTCAACCCCGACCGCGTCTACATCATGGGCTACAGCGCGGGCGGCGACGGCGTGTACCAGCTCGCGCCGCGCATGGCCGATTCGTTCGCCGCCGCGGCGATGATGGCGGGACACCCCAACGAGACGCGGCCGGACGGCCTCCGCAACATCCCCTTCGCGCTCTTCATGGGCGGGAAGGACGCCGCCTTCAGCCGCAACGACATCGCGCGGCAGTGGAAGACCACGCTCGCGGGCCTCGCCGAGAAGGACCCGGGCGGCTACACCCACGAGGTGACCATCCACGAGGAGAACGGGCACTGGATGGACCGCAAGGACGCCGTTGGCGTGCCCTGGATGGCGAAGTTCACGCGCAACCTCCATCCGACCAAGGTCGTGTGGCTGCAGGACGATGTGACCAGCCCCCGCTTCTACTGGCTGGCGAACGCGCAGCCCAAGGGCGGGCAGCGCGTGGTGGCCGTGCGTGACCGCCAGACCATCACGATCGAGGAGGCGACGGGGGTCGAGGAGCTCACGATCCTGCTCGACGACGACATGGTCGACCTCGATGCGCCGGTCAAGGTGGTGGTGGACGGCGCGACGGCGTTCGAAGGCGTCGTGCCGAGGACGCTCGGGACCGCGGCGCGCACCCTCGCCGAGCGCGGCGACCCGCAGGGGATCTTCCTCGCGGAAGTCCGCGTAAAAATACCCGCCAAGAGCGCGAATTAGGGAGCAATCGCAGGAATTGCCGATACGCTGCACGCCATGAACGTGCGCCTGGTTGCCTCTCGGATCGTCGTCGTGCTCATCGTCGCGCTGGCCATCTGCACGAAGCACGCGTGGCCCGAGCACAGCCCGGTCGACTCGGTGCTCGCCGGCGTCGGCTACACGATGCTGATCGTGGGCGCGCTCGGACGCATCTGGTGCGCGGTGCACATCGCCGGCCGCAAGAACAAGGACCTCGTGATGGAGGGCCCCTTCTCGGTCATGCGCAACCCGCTGTACTTCTTCAGCATGATCGCGTTCATCGGCGCCGGACTGTCGTTCGAGTCGATCACGCTCGCGATCGTGTTCGGTGCGGTGTTCTTCCTCACGCACTGGCGCACGATCCTGCTCGAGGAGCGCAACCTCGCGCAGATCTTCGGGCCGACCTACTCGGAGTACATCGCGCGCGTGCCGCGCTTCCTGCCCCGTCCGAAGCTGTATGTGCCGGCGACGGTGGTCACGCTCAGCGTGCCGGTCTTCATGCGCTCGATGCTCGAGGCGGGGCTGATCCCGCTGGCGTTCCTCGGGGCGCAGGCGGTCGAGGCCGGCCACGAGGCGGGCGTGCTTCCGGTGCTGCTCTCCCTCTATTGAGAACGGGTCGACGGGTCGATGCCCGGACCTCGGGGCACTGCCGCAGGGCAGGTTGACGCGCTACGCACCGTGGATCACGGCGCCGCCGCGGGCGTCGCGCTGCGCACCACGCGCTCGGCGGCGTCGCCCATCGGGCCCTCCTTCAGGCCGGCGGCGCGTCCGGCCTCGAGGGCCTTCTCGGCGCTGAACCCGCGCTTGAGCGCGAGATAGCCCGCCCACATCCCGCCGACCGTGGACGACGAGCCGCAGTGGACGAGCACGGGGCCGTTCGACGCGTCGTAGGCGGCGGCGAAGGCCTCGACATCGGCGGGGCTGAAACTGCCGGGGCTGACCGGGATCACGACGAGGTTGATGCCGAGCTCGGCGGCGAGCGCGCGCGGGTCGTAGCCGCGCGCTTCCTGGACCTGCTCGGGGGTCTTGAGCGCGACCACGAGCTTGACGCCCTTGGCGCTCATGGCGCGCAGGCCGGCTTCGGTGGGCCAGCCGCCGAAGTAGGTGTCGCCGTCGGCGGAGAGGTTGTTGAACTCGGCGCTGAGGTCGTTGTCGGAGATGCGCCGGGCGGTGCCGACGGGTCGTTGGGCGAGACGCTGCGCGGGCACGGTGGCGGACGCGCCCGTCGGGGTCGGGGTCACCGGAGTCGCCGGGGATGGCGTGGCGGCGACCGCGACGGCCGGCGCGGGTGTTGCGCCCGGACCACCTGCGGATCCTGCCCCGCGCGGCTTGGCCGCGCAGGAGGCGCTCGGAAGGGCGAGCAGCGACGAGGTCAGCACGAGCGTGAGCACGGGGGTCAGCACGGGGGTCAGCACGGGGGTCAGCAAGGGGGTCGGGGAGGCGCGCATGAGGACAGGCAATATCGACGGAGTTCGGGCTTCAGGACAAACCACGGGCGACACGCCCGTAACTCGAAGTTCAGCATGGAGATATGCGTTCTGGCGTCGCAAACGACTGTGTTATGGCGCGGTGTGCCTCTGGAGAATTTCCGCGAATCCATGAAGACCCGCTTGCGTGCGCACCAGCCCGTGCCATTGTCCGAGCGCCGCATGTCCCCTCAGGCGGTTTCCCACCCTCTTGTCCCTTTGAGGCCCATCATGGTTCGTCTTCTCAGTGCCGCCCTCGCGGGCGTTGTCGCGTCTGTCGCTTCGGCGCAGGTCACCACCACAATCGTTCAGGTCAATGCCTCGGGCGCGCAGCTGGAGACCGCGGGCTTCACCCGCGTCGGCCTCGAGCCGTTCGTGTCGCAGCGCGCCGGCGAGTGCTACGTCAATGGCTGCTTCACCACCGCGGGCATCAGCGGCACGCTGGCGACCAAGGGCTACTTCGAGTTCCAGTTCCTCGACTTCGTCAACAACCCGAACTACTACAACGGGCTCTACACCGTCCTCGACGTGAACTACGGCGCGACGGGCATGTCCCGCGACGGCCTGATCGCGCTGATCAACGCCGAGACCGGCACCACCGGCGTGACGGCGCTCCTCCCGACGCAGGCGTCGGACGGGCAGGCATCCTCGTTCTTCAACCAGTGGCTGTCGGCGGATCTGCAGGACGCGATCGTCCTTCGCTGGCTCCCGGCGAACGCGCCGGCCACCGGCTCGGGCCTGTCGTCGGTGTACACCTTCGCGTGGGACGTGACGGGCGTCTCGACCTTCACCGGCGCCGGACTCGGCGTCGACGGCGTGTACGGTCTGCCGGCCCCGGGTGCGGTCGGCCTGCTTGGACTTGCGGGTCTGTTCGGCCGCCGCCGCCGCTAAGCCGGCGAGCGTTTCGACACCGCATCGAACGGAGCCCCGCGTACGGCGCGTGGGCATCGACGCTCGGCGCCCGGATCATCGGGGCGCCGAGCGTTGCTTTTCCGGTGTGCGGGCGGCGGCGCGGTGATGCTTGCTTTATTCTCACGGGCCCGTTCGGGGCGACGAGCTCCCGCGCGACGCGAGAGCACGCAGCCTGGGCACGGGGAAGCCCGAGTACGCACGAGCGTGAGCACGCATGAGTTCGAGTCCGCATGAGCCCGAGCACGCATGAGCCCGAGCACGCCGCCACCCGTTCCGTCCGCGCTGCGACCGATCCATCTGGTCGGCGCCGGCTCGATCGTGCGGGACGCGCACCTGCCCGCGTACCGGCAGGTCGGATACCGCGTGGCGGGCGTGTTCGATCTCGATCGCGCGCGGGCGTCGGAGGTCGCGGCCAGCGCCGGCGCGACGGCGTACGGGTCGCTCGCGGCGCTCGTCGAGGCGGCTGAGGCGGATGGCGGCGTGTACGACCTCGCGCTGCCGCCGAGCGCGGTTCCAGCGACGCTCGAGGTTCTGCCCGAGGGCGCGTTCGTCCTGCTGCAGAAGCCGTTCGGACGCGATCTCGCCGAGGCGACGCAGCTGCTCGCGCTCACGCGCGCGCGGCGGCTGCGCGGCGCGGTGAACTTCCAGCTGCGCTACGCGCCGGCGGTCGAGGCCGCGCGCGCGCTGCTCGCCTACGGCGCGATCGGCGAACTGATCGACCTCGAGCTGCGCGTCGTCTGCCGCATGCCGTGGGAGACCTGGCCGTTTCTCGCGGGGATGCCGAGGATGGAGGTGCTGATGCACGCGATCCACTACCTCGACCTCGCGCGGTCGTTCCTCGGCGAGCCCGAGCGCGTGTGGTGTGGCACCGCGCGGCAGCCGTCGCGCGCGACTTCGGAGCGCACCGCGCCGGATGCGCGCGAGGAACCGTGCCTCGCCGAGACCCGCTCCACCACCGTCCTCTCGTTCGGCGAGACGCGGCGCGCCGTGGTCACGACCTATCACCACCACGCGGCCCCGGCGGGCCACGATGCGTCGCATCTCCGGCTCGAGGGCACGGGCGGCACGATGGTCGCGCGGCTCGGCGTGAACCTCGACTATCCGCGCGGGCGCGACGACACCCTCGAGCTGTGGCGCAACGGCGGCGCGTGGGAGCGCGTGCCGCTGCGGGGCAACTGGTTCCCGCACGCGTTCGAAGGTCCGATGCGCTCGCTGCAGCGGCTCGCTGCGGGCGATGTGGCGCGGATCCACTCCGGGTTCGACGACGCGTGGCGCACCATGGCGCTGGTCGAGACCTGCTACAAGAGCGCGGCGGGCGGCGAGCGCGTGCCCGAGCCGCCTGCGGACGCATGACCCGCCCGCGGAAGCCCGGTCGGTCCGCGGAAGCCCGATCAACCAGAGACGACGCACCCATGAGCAATCCCCGAATCACCGGCATCGAGATCGTCGACCTCCGCTTTCCCACGAGCGAGGAGGCGCACGGATCCGACGCGGTGCACGTCGACCCCGACTACTCGGCGGCGTACGTGATCCTGACCACCGATTCGGAGCACGCGGGGCACGGCCTGACCTTCACCATCGGTCGCGGCAACGAGATCGTCTGCCGCGCCATCGAGTCGCTCTCGCCGATGGTGGTCGGGCGCACGGTCGACGACATCCGGCGCGACCGGCGCGGCTTCTGGCGCGCGCTGGCGCAGGATTCGCAGTTCCGCTGGCTCGGCCCCGAGAAGGGCGTGATGAGCCTCGCGCTGGCCGCGATCGTGAACGCGGTGTGGGACCTCGAGGCGCGCGTCGCGGGCAAGCCGCTCTGGCGCATGCTCGCCGACATGCCCGCCGAGGAACTCGTCGCGGCGATGGACTTCCACGGCATCCGCGACGCGGTCGACGAGGACGCGTGCCTCGCGATGCTGCGCGCGAACGACGCGACGCGCGCCGAGCGCATCGCGCGCGTCGATCGCGAGGGATTCCCCGCGTACACGACGAGCTGCGGCTGGATCGGCTACTCCGACGAGACGATCCGCGCGCGATGCCGCGAGGCGCTCGCCGACGGCTTCACGCACTTCAAGATGAAGATCGGCCAGTCGATCGACGACGACGTGCGCCGCGCGCGCATCATCCGCGAGGAGATCGGCGCGAGGAACACGCTCATGGTCGACGCGAACCAGCGCTTCGACGTGCGGCAGGCGATCGAATGGATCAAGCCGCTCGCACCGTTCGGCATCTGGTGGTTCGAGGAGCCGGTGTCGCCCGACGACGTGCTCGGGCACGCCGAGATCGCGCGCGCGATCCAGCCGATCCGCGTCGCGACCGGCGAGCAGTGCCAGAACCGCGTGATGTTCAAGCAGTTCCTCGCGTCGGGCGGCATGCAGATCTGCCAGCTCGATTCGTGCCGCGTGGGCGGCGTGAACGACAACCTCGCGATCATGGCGCTCGCGCGGCGTTTCGGCGTGCCGGTGTGCCCGCACGCGGGCGGCGTCGGGCTGTGCGAGTTCGTCGCGCACCTGATCATGGTCGACTACATCCGCTTCAACCCGACGATGGACGGGCGCGTGTGCGAGTTCGTCGACCACCTGCACGAGCACTTCGTCGACCCGTGCATCGTGAAGGGCGGGCGGTATCTCGCGCCGGCGAAGCCGGGATACTCGGGCGAGGTCAAGCGCGCGTCGCTCGCGGCGTTCGCGTTCCCCGACGGGCCCGAGTGGGTCAAGCGGCGAAAGACACGGCAAACCAACGGAGTTGCACGATGAGCGGAAGACTGCACGGCAAGCGGGCGTTCGTGACGGCGGCGGCGGCGGGCATCGGACGCGCGAGCGCGCTGGCGTTCGCGCGCGAGGGCGCGACGGTGATCGCGACCGACATCGATGCGGCGGGGCTCGTGACGCTCGCGAAGGAGGACGGGCGCATCAGGACGCGCGGCCTCGACGCGCGCGACTTCGACGCGATCCGCGCGGCGGCGGCCGAGGCGGGCGCGGTCGACATCCTGCTCAACGCCGCGGGATTCGTGCATCAGGGCACGCTGCTCGAGTGCGACGAGAAGTCGTGGGACTTCTCCTTCGACCTCAATGTGAAGAGCGTGTACCGCATGCTGCACGCGTTCCTGCCGGGAATGATCGAGCGCAAGCGCGGCAGCGTGATCTCGATCGCGAGCGTGGCGAGTTCGATCCGCGGCGTGCCGAACCGCGCGGCGTACAGCGCGACGAAGGCCGCGCTCATCGGCCTCACGAAGGCCGTCGCCGCCGACACCGTGGCGCACGGCGTGCGCGTGAACGCGATCTGCCCTGGCACCGTCGAGACGCCGAGCCTGCACGACCGCATCAACCAGAACGCCGATCCCGTCGCCGCGCGCGCCGCGTTCATCGCGCGCCAGCCGATGGGCCGTCTCGGCACGGCCGACGAGATCGCAGCGCTCGCGGTCTATCTCGCAAGCGACGAGTCGAGCTACACGACCGGCGCGATCCATGTGATCGACGGCGGGTGGACCTGCTGACTGCGGCTGCCCCGCCCCCGTTCGAGCACCACCCTCCCGTCCGCGGCAGGGTCACGCCCCAAGGCCGGCGGTCGACATCCTCCAAGCCGAAGATCTTTCAAACGCCGGGAATATTCCAAACGCTGTCTGAAATCTCGCTAGATTCTCCTCATGGGACGCGGCCGCCCGCGTATCACCGCTGAGTCCCCGCCCGAGACCAATCGGCGGTCGCGGCGTTCCGGGATGCATCGTGGCAGGAGTTGAAAATGAATGACAGCATGGGTGGTGCCCGGGGGCAGACGCGAGGTCCCCGCCCTGGGCGAAGGTGGTGTCGGACGGGAGGCGACATCCGGTGTATTTTCGGCCCAGATATTCGGGTCTTGTTCGCGATCGGATGGGTCGCGGCAGGGTCCGGCGCTTCGGCGACTGCGCAGGTTGCCGCGCCTTCCTGCGAGGAGTGTGCCGAGACCGCGTTCGTGCCGCTGTACGCGCCGCGGCCGATCGCGCTGATCGCGAAGGTGACATCGGCTGTGGATGCGACCGAAGACCTCTGGTACCTCCGCGATTCGTTAAACGAGGGACTGGGCGTCCTCTCGTGGAACTCGCACGCGCAGGTTGTCGGTACGCAGTTCCGCTATGCGACGCCGGTGACATCGACGGTGCCGCGGGCATTCGTTTGGCTCCCGCAGCCGCAGTACAACCTGCCCGCACTTGTCCCACACGATCTTTCCGCCCTGACGAATCAAGCCAGTCCAGAAGTGCCCAGCTTTGCATGGGACATCTCGGATGAAGGGCTTGTCGTCGGAGGCGCCGGCGGCATGGCCGAGTCGATCGGTGAGACCGCGCACGCCTGGAACCTCCCGCTCCTGCCTCCTTCGCCGACCCCGCCTCCACCGGGCTTCGAACTTGACTTCGGAGCCGGACCCGGCGATTGGACGATGGCGCTTGCCATCACACCGTCGTCGAACGCGCCCACGCTGCCTCGCATCGTCGGCTGCGGCTCGGGCGCCTGCGACGAGTGGCGCGACCCATTCGAGTTCTTCTTCGTGCCGACCCCGCACTCCGCGCCATTGCCGCACTGCACGCCCCCGGAATCGAGCCTAGGTCGGCCCGAGAACATCTCCCGGCGATCATGGGCCTGCGACATGGCATCGCACGCATCCGCGCCCGTCGGAACGCACGACCAGCCACACATTTCGGGTGAGAATCCGTGCGATCCCGGCTGCTACGCGAACGGGCTCTGCAACTACGACTGTGTTGGGCCGATGGCGGTCGGGGTACATTTCCCCTGCGCCTTCTACCGAGTGGAAACATCGCCGCCGAACCCGGTGCCGCCCTCGGACCAGAAAACAGGGATTCGCTCGAGTTCAGGCGCCCCGTACGGCGGCGATGATTCCGCGCCGATCCTCGCGGGGTACTGCGACACACGGGCGACACCCTCCTCCGATGCCTGTTCAAGATTTGCCGCGCTCTGGACCTACGGCACGACATCCTCCGTGCGCAACCAGCTGCCCTCCACGCTGGCGAGGACCGGCACGGGCGCGCTTTCGGACCCCATCGCCCAACGCTGGCGCCGACTTGAGTGCCCATGCTCGAGCGAAGTCGTCGTCGGATGGGGCAACGGACCGACGGGCGCCCTCTGGACGACATCGCTTGATCCCAGCCAACTCGGCGAGTTTCAGGCCCATCTGGCATCCGAGCTTCTCGTCCCGTTTACATCTACTCCCGGGCCCACGGTGAGCGTCCGGCAGGTCTACGACATACTCCCGACCGGGGAGATCCTCGCGTTGGTACGACGCGAATGGTCAGCCACCGAGTACGACCTCTTCGCCTGCATACTCGGCCTTCGGGGCGACATCACCGGCGACCATGCGGTGAATGCCGCCGACCTTGCTTGGCTCCTCAGCAGCTGGGGAGGTCCGTACGAGGGAGATGCGCCGCAAGTCGCGGCGGATCTCAACTGGGACAAGTCGGTCGGTGCGGCGGATCTCACGATGCTGCTCAACTGGTGGACCAGCGGCGGCATCCGACTGCTCCTGCCGGCCGACGGGGAGCAGGAGAATGGAAGGTCCATCTGCATGCTGCAGCCCGGCGAGGCTTGTCCAGAGACCGGCGCGGATCTCAAGGTTGACACCGCTCGCGCGGAAGAGTGCATGCGGTGCGCGATCGGAGCATTCGGCTTCGAGCACACCGAGGACTTCACGCAATGGCTTTCGACGGCGCCGCCCGAGTCGGTGGACGCCGTGTGCACCTCTGTAAGCGCGATGATGCGCCAAATGATGGAGGATCACGACCGTGAATGACCGTCGCAACAATCAGCGGACGCACCGACTCGCCATGCGATTCAGCGTCACGGGCGCCGCCGTCTCGATCGCACTCGGGCTCGCCGCGCCCGATGCGCGCGCCGACATGCTCGACTTCGAGGATCTGCCGCCGTTCCAGCCAGAGGCACAGTCTGGCACGGGGTTTCGCCCCCTGACGCCGAACTACGCCTATCACGGCTTCATCCTGAGCGCAGTGCACACCGCAAACGATGGACCCTTTGGCGTCAACAACGCCTGGTACTACACGCGCGTCCTAGAGGCGGTGCAAGATCCTCCGTACCAACCAGGGATGACCGGAATCTCTTGGTGTACCCAGAGCGGCGAGTACGGACTTCGCACAGGACCGAACGTAAATTCAGGCCAGTCGACATTCAGCTTCAGCCGATCCGACGGGGGGCTCTTTTCGTTCGATGGAGCCTGGTTCACGCGGATCTACAGCCAACCGAATCAGGGGCTCAACCTCACGATGCAAGGCTTTGTCGGCAATACGGTCGCCTACACGTACTCGCAGCCGATCTTTCTCACGACTCGGACCTTCGTTGCGCCGCCACCGGGCGTCGCAGTCGATCGCGTGGTGTTCCGCACGGGGTTCCCGCAACCGAACAGTCAGGGAGGGTTCTACATGGAC
>CAMBUI010000026.1 GCA_945870915.1 Candidatus Kuenenia stuttgartensis | reverse complement strand
CGCCCGCGCGTCGAGAGCGACGATCAGGACACGGGCAGAATCGCGCGCATCGTGCGCGTGGTCGGCAGGTACACGCCGCTGAACGGGCGGCACAGGTAGGAGACTTGAACCATGGGGAACGAAAGACCGGCGGCGAAGCGACGATTCGGCGAGATCAGCCAGCGCGTGGCGAACATCCACATCGGGTGCATGTTCTCCATCGCGGGCTTCTTCCTGATCGCTGGAATCATCCTCTCGCTCACCGTGCCGCCGTGCGGAATCTGCTGCGTCCTCCCGCTCGGCGTCGCCTTCGTGCTCGCCGCAGCAAAGCACGCGGTCGACCTCAAGAACGGGAAGATCGTGCCGATCCGCGAGGACTAGCGGGCTTCCGCGTCACATCGAACACGCGCTGCAACACCGTCGCAATCTCCGTCGCGCGCTGCGTCACCGCCTCCTCCGAGAGATCCCAGTCCTGCGCGTGGATCATCTCGTGAATGACCGTGTCGAGGAGGTCGGCGTCCGACTGCGTCGGAGACAGGCGGATGCGCCGCGTGCGACGGCATGAGCCGTACTCGCAATGCCCGAAATCGCCGATGTGCGCGAACTCCACGCGCCACACCTGATCGCGGATCGTCGCGCGGATCGCCTTGCGACGGGCCATCAGGAAGCCCTCGTGAACTCGAACGCGATCCGCTTGCGGTCGCCCGGCATGGACTGAAGGAACATCCGCATCCACACCGCGCCCAGTGACTTCGGCGGGCCGCCGCGCTCGATGTGGAAGCCGCCGTAGCCGTCGCCGTACTCGTCCTTATAGGTGCCGCAGCGCACATGGTGCTGCGTGCCGATCTCGACCTTGTAGTCGCCGCTGTCGCGCTTCAGGCGCTCGCGCTCCACCGACATCATCCACTGGTCGTGCGTGTGCCCGCCGACGATCACATCCGCGTCGGGAGTCCATGACGCGATTCGCCGCACGCGGAGCGTATCCATCGACATGATGCCGCCGCCTCCCGAGCCGTGGAAATACTTGAGGTTCGCCGTGTAGACCTGCGTCGGGCCGTAGCGAACCACGAAGTGCACCCAGCCGCCGTATCCGCCGCTGTGGACGGGAACGCCGGCGATCGCCGACATCCGCTCGCAGAGCCGCTCCGTCAGGTCGGTCTCGTGCCGCTTCGTCACCGCGGTCTCGTGGTTGCCGCGACCGATCACCACGAAGTTGCGCGCGAACGGCGCGTAGAAGTCCGCCGCGTGGCGCACCAGCGAGTCGAAGTAGTCGTTCGCGAGCGCGTGCTCGGGGCGCGTCACGCCGTGCTTCGACATGCGCGGATCGAACTTGCCGCCCATCGCGCACATGAGATCCCCTGCGTCGAGCACCCCCGCGCCGCGCTCCTGCGCCTCGCGAAGATGCTTCAGCTCGAGCGCGTGGTCGCTGTGCGGGTTGTCGTGGTGACGATCGCTCGACAGCAGGAACCACCGAGAGTCGTTCACGCTGTCGATCCGCGTCTCGACCACATGGATGTTCCGCGACTTCCGCTCGACGCGGAACGGAGGCTCAGCCGTGCTCGTCGCCCGCGTCGCCTTCTTCGTAGACCGTGTGCGCATCGTTGCCTCCGTCGCCATAGGCGATTTTGCCGTTCAGCCATTTCCGCCGTTGTTCGCAGCCGCCGCAGTCGCCGCCCGTCAACGCGCGCGCCACGCGGGCAACGCCAGTCGCCCGAGCCACGCGGTGCACCGTGTCGCCGAGCCCGCGGTCGGGGCCCTCGTAGTGCGCGCAGACGCGGCAGACGCCCGCGCTCGGGTTCGATCCGTAGATCGGCAGCGCGATTGTGTTCGTGCACGCGCCGCCGACATGGTGCGCGCATGGGGTCATGAGATCGAAACCGATCCCGCGTTCAGCGTTCCGAGCTGCCACGCGCCAGAACCCCAGAAAATCGCGCCGCATCCACCGCTGCATCCGGTGCCGGCGGTCGAGGTGTACAGGTACTCCGTCGATGTCAGCGTGAATGTCCCGTAGTCGTTGCAGAGGTTGCTGTCGGATGTAAAGGTCCACCGGACGAGACCGGGAACGGAGACGATCACGGTCCAGTTTCGAGGGTACGACCAGTTGACGACGCCCGAGCATCCGCCGCACGGAAGCCATGTCGGGGGAAGAACCTTGATGTTCACGGCGAACGCCGGGGCGAGCACCAAGCCTGACGAACTCACGCCGACGCACGAAAGCACGGTATTTCCGGAACCCGGCGGCGTCTCCGTGCACGAATACTCGTACTCGTCGTAGGTCGCGTTTCCAGCGCTGCTGCTTCCGTCGACAAGACGGCAGTCAAGCTGATTTAGGGGAGCGTTCCATGTCGCGACATATGAGTGCGGACCGATGGTCATCCCGGTCGCGCCGACATTCGCGAACACTGGGCCGAAGCAACTAGATCCCGTGCATGTCACCTCCCACGCGCAGCACAACGCCGCAGCGATCGACGCCGAGCCCGTCCACTCGACGAAAACGCTCGATGGGCCGCCGACCGCCTGATGGCATTTGCAGCATGTCTGGCAGTAGCATCCGGCGAGAAGCTCGGAACTCATCAGCAGTTGACCTTGTAGCCGTTCGGGGTGCTGAACACATTCACGCCGCCGCTGTCGACCATCACCGAAACGACCGTTCCATTTTTGATCGGCTGGCGCGTAAGCGTCACGCCCGTGATCGGCCACATGCCGACGCCGTACGATGTGCTCGCGTCGGTCGGGTTCTCAGCGCCGTTCACGGCCTCCTCATTTGAATAGCCGGATTCGTCGGTGAACACGCCGCCGAGCGTCGCTGTCACGCGGCGAATCGTGTACTTCCAAGACTTGTTCGCCGTGATGACGGCATTCCCGACGATGCGCGCCGAAAAGACCGAGCCTCCGCCGCCAGCCTGCCCAAGCAGTCGGACGAGCGCCCGCTTCGTGCCCGTTGTCCCGCTCTCGCGCCACAGGATTCTCGCGGAGCCGTTCGAGGCAGTATCGAGCTTCGTCGCGTCTCCGTTGCGGACCTCGGCGTACTCGTCGGTCGAAGAGACGATGTTCACCTGACACGCCGCGAGACCGACGAGCACGGCGCACCCGATCTTGCCGTCTGGGATCTGCTCGGAGCAGATCGCGAACTTGCCCTTGTGCGAGGCGAGCGTCGGCACCGCGCCGAGGATCGTCGGCCTGAACATGAACTCGCCGAGGTTGTCGGTCGGCGTGAACAGCGGCGCGCCGAGGCCGACGATGTGGCCCGTCTCGAACGCGGTGCCCGTCGTGTTCTTCACAAGCACCGTCGCGGGCGAGCGAGACGCGCCGAGAGCGCGGCCCGCTGACGCGTCGAGCTCCGCGATCCTGCGCGCCGCGTCGAGCATCGCGTTCCATGACGCCGCGCTCGGCGCGAAGGGTTCGCCGGGAAGGACGCGCTTGAGTGGGTCGCCGCTCGGCATGTCAGATCCCCAGCCCCGAGAGGTTCGCGTACGCGAAGACCTGCACCACATACGCCGCGACAGGCCGCTTGACCACGCGCTTCGCCGTGGCGTCCTCCTCCTCCTCGCTGTAGACCCACAGGTAGTCCCAGCCCTTCTTCGTCACGCCCGTGAACGGGCCGAAGGTCGCGCCCGTCACATTCGGCAGCGCGCTGAATGAGAATGTGATCTCGTAGTCGCCGTTCGCGTTCGACGCGCCGCGCGCGCCGAGGAACAGCACCTCGCCCGCCGCGAAGCCCTTGAAGGTCGCGTTGTTCACCTTCCCCGTCAGGCCGAAGATCGTCGCCTTGTAGCCCGCCGTCATCGACGCGGCTGCGATCGTATGCGTCTCGCTGAAGTTGTAGACGGGCACTGGCCGACTGATCCCCTGCGGGCCGTCGCTCGTGACATTGATGCCGCCCTTCATGTCGGGCGCAGTGCCGGCGCCGGGCGCCGCGTACGACGCGATGGTCGACAGCGCGAGGAACATCTGCTCGCTGCCGCCCGAGGTGTCGAACTCGTACCGCACCGACGAACTCGCCGCGCTCTCGAATCGCCCTGGCTGATAGGTCACCGTCACCACGAAGGTCGAGGCGTCCAGCGCCTCGCACGACCGCGTCGAGCGCGGCATCCCGTTGTAGGTGGTCGGTGCCGCCGTCGCGACCGCCGTCAGCGCGTCGTTCTCGTCGGCCGCATCCTTGACGGTGTAGCGGAGGTTCGCGCTCGGGCTTGCGCCCGCCGCGATCTCCGTTCCCTCGATGTTCCAAAGCACGGTCGCAGGCATCGTCTTCTCCCCCTGTGCGTCACGACCAAACGAGCGTCGCGCGGTTCTTCTTTCCCTGTTCGAGCAGCTTCGCGAGGTACTCCGCGCTGCGCTTCGTGTGCTCCTCGATCTGCGAGGACGAGTCGCCGAACATGCCGCCGAGCGCGGCCGCGTTGAAGCCGCCCATCGCGCTCATGCGCGTCTGGATCTCCGCGGTCGCGGGCGCGAGGTCGGGCAGCGTCGGGGACGCGATGTCGGGAATCACGGGCGCCTCGGGCGCGGTGAACTCGCTCGGCGCGATCTCGCGGCGCGTCGATTTGCTCTCCTTGCGGAGCGCGCGCGCCTTGTCGCGCAGGTACTCCAGCTCCTTCTCCGCGCCGGACGCGCCGATCCCGAGGACGCCAGACGCCGCCGAGTAGGCGCCCGCCGCCTGCGACAGGCCGCCGAGCCCCGGGATGTTCGACAAAAGGTCGGCGACCTTCTGCACGAACGGCATCACGACCTGCTGCATGATGTTCGCGAAGCCGCGCAACATCGCGGCCTCGAGCCCCTTCATCGCGATCTCGCCCGCGAGAGCGAAGTCGTTCCCCGCGATCGCGTCCGTCACGCCCTCCCACGCTCCGCGCAGGGTGTCGGCGAACCCGAGCGCCGTGTCCCAGAGCGCGACGAACGAGGCGCCCATCTGCGACAGGAGACCCGTCACATAGGCGACCGCCACGCCCACCGCGACCACGCCAGCGATCACGAGCGCCACGGGACCCGTCAGCGCCGTCCACGCCGCGATGGCCGCAGGGACGATCCCAGCCACCGCCGCAGCCACGAACGAAGCCGCGGACGCCAGCGCGCCCGCCAGCGTGGCCGCACCAGCGAACACCGCGCCGAGCGCGTAGATCGAGGCGCCCACCACGCCGATCGCAGTGCCGACCGCAAGCAGCGCCGCGCCCGCAGCCACCACGCCGAGCACCAATCCCGTGTTCTCGCGGATGAACTCGATCACGCGACCGACCAAACCCTGCATCACCGCGACGAACGCCTGAGCCACGGGAAGCAGGACCTCGCCGATCGCGACGGCCACGCGGCCGAACTGGTCCTGAAGCACCTCGATCTGCGTGCCGAGGGCGTCGGCCGCGTCCGCCGTCTCGCCCTTCAGGCTGAAGCCCATGTCGCGCGCCTTCTTGCGGAACTCCTCGATGCCCGCGCCGCCAGCCTCAAGGACGGGAAGCATCTTGTAGGCGCTCTTGCCGAAGAGCTCCATCGCGAGCGACAGGCGGTCGGTCGGGTTCTTCACCTTCGCGAGCGCGTCGGCGATCTTGAGGAACTGCTCGTCCGCCGACAGGTTGATGAGGTCGGATGCGCTGAGCCCGAGACGCGCGAGCGTCTCCGCAGCGGACTTCGACCCGCTGTTCGCCTCGCTGATCGCGCGCTGCATCTTGACCGCGCTCTTCGCGAACTCCTCCACGCTCGACCCCGCGTCCTTCAGCGCGGTCTCAAGCTCGCTCATCAGCTCGACCGTGAGACCCGTCTGCGCGGCCAGGTCGCTGAAGTCGCCCGCGATCTTCGAGAACGCGGCCACGCTCGCCGCCGCCGCACCGACGATCGCGCCTCCGAACGCCGCCACCGCGGCGCCCGCCATCGCGACCGCCGAGCCGATCTCCTTCGTCTTCTCGCCGAACAACTCGAGACGCTTCTCGGCCTTGCGCAGGCCGTCGCTCACCGAGTCGCGCAGCATCAGCTCGATGTACGCCGCGCCAGCCTTCACGCCGCTTGCTGATTTAGCCATCGTTCGTCCCTCCACGCACGCTCATCGACCACATGCCCTGAAGCCTCGGAAGCGACTTCTCCAGCGAAGGAGCCATGAACGGACGCTCCGCGACCCTGACCTTGCGCGGGCCGAAGATCGAGCGGTTGATCTCCGTCGCGCGGTCGGCCTGCGCCTGAGTCCTGATCTTCGCGAACACCACGCGGATGCCCGGGCGCACCTCCTTGCCGCGCTGCGAGTTGCGCAGGAACTTCCCGTTCGAGTCGCGCTTCACCCCAGCGGCCGCGCCGCTCACCACGCGCACCTCGCCGCCGTCGCCGACCTTGCGGCGCACCGAGTTGTCGATCACCGTCTCGCCGCCGAACTCAAGCGTGCTCGGCGCGCCCGTGCCCCAGTCGTACTTCACGGGACCGATGTACGCGGCGTTCCTGTCATCGAGCATCGCGTAGATGCCGCGCTTCAGGTCGCCGCGAACCGAGCGCGGAGCCTGACCCGGCTTCGACGGGCTCTTCTTCCTGCGGATCGAGTTGCGCGCCACGCGGCGCAGGTAGAACGCGTTCCGCTTCAGCCCCTCAAGCTCGATGCGCTCGACCTCCGTCTCCACGATCACGCGGTCGAAGAACTTGGAGGTGTCGGCGACCATGGTGAACATCAGCGCTTCTCCTCCTCCACGAACGACGGGGGCACGCAGTACCACCCCTCGGGGATCTCGACGCGGTTCTCGCTCAGCACCCACTCGCCGCCGTCAAGGGCGTAGACGCGGGTTCTCGTCTCGGGCCCGATCCGAATCGGGCTCGACTCGGGGACCAAGACTGTTCTGCTGCAACCACCCGCGAATCCGATCGCCAGCGCGGCGCAGCCGATTCCCATCCACAGCAGCATCCACGGCGCGATGGCGCTTGCCCGCATGGCCTTCCAGCCAGCCGAACAGAGCGAGCGCAAGCGCGGTGAAGAACTCGCGCAGCACATTCATCCCTCCTTCTTCGCGTCCTTCGCGAAGATCAGGCCGATTCCGCCGAGCACCGCCGGCACGAGCACCGCGAAGTCGGCCGTGGTCTCGGGCTTTCCGTCGAACAGCGCCGTGAGCGCCGTACCGACCGCCGTGAGGATCATTCCGATTCCGAAGAGCGTGGTGTTCCTGTTCGCCATTTCTCAACCTTCCTGCGGCACGAAGCCGCTGTTCATCGTTCTTTCTCAAGCGCCTCTACGCGGCGCTCCAGCTGGGTCACCCGCTCGTGCTGGACGAGCAGGATGCCCTTGATCTCGGCTATCTCAAGACGGATGCCGCTCGCGATCTGGCCGAGCTTCCACCCGACCCCGAGGATCGCCGACACGACCGTGATGATTCCGACCACTAGGTTCAGGTCGATGCTCTGCCCGTTCATGGATTCGCCTCCAGCTGCGCGATGCGGGACTGCGTCGCCGCGATCTCCGCGTCGAGCAGCAGCACGCGCTCGGCGTCGCCGACGCGGTGCGCCGCCGTCCGCTGCGAGGAGAGGTTCGCGAGCCTGTTCCGCTCGCACTCGATGCGTTCAGCGTTCGTCATCAGATCACCATCTGTCGGAGCACGACGGTTGAGGTGTTCAGCGCCATGTACAGGTAGTCGATGCGCGTGGCGCCGTCGATGTACGAGACATCGAAGGCCGTGTCGCCCGCGATCGCGCTGCCCTGGGGGTAGAGCATCGTGTTCCATCCGTCCACCTCGGAGGTCGTGACATTCAGGCGGAACCAGCGGCCCGTAGCCTCCTTCGTGAAGTAAATGTGGTCGCCCGCGTAGCACCACTTCGTGCCGGCCGCGACCGTCTCGGCGTTCGGCGCGTACCCGATGCCGTTTACCCATGTGTTCGCCGCGATGTCGTAGTAGTCGAGCGCAGAGCCAGCCGCTCCGCGGAACGAGTAGATGCGCTGCCCGTTGCGGATCGCGTTCTCGCTCGTCCAGTCCGTCGTGCTTGCGTTCCACACCCAGTGCCCGCTCATGCCTGCGCCCGGCGCGCCCGCGCGGGCGAGGGTCGGAGACAGCACCGTCCATGTGTTCGCGGAGATGCTGAAGCGGTACATCGTGACCGCGTTGTTCCCCATGTAATACAGGAAATCGTCGTTGCCCTCGATCGAATAGACCGAGGTCGCGTCGGGCTGGGTGGTCCACGCCGCCGAGACGGTGATCTGCGTCAGGGTGTTGCTCGCGATCGTGCGGATCTGCCCAGCGCCCGTGCCGCTAACGATACGGACCTGATAGTTCGCCCACTGGTTCGTGGTCCACGCCTTGGCCGTGTTCGTGATGGTGCTCGCGCCGCCAGCCGTCGCGGTGCCGCTCGCGAACGCGAGGTAGGCGTTCACCATCCACGAAGGCGTCGAGATCAGCCGACCGTCCGTGCCGAGAGACGCCGGAAGGTTCGTGATCGAGAGGCTCGTCCAAGTGTTCGTCGCGAGGCAGTACTTGCGGAAGGAGCCCGCCGCGAGCGTGCCCGCGCCGACCACATACCACACGGGCGTGATGAGGCGGTAGGTGGTCGAGGCCGTGAACGCCGAAGCCTGCGTGTCGACGGTAATGGTGGCGTTCGCGCCGATCGTGTTCGAGCGGATCACGAGGGTCGCGCCCGCGTTCGGGCCGCCCATGATGTACACCGAGTACCCGCGGAGATCCCGCTGGAGGTTCTGATTCGTGATGATCGTCGAGGTCGTGCCGCCCGTCGCGGTCAGCGATGCGCCCGAGACCGCGTTGCCGATCGACATCGCGCCAGCCACGCCCGCCGCGCCCACGCCGAATGTGCCTGCGAGCGCAGGGCTCGGCAGCGCCACATAGCCGTCCTCGGACGGGTTGTAGAGCCACGCCGCCGTGTTGCCGTTCAGGTAGAGCTGCTGCTGGCGGTAGTGCCGCGAGGACGCGATGAACGATCCAGCCACGGTCGCCGCAGGGAGCGGCGTGACCATCTCCCAGCGCTTGAGGTCGAGGATCTTGCGGTTTCCATTGGTCGTTGGCATGTCAGGTCACCGAGATGTTGAGGCGGAGGTTGTCGCCGCCGAGGCGAGAGGTAATCGGGATCAGGTCGTTCGCGGCGAGGCCGCCGAACTGGGTCGCGTTCGTGAGGGTGCCCGACGAAACGGAGACGGCAGGCGTGCCCGAGATCGTGGCCGTCACATTGCAGTTCGCCGCCGTCGGCTGCTCGACGAGGGCGACAGCGCGTCCGAGGACATCGGTGCGGATCAGGCCAACGGTGCGCGTCAGCGAGGCAACCGTGAAGCGCAGCGCCTCGATTGCCTCCATGAGTTCGCCCGTCGAGACATTGGTCGCCGAATCGACATTCACGATGATGTCGAGGCGGTCGGCGGGGTCGTGCGTGCTCGTGTTTGCGACAAGCGTCAGTTCGCTTGTGGTCGCGTCGATCTGCGAGTACGAGAACGCGCCGACAGACGCATCCGCCCAGTTGTAGATGATGGCGTTTCGCGTCGCGTTCGTAATCAGCTTGATCTGCTCGAGCCGCAGCGCGACCCCGCTGATCGTCACCGTTCCCGAGTTCGCCGCGTCAGGCGTGAAGGCATACGAGGTTCCCGCAAGGTCTACGCCGATTGTTCTGTTCATAGTGCCACCGCCATTGCGATTGCGAACGCCTTCGATGCGCCGGACGCCGCGGCGGGCGTCTGCCATGATGCGTTCGTGCCGTCCGAGGTCATCACCTGCCCGTTGCCGCCAGCCGTCGCGGGGAGGTCGTAGCCGCCCGAGGAGGACTCGACGCGGGCTCCGCTCGCGCCCTTCAGCAGAAGCTTGCCGCGTCCCGCCTCGACCGCTCCATCGGTGCCGTCGTGGCTCGTGCGCACGAAGTCGTTCGCGTTCGCGAATCCGCCCGCGTACACATAGATCGTCGGGTTCGTGTGCGCGGTCGCTGGGCGGCGGTTCGCGTTGCCCATGCCGTTCTGCGAGACCAAGCACAACGCGCCCGCGTTGCCGCTGCCGATGTAGGGCGCGAAGTACCACGCGCCGTTCCCGCCCGCCTGCGCGTAGTAGGAGACGAGGCCGCCCGTGTTGCCGAAGTCCAAGTTCTTGCTTGCGACGATCGCGAGCGTGTTGTCGAATTGAATGCCGCTGTTCGTGTTCAGTCCGCCCGTGCTGTTGACCGTGCCGATCTTTGCGTAGAACGCGCTGCTCGTCAGGTCAAAGTAGACGCCCCAAACGGCGGCGGTGAAAGGCCCGGGCAGCAGGTCGATTCGCCCGTTGGTGTTGTTGACGATCCGTTCGCCGTTCAGGAGCGAGATGCTGCCGACCGTCAGCTGGTCGGTGGCGCTGTCGTAGGTGAAGGTCGAGAATCCCGACAGCAGCCCGCCGACATTCACCATCACCTGCGTCGCGCTGCCGCCCGCAGGCGGTGCGCCAAAGTCGAGCACGCCGCCAGCGCGGCGGAGAACCTGACCGTCTGCGCTCGCGGTGATGCTCGTCGGCGCAGCGCTCGCGGCGGTCGGGTTGCCCATGACCGAGCGTGCGGCGCGCGCGGCGAGCTCGATCTCGCCAGCCAGGCTGTCGATCGCGAAGTCGCCCGACAGGATCAGCCCCTCGACATCGCCGACTCCCACCGAGGCGCGGCCGAGGATGAGCCCGCTGCCGATGTCCTGGAGCTTGGCGAAGGTGACCTCGCCGTCCTTCAGCTGATCGGTTCCGACCGCGTTGTTCTCAAGACCCGCAGAGGCCAGCTTCTTGTTCTTCCACAGCCCCGTGGAGTTCTCGTAGACCAACGGCAGGCCGTCCGTCGTGCCCGTGATGAGCACATCGTGCAGCTCGTCCAGCTCCTGACCGTTGATGACCTTGATGTAGGCCCGGCCTGCGCTGCCGTTGCTGTTCGTGACCACCCAGCCGAGGAACACGCGGTGCGCGGGCTGCGTCGGCGGCGTCGTGGTCCATCCGCCTGCGGTCTGGCTCAGCCACAGGGCGGCGCCGTCGGGAAAGCTGGCGACGGGCAGGTTGCTCAGGCCCTCGAGATAGCCCGCGACGAGGATGTTTCCGTCCGCGCCGCTCGTGATGTTGCCCATCGCGACGCCGATGGTAAACGCGGCGGTCGATTCGCTGTCGGCGTCGGCCAGCTCGACCAACAGGTGCGTGCCGCTCGAGCCCGTGATGCACACCACCTGGCCCTTGGTGATGGTGCCGGCGCTGGCCTTGCGGGCGGTCTTCGTGAGGTTGTTGCTGCTCGCATCGAGCGCGGCCTGAAGCCCCGTCACATCCGCGATCGCGTGGGTGTGGACCGTGGGCGCCTTGCCGTCGAGCGCAGTCTGCAAGCCCGAGACATCCGCGATCGAGTGGCCGTGGACGGTAGCCGCAGCGCCGACATCAGCAGCGTCGAGCACAACCGCGCCCGTCTGCCCGTTGACGCTCGTCACCGCCGCAGCCGCGCCGCTCGGGCCCTGCGGGCCGGGCGACACAAGCTCCAGCGTGATCGGGTTCGACTCGACCGCCAGCGACGGCGCGGACGCGTCGAGAAGCAGCAGGCGCCAGCCCGTGTTCGTCTCGCTCATGGGATCACCCCGCGCACGCCCTCGCGCGTCACCGTGAACGCGCCCTCCCACAGCGGCTCCACGCGGCCGCTCGGCCACTGGATCTCCGCGTCATGCACATAGCGCCCAGCCGTGATCGCGGCCGTGATCGACGCGGGAAGATCGAACGACCAGATGCCGCCGACCGCATCGTCGAGCGTGATCCGACCGTCCGTGGTCGACATCGACGCCGTCAGCGTGTTCGAGTCGAAGGTCGGGCGGCACGCCCAGCGGATCACGCACCCCGTGATGTCCACGGGCGCGCCGCTCTCGTCGCGGAAACGCAGCGTGTGGCGGAAATTCGCCCCCTGCTTGATCGTCGCGTTCCACGCGGAGACCTGTCGGGTGTTGATCGCGTCGCAGCTCATCGTCGGTCCAGCCTCACAGTCCGAAGATTCCCTTCAACGCCTTCGCCGAGATCCGAATCTCAGGCGCCGTCTTCCGTCTCGCCAGCGGGTGGAAATCGTCCACCGTGAACTTCCTGCCCTTGCCGCCCGAGTGCGCGTTCGCGATCAGGCACATGAGCGACGCCGTGTGGTTCCACTCGCTGCGCGCCTTCGCGTCGTGCATCCACACGAGCTCGCGCAGCGTCCACGGGTCGGGACTCAGTCCGACGAGGGCCGACGATTCGGCCACCCACCGCCAGAGGTCGGGCCGAGGCTCGCGTCGAGCTTCTGCTCCACCTCGTCCCTCGCCTTCTCCGCCGCCGTCTCCGCCGCCGTCAAGACCCTCTTGAGCGCGGCTCTCTCGCGAGGGTTCGGGAAAAAATCCACGACCGCACCGAGCATCGCCTTCACCGCGCCGTCCAAGGCGTCGCCGAGCATCGCGCGGCCGAACTCCTCGTCGGAGACCCCGAGCCGCTTGGCGTGCTCCTCGCACAGCACATAAATCACATCCACGAGGAGGACGGGATCGGACGCGAGCCGCTCCAACACACCCGGCTCGCGCCCGTCCGCAGTCCTCTTCTCCGCCACCTGCATGAGGTCGAGGCCCAGCGCCGCGCGGACGCGCTTCACCGCGCCCACATCCACGCGAACAGTCCAGGTCCGACCCGCCGAATCAATGAAACTGTGCATCGTCAGTCATCTCCTCGGATCAGGCGGGGGTGTGCCACGCCGGGTTGCGCGTCACATACGCGGGCTTCGCCGTGATGTTGACGATCTGCGTGTCTTCGAGCGGCTGCTCGACCGAGAAGCCCGTGATCGTCCAATCGGCGATCAGGCCCTCGCCCGAGGTCGCGTCGAGGACCGCCAGCGCGAGGATCGTGTTCGCGAAGAACGCCTGCTGGAACGCGTCGACATCCGCGTTCGCGACATCGAAGTTCATGCCGAACTCGAGCGTCGCGCTCTTCAGCGTGCCGAGCGTGGTGCGCCAGCCGCCGGCCGCGCGGGTCGAGGTATCGGCCTCGCCCTTCTCCATGCTCAGCGTCAGGTCCTTGACATTGGTCACGGCGGTAAGGCTGGCGACCGCAGTGCCAGACGCGCCGCGCGAAAGCACACCTTCAAGTCCGACTCGGATAGCCATCTCTCATCTCCTTCTCATGCGACGGCGCGAAGCCGCGCCTTGACAACACCTGTGAACACGCCGTGCTCGGCCATGTGTACGGGCGAGACCATCGGGTCGATGGACACGCCCACACACACGAAGCCCGTTGCACCCGCGCGAAGCGCGTACAGCGCGCTCGCGACCTCCTCCACATCCGCCGTCAGGGTCGCGATCGCCGCGTCGCGCGCCGTCTGGTCGATCTTCTTCTGAACCAAGACATCCATCACATACACCCGGCGCTCCGAGACCCGCGACTCGGGCGTGCGCTCGATCGCGATCGGCAGAACCGTCAGCGTCAGCGAGAGCAGCTCCTCGGGCTTCCGATCAGGCCAGAACGAGCGCACCGCCGTGTGCGCCTCGCTCAGCGTCAGCGCCGCAACCGTCGCGAGCACCGCGTCCGCTACCTGTGCCGGAGTCGAAACGCTCATGCCGTCTGCTGCCTCAGCTTCGTGTGCACGCGGATCAGCCTCCTAGAGGTGTCCGCGTACTTCCATTCCTGCTCGCGACCCGGCGCCGTCACCT
Source organism: Candidatus Kuenenia stuttgartensis (assembly GCA_945870915.1). GTDB lineage: Bacteria > Planctomycetota > Phycisphaerae > Phycisphaerales > SM1A02 > QWPT01. The sequence continues at coordinate 6,961 of CAMBUI010000026.1, read as the reverse complement.
CGTAGGTGCGCACCTTCCCTTCGCAGTCGCGCTCCTCGATCAGGTCGCCCTTCGCGGGCGTCGCGGGAAGCGCGCCCAGGACGAGATCGCACGCGCTCACCACGAAGTCTCGGCTCTCCCAGCGGAGCACGCCGTGAGAGTCCTCCACCTCGAACACCGTCCGACCCACCGTCGCGGGAATCCGCACGCTCTGCGCGCCGCGGATGTACACGATGTCCGCCGACAGGGCAGCGCGCATCGCCGATGCCACGAGCGCGCTGCCCTTGTCGAACAGATTCCCCATGACGGTTCAACCTCACGGATTGAGGACGGCGAGAACCTTCGTCGCGCCGTTGCCGGCGGCGGTGACCGCGCGGCCGAACACCTTGTGCGATGCCGCGGTGATCGTGGCGCGGCTGTTCGCGACATCCCAGTACAGGATCGCGCCAGCGGCCACGACATCCGTGCCGAGCTTGTCGATGTTGAACACGCCGCGCACCGAGAGCGCGCCCAGGGTGTTCGCGGCGATCGCGCGCTTCGCGACGCCCACGAGATCAGCCTGAACGACCACGGCGCCCTGCGCGACATTCGCGCCCGGGGTGTACGCGATGTCGTTGCCTTCCGCGATGAAATCTGCAATTGCCATTGTCTTTCCCTCTTTCGTTGGGTTCGTTCGTTGACGGGCTGGGCGGGGCCGCCACAACAGCGGTCCCCGCCCTTCCCGGTTTCAATCATCAGGCGCCGGCCATCTTCACGCCGCCGCGGTACTCCTGCTTCGACACGCCGAAGTCGTGGAAGCCGCGCATCTGGATGCCGAGCAGGTTGAAGTCCGCGTCGGCGGTCTCGACGGTCGGGGTCTCGACGCCGTTGAGGAACGCGACCTCGATCGTGGCGAGAGTCATCGGGTCGGCGAGGAGATACCACGCCGTCGAGCTGTTGCCCGTGAGGGTCGCGTTCGACAGGTAGGCCGAGTAGACCGAGGTGAACTTGCCCGCGTGGGGGTTCACGGTCGGGAACTTGGTCGACGCGGTCGTGTCGCGCAGCTCGGTCGAGTTCATCAGCGCCGCGGCGCGCGCGTTCAGCGCGGTCGGGACGAGGAGGATCGACGGAGCGATGCCGAGCGGCTGGCCGTCCGGATCGGTCTGGTCGAGGAACGCCTGCTCGGCCTGCGTGAGCGAGTCGATGCCGAGCGCGGTGCCCGCGCCCGTCTTCAGGCTGCCGTTGCCAGCGGTGAAGAACGCCGAGTTGTCGAGGAACGCGCCCCAGAAGACCTTGTTCAGCTTCAGAGCCGCGCCGCGGCCGATGCGCTGCGGGAGCGCGGTCAGCGCGCCGAGGTCATCGTTGATGATGTCCTGACGGGTCACGGCGAACATCTTGCCGTAGGTCTTGGCCTGGTTCGTGTAGGTGGACTCGCCAGCCTCGCCGTGGGTCAGCTCGCCGTTCGGTGCCACCTCGTCGTACTCGAAGCCGCCGTTGAGGCGGTACGAGCTGATCTGCTTGAAGTCGTTCACGCTGCGGATCGCGGCGATCGAGCGCCACGAGCTCTCGACGGCGTTGAAGCCTTCGAGCACGAACTTGTTCGCGACATTCGAGAGGATGCCCGGGAGCGCGAAGCCGCTGAAGCCTGCGCGCAGAACCTCGCGCTCGTGACCGCGGAAGGTGCGGCCCGAGTAGCCGTTCGCCCATGCGGCCTCGAGGAGGAGCTCCTGAAGGCCGATGCCGCGCTTGAAGCGCTTGTCGGCGGCCTCAAGGGTCGCGGCGTCGAAGCGCTTCTCGACGCGCATTCCGCCGGCCTTGCAGAGCGCGGCGGTGAGCACCGCCTCGCTCGGGGTCTCGTCGCCCTTGATGTGCGCGGCGGGCGCGCCCATGACGGGACGCGACGCGCGGAGAGCCTCGAGCTCCGTCTTCTCCGAGGTCCAGCCCTCGGCGATCGACCTCGCCTCGATCTCCGCGTTGCCGCCCGCAGCCTTGCGGACGGACGCGATGCGTGCAGACTCGGCAGCAGCGGCGGCGCGAATCTCGCTCACCGTTGCGGCCACATCCGCCGCGCCATTGGCGGCGGTGACTTCGTTCTTTTCAGCCATGTTCTTTCCCTCTTTCGGTTCTGCGGGCGACTCGCCCGCGTTCAGCGCGGCACACGCCGCAACGGATGCACTGGTGTTGTCGTCCGCTCCAAGCGCGACGAACGAGACCTCGGACAGCGCCGAGGCCCTGACGATGTAGACGGGCCCCTTGAAGGTGCGGCCGTTGGCCTCCGCCTTCTCGCCCTTGTCGACGAACTCGACCCGCTTCGCGGAGGCGCCGATCGACGCCTGCCACGGGAAGCCGTTCGCGCTCGACTCGACCACCGAGCGCGCGCTGTCGCTCGCACCCGAGATCACGCCAGAGACGCGAAGCTCCGTGCGGTCGGCGAGCGCCTTGATCTCGACCGACTCCGTGTGGCCGACGATGCGCAGCGGGTCGTGCTGGAGCAGGATCGGACGCGACTTCTTCGGCGCCGCCATGCCCGCAAGGTCGACCACGACGGGCACGCCCCAGCCGACATCCATCGAGCCGCCCGAGTACGCGAGCATCTTGAAGCCCTTGAGCTTCACCGACTCGCCGCCGTCCGCCGCCGCCTCGATGCGGTCGACCGCGTCGAACTCGACATCGCCGCACATGATGAACCTGTCGGGGTGCTTACTCATCGTCGTTGTCCTCGTCCTTCACTGTTGCCGCGTCCGCCTCGTGCATCGACAGCCCGAGCTCCTCGATCAGCGCAAGCTCGCGCGCGCGCTGACGAAGCTCCGTCTCCCAGTCCTTGCCCTGCTTCGCGTACTCGCTCGCAAGCGTGGTCGTGCCGTTCTCCAGCCGCTTCGCCTGCGCGTTCGCTTCCTTCAGCGGATCGACATGCTCCTGCCCGTCCCACATCCAGTCGTGCTCGAACGAAGCCGAGCGCAGCGGCGCCGGCACGAGGTCGGAGATAAGGATCGCCTCCGCGATCCACGCGGAGAACACGCGGTCGAGGACCGTGTCCGCCATGATCTGCTGCTCGATGCGGAGGCTCTTGTGATAGACCTGGTGGTCGAGCCGCCCGCTCGCGTAGTTGTACTTCGAGCTGTTGCCCGCAGCCACATTGAACGGCATGTTCAGGCACCGAGCGACCTCGTTGAGGATCTCGTTCTTGAACATCTCGTAGGTCGTGGTCGGCTGCTCCGCCTTGAGCTGGCCCATCTTCCAACCAGCGGGCATCGTCAGGAACGAGTTGCGCTCGACCTCGATCGTGTCCATCGGCTCGACATCGTCCGCCGTCTCGTTCGCGGGCGAGTCCGTGTACAGGACGCCAGCGTAGTTCGCCGCCGTCTCCGCGCACTCGATGACGGCCATCGTGTAGCGGCGCAACTGGCCGAACAGGTAGAGCGCGGGCACCACATCGGGGATGCCGCGCAGCTGGCCGGGCCGCTCCGCGCGGTAGTAGTGGATCACCGACGCCGCGTCGATCCAGCGGCCGTGAGACTCGAGCGCGGCCATCGCCGCCGCCCCCGTCGAGGCCGATTGGCCCGTGTTGCCGGGGTGCTCCTTCAGCAGGAAATACCGCTTCGGGTTCCCGAAATCGTCGTACTCGATGCTCGGGACCTGCTCGCTCTCGACAAGGCGCAGGTCGAGCTTGATCGGGCCGCGCATCGCGTCGTTCTTGGCGAGGACGGCGAACACCTCGCCGCTCTCGGCGCGGCCAGTGCGGAGCAGGCGCATCTTGTCGGCGAGCCGAACCTCGTTCGCCCACGCGCTCCACGCCGCCTCGATGCGAGACGAAACCTCGCGCTCGTCGAGCGAGAGCTGGAGACGCGCGCCGGTGCCGACCAAGTCGTTCGCCAGCGTGAGGACGATGCCCTTTGCGTAGGAGTTGTTCGCCACCTCGTAGCGGCAACGCTCGCGCAGGGTCTTCCGCACCGCGTCGGGGAGCGCCGCGACGGGCGAGTAGCCGTCCGCGCCCGCCCAGTGCTTCGCGTTCGCTGGCGTCTTCGCCGCGGCGTCGTACTTCGCGCGCACGACGGCACGACGAGGAGCGCGCGCAGGCGCGCCGCCGTTCTCGCCGCCGAAGATGCGCGAAAGCAAGCCCATCAGGTTGACCCCGGAGAGATGATCTTCTGCACGCGGAGACCGCGGCTCTTCGTCTTCACCGCCGCCTTCGACGCGAGGTAGCGGTCGAGCTCGATCATGTCCTTGAGCGAGTGCTGCGAGACGCTGCCCGCATCGTTCGACGCCGAAGCGGGCGCCACCGCGGCATCGCGGATCGCCTTCTCGATGTCGATGTTGCTCGGAGTCGTGCTCAAAGCAGATTCGTTTGCTCTCGGCGACGCCGACGAAGCGTCCCCATCCACCACTTCTTGACCGCAAGCCCCGCATCTTCACCGTCGAGATGCGCCACCCACGCGACTTGGACGGCGTCCTCGCGCTCCGACTCCGGCACGAGCTTCAGTTCGAGCTCCAGCCGCTGCGAGTAGGACACGGGAGGCAGGCCATCCATCCTGTACCCACACGGCGCGAGGTCGAATCCGCCCATTTTGTCCCCGTGCGGCGAAGATTCGTCATTTCGTTCGACTAATAGACTGTTCGTCACCGCTCCTCCGACTCGTAGGTGGTCGTGCGCTTCCCGCAATGACGGCACTCGCGGCGCCGACGCACTCGACCGAGCGGCGCCTTGCGCATGTAGATCACCCGCAGCTCGCGGCACCCGCAGTCGCGGCAGCACAGGCCGCTCGCGGGCGGCGGCGCGGGCGCGGATGGCGGCTTCGCGGGCTTCATCGCCCCCTCCCCTGCATCTCGGACAGCCTCACGCGCGGCTTCCGCTCCGCCGGCGCCTCGCGCATCGACTCGAGAGAGCAGCCCGCCATGCTCGCCGCCACCGCGCAACCCACCATGCAGTCCAGCCAGTGGTTGTCGAGGCCAGGGCGCCTCAACTTCCACTCGTCCACCGTCCGACCCTTCGCGCTCACCGCGACGCGCTGCTCCGCCGTCAGGTGATCCGCGAACATGCGGTGCGCCTCCATGTCGCCGTCGAACAGCGACAGGCAGCCCGGGTCGCCGAGCGGGACGCCGAAGCGCTCGTGCACGAAACTCTTCCACCAGTTCGAGTCGAACAGGAGGTGCCGCGTGTTGCGCTTCTCGCTCACGGGAGGGATGCGCCAGTGCGAGCCCAGCCGCTCGCCCTTCCGCTTCCTGTGCTCGCTCCACGGCTGCGTCGCGGCGCCCACATAGCGGCCGTGCGAGGGCATCGCGACGCCGCTCCACTTCGACCGCGTGCAGAACTGGTACACGACATCCGTCGAGCGCCCCCAGTTCGCGTCGATCAGCACGCGGTCGACGCGCGCCGTGCCGCCGCCCTCCTGCTTCCACGACCGATCCACCCGCTCCTCAAGCAGACGCTCGAGCCCGTGGTAGATCGCGCCCTCCACGCCTGCCTTCGGCGCCGCGTCGCCGAGCGTCCGCTTCACCTCCGCAAGCGTGTAGTACCGCGCCTTCTGGTCGGGCCAAGCGCCGTAGTCCACCACCCAGCCGCTGAAGTCCTGTGTCCACGCCACGACCGACCAGAACAGCACGCTCTGCTGGATGTCGATCGACATCGTCAGCGCCGACGCCTCGCGAGGCACCAGCCCGCGCGCGAAGCCGCCAACCTTCGACGCCGCCGCGTCCGCCTCCAGCTCCGCCGCGCTCGCGATCACCTCGGGGATCGGGTCGTTCTGGTACTCCGCGAAGAACGCGCCCTCGCCGCGGTCGATCCGAAGGTTCCAAGCGTGCTCAAGCGCGCTCGCCTCGTCGGGGTTCTTGCGCGCCTCCCACGAGACGCGCCCGCCCTCGTCCATCGCCGCGCGGTTCTCGAGGTAGAACGCGTGCGCCGTCTCGCCGCGCCCGCCGTCGCGGAACGACTGCCGACGCAGCTCCGCGTACCGCTCCCACAGCGTCGTGTTGGCCGGCCACTCCGCAACCATCTTCGACCGCTCGCCGCGCCACTCGGGGTGCTTCTCGCGGTCGAGGATCGCGTCCGCCATGTCCCCTGGACGGATCACCGTGCACGGCATCACCGCCGCGATCTTCCTGCCGGGGCCCGCGAGGCCGAGGATCGCGCCCGAGATCAGCGACTCGCGCGTGCGGCACTGCGACGGGCTCCGCGCGCTCTCGTCGGTCTGAGGATCGTCGATGATCGCGAGCGACGGACGCGCGCGCTTGCCGTCCGACCGCTTCTCGCTCATGCCGCGGATCGCGCCGGTCAGGCCCGCCACGCGGATCACCGTGCCCGAAGCCCTTGAGCCCTTGATCGTCGGCAAGGTGATCTTCTTGGCTTCCCACCTGACATGCGTCTTCTCGCCGCAGCACAGTTGGCCGTTCGCCCGCTGCGCGATGCCCTCCAGCTTTTCGACCGGGACGCAGACCTCGGGGTAGTCCTCGGCCAGCAACTCGTTTGTCGCGAGCTCCACCTTGATGTTCGCGAGCATCGTCTCGGCGTGCTCCTCCGTCGCGCCGATCATCACGAGGAAGTCGCGGTGCCCGTTCACCGCGGCGAACACGCCGCCAGCCTCGGCGAGCGTGGTCTTGCCTTCGCCGCGCGGCATCGCGTACGCGTACTGCCCGCCGTGCAGGATCGCGTCTTCCAGCGCCGCCAGCACACGCAGGTGGTTCGGTCCCCACGCCAGTGGGAAGCTCGCGCGTAGGTAGGTCTCGCAGAACACCAGCAGGTTCCGCTCCGCCGCCGCCCTGCGCTCGGGGTTCGCGCACGGAGGAATCGACCCGATGTCGCGGCCGCGAGCCGACATCGAGCGGAACTCCTGCGCCTTCGCCTCGCGGAAGCGGTCGTAGGCCGCCGAACCGCCGGCGCTCTTGGCGGAAACCTTGGGCCGGGTTTCTTTCGGAGGCGCGATCGGCTGCAGTGCCTTCGCGGGTCGCCTTGGCTTCGCCTTGGAGGGCATCAGAGGCGCCCCCGAGTAAGCCTGTGCGGTTTTCTGAC
>CAMBUI010000025.1 GCA_945870915.1 Candidatus Kuenenia stuttgartensis | reverse complement strand
CGCGCACGGCGCCCCGAGGCTCTGGAACACGACGAATCTTGGCTTCGCCCGGCTCGAGGCCGAGGCGATCCTGATGCTGCTTTCCGAGCGCGGCGTGGCCGCGTCCGCCGGCGCAGCGTGCTCCTCGGGCTCGCTCGACCCGTCGCCGGTGCTCCTCGCGATGGGCATCGCCCCCGAGGTCGCGCACGGATCGATCCGCTTCAGCCTCGCGCGGACGACGACCGCTCCGCAGCTCGAGGAGGCCGCGATGCGCGTGGTCGCCGCGATCGAGCGGCTCGCGTCCTCCACCGACGCCGCGCTCGGCGGCTGACGGCCGCGCGCAGCCTACCGTTTCAGCTTGAGGCCGCGGCCGCCGCGGTGGACGCCGCCATCGCCCCCGCTGCTGCGGCAGCAGCCGCGGCCGCCGCAGCAGCTGCGGCGGCGCCCGCCGGTCCCGCGTCCGCGGACACACGCGCCGTCGCGAGCATGGGAATCCCCGTGCCCTCGCCCTTGAACGGCTGGAACCAGAGTTCGCGCCCGTCGGTGAGATCGAGCGCCCAGGTGTATCCCGAGATGCTCACGATCAGCCGATCGTCCGACGGCAGCAGCATCGGCATGCCCGAGGCACCGGCGACGGTCGACTTCCACCTCCAGATGATCGCGCCGTCGGCGCGGTCGACCGCGAACACCCTGCTGTTGAAGGCCACGAAGACAAGCTCGTCGGTGGTGATGGTCTTCCGCTGCATCCCCTGAGGATACGGAACCCGCCGGCCTCCGCACCCGAGGGGGCGCGGATCGGCCCGGCGATGCACGATCGATGGGGCGAGAGATCAGGGGCAAAAACAGATCGGGCCCGGCGATTGCCGGGCCCGATCGAGTGCGGTCGAGAGGACTTGAACCTCCACGGGTTGCCCCACTAGTACCTGAAACTAGCGCGTCTGCCATTTCGCCACGACCGCGTGGGACGGAGAGTGTAGAGCACGAACGGATTTGGTTCAACCTCCCGAACGGCAGCGCCTCTCGCCTGGCGGGGCCGGTGGACGGTCGGGAGCTCCTGCGCGATTTCGTCTGTCGGAACGCGATCGAACCGCCGTTCCCGCTGATGGCGGCTGGGAAAAACGCAGGCAGGGCGAGAGGAGCCTCTTCGCCCTGCCTGCGCTACGCGAATGGACCTGAGGGCTGCCCGACGGCTGGAGACCGTCCGGGCGGCAGCGGCTGTTCGCTTGCTGCGCCACGAGCGAGGGGCATCCGCACCGCTCCGACACGGTGGTCCGCCTGCCCCGCTTGCGGGCGCTTGTGCTGTGTGTCCGACACTCCGCCAGCCGCCGAAGGCGGCTGGCGGGAGGATCACTCGTCCTCGTCGCCGTCGTCGTCCTTCGGGGCCGGACCCTTCTTGGCCGTGCCCTCGTTGGCCGCCATGCGCTTCTCGATGACACGCTGGCGGATCTCGGCGAACATCGCGGGGTTCTCCTTGATGAACGCCTTGGCGTTCTCGCGGCCCTGTCCGATGCGGGTGGTCTTGTAGGCGAACCACGAGCCGGACTTCTCGATGATGTTCTCCTCGACCGCAAGGTCGACCAGGTCGCCCGTGGTCGAGATGCCCTCGTTGAACATGATGTCGAACTCGGCCTCGCGGAACGGCGGCGCGATCTTGTTCTTGACGACCTTGGCGCGGACGCGGTTGCCGACGTTGCGCTCGCCGTCCTTGATCGCTCCGATGCGGCGGATGTCGATGCGCACCGATGCGTAGAACTTGAGCGCCTTGCCGCCGGTCGTGGTCTCGGGCGAACCGAACATCACGCCGATCTTCTCGCGCAGCTGGTTGATGAAGATCACGATGCACTCGCTCTTGGCGATGGCGCCGGTGAGCTTGCGCATGGCCTGCGACATGAGGCGGGCCTGGAGGCCGACGACGGAGTCGCCCATCTCGCCCTCGATTTCGGCCTTCGGGATCAGCGCCGCGACCGAGTCGATGACGATGATGTCGACCGCGTTGGAACGGACGAGCATCTCGCAGATCTCGAGGGCCTGCTCGCCGGTGTCGGGCTGCGACACGAGGAGCTCGTCGAGGTTGACGCCGATGCGCTTGGCCCACGAGGGATCGAGCGCGTGCTCGGCATCGATGAAGGCGGCGACGCCGCCGGACTTCTGCGTGTTGGCGACGACGGTCAGCGCGAGCGTCGTCTTACCCGACGACTCCGGTCCGAAGATCTCGATGATGCGGCCGCGCGGGAGGCCGCGGCCACCGAGCGCGAGGTCGAGGCTGAGCGCTCCGGTGGGGATCGAGGGGATCGGCGCCAGCGAGTCGCCGTCGAGCTTCATGATCGAGCCCTTGCCGTACGCCTTCTCGATCGCGCCCATCGCGCGCTCGATGGCGGCAAGCTTGCCCTTGCGCTCTTCATCGACCTTGTGCGCGGCCTTGGCGGCGTCGGCCTTCGACATGGCGGGCGCGGGAGCCGCGCCGACGCGGGACTTGTCGTCCATGCGGGGCTTGTCCTCGATGCTGGTCGCGGGGCGGCTGGTGGTGTTGGCGGGAGTGGGCATCTGGGTTGATCCTGAATTCGCGCCCGGAGCCTGGACCGGGCTGGATGCGCGGGCCGGAGTGGCGGCGCTGGTGGGCGTGTTGTTCTTGCCGTTGCTGGTAGCTGCGACCATCTGTATCCCCTTCTCTGACAGGTTGGGGGCGCGATGGTCCTCCCGGGTCCCGAAAACACGCGTTTTTTGCGCCTGTTCTCCGGGGTCTGGTCCGAGGGTGCCATTCACGCCCAAATTTTGTGAAACTCGCCTTTGAGAACTCGTTGATCACTCTTCGAGCACTCTTCGAGAACTCATTTCCGACTGCGGCTCGGAGTGCGGCACCCTGAGGTGCGCCCCTTGACCGACCGGCATCTGCCTGCGGATCTCGCCATTCCGACCCGAACAGAATCCGCTCTTCTGTTCGGTGTATGTTCGTACAGTACCACATCGGCACGCCCTGCAAGGGCTACCCTACTTTTTTCCGAACAAATTTCTGAGATCACCGCCCGCCGCCGTCCGGCTGGCCAGAGACCGGGAGTCGGTGCGCCCCGCGTCGGATCAGTAGTTCGGAGTCGGCGCCCGGAACTGCGACATGTCGATCGACTTGAAGTACGCGATGGTGCGCGCAAGTCCTTCGCGAAGCGGGATCTTGGGCTCCCAACCGAGCCGCGCGCGCGCCAGCGTGATGTCGGGCTTGCGCTGGAGCGGATCGTCGGCGGGCAGCGGCTTCGCCTTGATGATCGGCGAGCTGCTACCCGAGAGCTCCACGGTCATCTCCGCCAGTTCGCGGATGGTGAACTCGCCGGGGTTGCCGATGTTGACCGGTCCCGGCAGGTCGTCCGGGGCGTCCATCAGCGCGAGGAACCCGTCGAGAAGGTCGTCGACGTAGCAGAACGAGCGTGTCTGGGTGCCCTCGCCGTAGATCGTGATGGGCTCGCCCGCGATCGCCTGGCGGATGAAGTTCGAGACCACGCGGCCGTCGTAGGGGTGCATGCGCGGGCCGTAGGTGTTGAAGATGCGCACCACGCGGATGTTGACCTTGTTCTGACGGTGGTAGTCGAAGAACAGCGTCTCGGCGGCGCGCTTGCCCTCGTCGTAGCAGGCGCGCGGACCGATCGGATTCACGTTGCCGCGGTAGCTCTCGGGCTGCGGATGCACGTCGGGATCGCCGTACACCTCGCTGGTCGACGCGTGGAAGATCTTCGCGCGCACGCGCTTGGCGAGGCCGAGCATGTTCATCGCGCCCAGCACGCTCGTCTTCATGGTCTTGATCGGATTGAACTGGTAGTGGCCCGGCGCCGCGGGGCAGGCGAGGTTGAAGATCTCGTCGACCTCCAGCATGATCGGCTCGGTCACATCGTGGCGGATGAACTCGAAGTTCTTGCAGTCGAGCAGGTGCTCGATGTTCGACTTCTGGCTCGTGAACAGGTTGTCGAGGCAGATCACGTCGTGCCCCATCGCGACCAGGCGGTCGCAGAGGTGGGAACCGAGGAAACCGGCACCGCCGGTGACGAGGATGCGCTTGACCATGGGGCGCGAATGGTACGGGAAACCGCCCTCCGCGCGTCGGCTTGCGGAGAGGCGTCGGCGCAGGGACGATTGCCCTCCATGCCCACACGCACGCGCCATCCCGAAGCACCGCCAAGGCTCGTCGTCGGCACGATGACGGGAACCAGCATCGACGGCGACCTCGATGCCGCGCTCGTCGCGGTGCATGGCCGGGGCCTCGGGATGCGCGCCTCGGTCGAGGCGACCGGCTCGTGGCCGCTGGGCGCGCTCGCGGACGACCTCCGTCGCGTCGCCGCACAGGAACCGATGCCGGCGGGAGAGTTCGCCCGCATCGCACGCGCCTTCGGGGAGCTCCATGCCAGGGCGCTCGACGAACTCTGCTCGGGCGCCGGCGTCCAACCGGATCTCGCGGTGCTGCATGGGCAGACCGTCTTCCACGCCCCGCCGCTCACCTGGCAGCTGCTCGACCCCTGGCCGGTCGCGGCGCGCCTCGGGTGCCGCGTCCGGTACGACCTCCGCAGCGCCAACACCGTCAGCGGCGGCCAGGGCGCACCGATCACGCCGCTCGCCGACTTCGTGCTGTTCGCCGACACGCTCGGACCGAAGCTGGTCATGAACCTCGGCGGCTTCATCAACGTCACCCTCGTGCCGACCCTCGGCCAGGGCGTCGACGCCATCCGCGGCTTCGATGTCTGCGCATGCAACCACTTGCTCGACCGCGTCGCGCGCACGCGGCTCGGCGCGCCCTTCGATGCCGACGGCGCCGCCGCCTCGCGCGGGACGGCGGACACCGAAACCGCGCGACGGATCGCCGACGCCATCGCCCCGGCGGCCGTTGCCGGAACCACGCGACGATCGCTCGGCACGGGCGACGACGCCACGCGACTGGTCGAGCTCACCGCGCCGCTGGCGCCGGACGACGCCTGCCGCACGGTCGTCGAGGCCATCGCCAGCGCCGCGGTCCGCGTGATCGAATCGGAGACCGGGACCAGCGTCGCCGACATCCGCATCGCCGGAGGCTCGGCGCGCCACCGCGCGCTGCAGGCCGCGCTGGCGCGCCGCACGGGCGCCACCGTGCGCACCACCGCCGAGAGCGACGGCATTCCCGTGCACATGCGCGAGGCCGCCGAGATCGCGATCCTCGGCGCGCTCGCCGACGACGGCGTGCGCTACTCCCTGCCACAGGTGACGGGCGCGGCGAGCGTGGTCCCCGAGTCGGCGGTGCTCGAGGCCGCTGCGGGAAACGCGGTTTCCAGCGAAAGAACGCAGGTCTGAACCCAGACTTCACCGTTTCTTGACAGGGTGCGGGTGCGAAGCCCTATCTTCCCGACCATGTCGAATGCGAAGGCACAGGTCCTGATCGTCGAGGACGAGCCCGAGATCGCGGAACTCATCGAGTTCCACGCCGAGCGCGCCGGCATGCGTGCGCGCAAGGTGCACAGCGGCCGGATCGCCCTCGACGTCATCAAGCGCGAGAAGCCCGACCTGATCGTGCTCGACCTCATGCTGCCCGACCTCGACGGCCTCGAGGTGTGCCGGAAGCTCAAGCAGGGCGAGGACACCCGCAACATCCCGATCGTGATGGTGACCGCGAAGGGCGAGGAGGCCGATGTCGTGGCCGGCATCGAGCTCGGCGCCGACGACTACGTGACGAAGCCGTTCAGCCCGCGCGTGCTCATGGCGCGCCTGCGGAACGTCCTCCGCCGCGCGGGCATCGCCGACGAGCCCATGCCCACCACCGATCGGCTGGTCCTGCTCGACGCCAAGCTGGTGATCGACCTCGACCGCCACGAGGTGAGCTGCGAGGGCCGCAAGATCGACCTCACGCTGACCGAGTTCGGCATCCTCCACTACCTCGCGAGCCGCCCCGGCTTCGTGCGGACCCGCGACCAGATCATCAGTTCGGTGCACGGCAAGAACACGGTGCTGTCGAGCCGCACGGTCGATGTGCACATCACCGCGCTTCGCCGAAAGCTCGGCGCGCTCGCGGATTGCGTCGAGACGGTCCGCGGCGTCGGCTACCGCTTCTCCGAGGGCAGCCCCGACGAGGAATGAACGCCGCGAACGACGGCAAAGCCCCCGTCCGGCCGGGCGCCGCAGTCCCGAACTGCGATGATGCGCCCCCGACGCGGGACGCGAACGACGGAAGAACGCGATGATGAACCTGGGAATCCCAACGATCCTCTCGGCCTCGCCGGACTCGCTCGGCGGCGCCGGATGGGGAGTCGCCGCACTGCTCGCCGCGGGCTGGCTGGGCACGACGCTGGTCCGCCGCCGCAGCCGCGCGCGCTTCGAGCAGCGCCTGCTGGCCGATGACGAACCCCTCCACGAGGAGGAGCGGTTCCCCCTGCTCGATGGACTCGCCAGCGCGACGATGCGGCGCCTGCGGGTCGAGCGGCAGCGCCAGGCGCGCACCGGCGACCGCCTCGCCGACGTCGAGCGGATCCTGCAGGCAACACCGATCGCGGTCATCGCGCTCGACCACATGCAGCGGATGATCTCGGCGAACCCCGCGGCGGAGCGCCTGCTCGGCTTCGACGAACCGTCGGCGCGCGGCCGTCTGCTGCAGGAGGTCATCCGCCAGCCCGCGATCAACCGCACCGTCACCAGCGCCATGCAGGCGGGTGGACGGTTCGACGGCGAGCTCCACCTCGAACTCGACGCTCCGCTCGAGGTCCAGGTCTGCTGCGAGCCGCTGCAATCGGAGTCGCAGCCGCCCGGACTCGTGATCAGCCTCGTCGACGTCACGCGGATGCGCCGCCTCGAGTCGATGCGCAGCGAGTTCGCGGCCAATGTCTCGCACGAACTGCGGACGCCGATCACGAACATCAAGGGGTACGTCGAGACGCTGCTCCAGGTGGGCGTCGAGGACCCCGACCGGATGCGCAAGTTCCTCGAGATCGTGCACCGCAACACGGTGCGGCTCTCGGGCATCGTCGAGGACATCCTCACCCTGGCGTTCCTCGAGGAGCCCGAGGCGCGGCAGAGCCTCGCCCGCCTTCCGATGCCGGCGGGCGAGATCGTCCGACAGGTGATCGAGGACCTCGGCTCGGCCGCGAACGCCAAGTCGATCAAGGTGACGACCCGCGGGGCGACCGAGTCGATCGTGCTCGCCAACCGCTCGCTCGCCGAGCAGGCGCTGGCCAACCTGGTCTCGAACGCCATCAAGTATTCGGGCGAGCGCACCGAGGTGCTCATCGAGGTGGCCGACGAGGGAGAACTGGTCCGGTTCGCCGTCCGGGACCAGGGACCGGGAATCGCCGCCAAGCACCTCCCCCGCATCTTCGAGCGCTTCTACCGGGTCGACAAGGCGCGGGCGCGCACCCAGGGCGGAACCGGCCTCGGCCTGGCGATCGTCAAGCACATCGCGACCATCCATGGCGGCCGCGTCGAGGTGAGCAGCCAGGTGTCGGAGGGCAGCCGCTTCAGCCTGCTGCTGCCGCGGGGCCAGGCGCAGACGAAGTCGCTCGCCGCCGGCTGAACCGCGCGCCACGCGGCGATTTCCCCCGCATTGAACCTGTTCTTTACAGGATCTTGACAGGCCGCGGCGACCCTTCCGCCGCCAGCAGACCTTCACAAACACCGCTGGCACCGTCCGCTCTGTTAGGAAACCGTTCAGGAACCCCGTTCAGGACATCCGTTCAGGACACCGTTCAGGACATTCAGGACCACTCCATGAAGAACACGCTCACCTTCGCCACCAAGCTCGCCTCGATGGGCCTCCTCGCCGGCGCGACCGCCATGCTGCTCGCCGCGGCCCCGCAGGACATGAAGGCCCTCAAGGGCGCCATCAAGGTCGACGGCTCGTCGACCGTCTACCCGATCACCGAGGCGATCGCCGAGGAGTTCAACAAGGTCGCGTCGAAGGTCCGCGTGACCGTCGGCATCTCGGGCACCGGCGGCGGCTTCAAGCGCTTCTGCGCCGGCGAGATCGACATCTCGGACGCGTCGCGCCCGATCAAGAAGTCCGAGTCGGACGGCGCGGGCAAGGCCGGCGTCGAGTTCGTCGAGCTCCCGGTGGCGTACGACGGCCTCACCATCGTCGTGAACCCGAAGAACACCTGGTGCACCGCACTCACCGTCGACCAGATCAAGAAGATCTACTCCGCCTCCGGCGGCATCAAGAGCTGGAAGGACATCGACCCGACCTGGCCGGACAAGGCGATCAAGGTCTACTCGCCCGGCACCGACTCGGGCACCTTCGACTACTTCAAGGAGGTCACCGTCGGCAAGGACGGCTCGATCCGCAGCGACATGAGCGTGTCCGAGGACGACAACGTGCTCGTCCGCGGCGTGTCGGGCGACGAGGGCGCGATCGGCTTCTTCGGCTGCGCGTACTACTTCGAGAACAAGGACAAGGTCAAGGCCGTCGCCATCGACGGCGGCAAGGGCGCGGTCGCGGTGAGCGTCGAGAGCATCGAGAACGGCTCCTACGCGCCGTTCAGCCGCCCGCTCTTCATCTACGTGAACAAGAAGAGCGCCGAGCGCGCCGAGGTCGATGCGTTCGTCGACTTCTACCTCAAGAACGCCGCGGCGCTCGTCGGCGAGGTCGGCTACGTGAAGCTCCCCGAGGCGATCTACGCCAAGGTCGGCAAGAACTGGGACGACCGCCGCACCGGAACGCAGTTCTCCGATGCCGAGGGCAAGGCCGTCGCCGGCTCCCTCGCCGACATCTACAAGTGATCCAACTCCGGAACCACGCGGGACGGCGGCGAAAGCCGCCGTTCTGCTTTGACAGGGATCCATGAACTCCCCATGCAGGAACTTGACGCGGCTGCGCGACGCTCCGTCCGACTCCGTGGTCGGGTAGATTGCCCGCCCTCCGCAGGACCGAACCCGTGACCGCACTTCCGACCAATTCCACCGCACGCGACATCACCCGGCTCGGGAGGCCGAAGTCGGTGTCGGCCCGCGTCCTGCGCGAGCGGATCATCGTGGGCACCCTGGCGGTGGCGGCCAGCTTCTCGATCCTGGTGACCACGACGATCATCGTGGTGCTCGCGCGGGAGACCTGGGGCTTCTTCCAGTTCGACGAGGTCTCGCTCGGGGAGTTCTTCGGCAGCACCGAGTGGAACCCGCTCCTGGGCGCCGAGAAGCACTTCGGCATCTGGCCGCTGATCTCGGGAACCCTGCTGGTGACCGCGATCGCCGCCTCGTTCGCGCTTCCGATCGGTCTGATCTCGGCGGTCTACCTGAGCGAGTACGCGTCGCCCAAGGTGCGCGCGACGCTCAAGCCGTCGCTGGAGATCCTCGCGGGCGTCCCCACGGTGGTGTACGGGTTCTTCGCGCTCACGGTGATCACGCCGCTGCTGCAGAAGATCAGTCCCGCCTTCGGCAACTACAACGCGATGAGCGCCGGACTCGCGACCGGAATCATGATCCTGCCGATCGTGTGCTCGATGTCGGAGGACGCGCTGCGCGCCGTGCCGAGGAGCCTGCGCGACGGCGCCTTCGCGCTCGGCGGCACGCGGTTCGATGTCTCGGTCAAGGTCGTGGTGCCCGCCGCGCTGTCGGGCATCGTGGCGGCGTTCCTGCTCGCGATCTCGCGTGCGGTCGGCGAGACGATGATCGTGGCCCTCGCGGCCGGCGGCATCGCGCAGATCACGGCCAACCCGAGCGCCGAGGTCCAGACCATGACCGCGTACATGGTGCAGATCTTCCTCGGCGACGCGCCCGCGTTCGGCGTCGAGTACAAGTCGAGCTACGCGGTCGCCTCGATGCTCTTCGTGATGACCTTCGTGCTCACCATGATCGGCCAGTACATCCTGCGCCGGTTCCGCGAGGAGTACGACTGATGTCGGCCCCCCGCTCCGCCGCGTCGCGCCTGCTGGCCAACCGCGTGTTCCTCGTGACCTGCCTGGTCGCGACCAATGTCGCGATGCTGGTGCTCGCGGTGCTGCTCATCTCGATCTTCTGGCAGGGCTGGGACACGCTCAGCTGGAAGTTCATCACCAGCTTCGCCTCGCGCAAGCCCACCGACGCCGGCATCATGGCGCCGCTGATGGGCTCGGTCTGGGTGTGCTCGATCTGCGGCCTGGTGGCGCTGCCGCTCGGCGTCGGAACCGCGGTGTTCCTCGAGGAGTTCGCCAAGAAGACCCGGTTCACCCGCGTCGTGCAGACGAACATCATGAACCTCGCCGGCGTGCCGTCGATCGTCTACGGCATCCTCGGCCTGACGGCGTTCGCCCGCATGTTCGGCGCGTTCGGAACCAACGTCGAGGAGGCGATCACGCTCGGCAACGAGGACAGCCTCCTGTTCCTGCGGCTGCCCTTCGGCTCGAGCGTGCTCGCGGGCGGCCTGACGCTGATGCTGGTGATCCTGCCCGTCGTGATCATCTCGACGCAGGAGGCGCTGCGCGCGGTGCCCGGCTCGCTGCGCGCGGGCGCCTTCGCGCTCGGCGCGACGCGCTGGCAGACGGTGTGGGGCATCACGCTCCCGGCGGCGATCCCCGGCATCATGACCGGCGCGATCCTGTCGATGAGCCGCGCCATCGGCGAGAGCGCGCCGCTCCTCGTGCTGGGCGGCCTGCTGCTCGTGTTCAACACCCCCGAGAACCTGATGAGCGACTTCGCGATCCTGCCGCTCCAGATCTACAACTGGGCCGGCCGCCCGCAGGACGCCTTCCACGAGATCGCCGCGAGCGCGATCATCGTGCAGCTCGCGGTGCTGCTCCTCTTCAACGGAATCGCCGTGTTCATCCGCCAGAAGCTGCAGAAGCCACTTCAGTGAAGCCTCCCGAAGCGAGCAATGCCATGCAGACCGAGTCGACCAGCCCCACGCCGCCATCCGCGCACGGACACCATGCGAAGCCGTTGGCGGCGCCGCACGTGCACGCTTCGGGCGCGGCGTCGCACCCGGACGCCGGGACCGCCGTCACCGTGCGCGCGTTCTCCAGCTGGTACGGCTCGTTCCAGGCGCTCAAGGGCCTCGACCTCGACATCCCGTCGCGGCAGGTGACCGCCTTCATCGGACCGTCGGGCTGCGGCAAGAGCACCTTCCTGCGGTGGATCAACCGCATGAACGACACCATCCCCTCGGCGCGCGCCGAGGGCACGCTCGACCTGCACGGCGAGGACCTGCTCGCGCGGTCGCTCGATGTGGTCGACCTGCGCCGCCGCGTCGGCATGGTGTTCCAGAAGCCCAACCCGTTCCCCAAGTCGATCTACGACAACGTGGCGTTCGGACCCAGGCTCCACAAGCACTACACGCGGGCGGAGCTCGACGAGCTCGTCGAGCAGAGCCTGCGGTCGGCGTCGATCTGGAACGAGGTGAAGGACCGCCTGCACAGCTCGGCCCTCGGGCTCTCGGGCGGACAGCAGCAGCGCCTCTGCATCGCCCGCGCGATCGCCGTCGGGCCCGAGGTGCTCCTGATGGACGAGCCGTGCTCGGCGCTGGACCCGAAGTCGACGCTCGCGATCGAGGAGCTCATCGAGGGGCTCGCCGACCGCTACACCATCGTGATCGTGACCCACAACATGCAGCAGGCCGCCCGCGTGTCGGACCAGACCGCGTTCTTCTTCGAGGGCCGGCTGATCGAGTCGGGGAATACAGAGTCGATCTTCACCAAGCCGAAGAACAAGCAGACCGAGGACTACGTCACCGGCCGGTTCGGCTGATCGCGCGCCGGCGGCGCACGCAGGACGCAGCCGTCCGGCGCCCGAATACGAGTCATGCGCCCCGTGCCGAACGGCATGGGCGCCGCAGATGCAAGGGAACCGCAGATGCCCGTGAACCTCCAGACCCGCGTGATCGACCTTCGCCGCAACCTCCTCGCGCTCGGCGCGGTGGTGGAGCAGCGCGTCGCGAGCATGATCGAGGTGATCCGCGACGGCGACGTCGACCTCGCGCGCAAGGTGCGCTCGGGCGACGCGGAGATCGACCAGATGCAGCTCGACCTCGAGGGCGAGTGCATGCGCCTGCTTGCGCTGGGAAGCCCGGTGGCGAGCGACCTCCGGCTGATCCTGACCGCGATGCGCGTCTCGAACGAGCTCGAGCGGATCGCCGACATGTGCAAGGGCATCTCGAAGCGCGTGATCCGGCTGGTCGAGGCGGGAAACTACCGCTACCCCCCCGCGCTGATCCAGATGGCGGAGGCGGCGCTCACCATGCTCCGCAACGTGCTGGTGGCGTTCTCCAACGAGGACATCAAGCTGTGCCTCGAGGTGCGGCGCGCGGACAGCTACGTCGACGGCCTCAACCGCGAGGTGGTCGCGTGGGCGCGCGAGTGGATCGAGCGCGAGGTCGAGAAGTCGGGCGCGGCGATCGAGTTGCTCGCGATCTCGCAGCGCATCGAGCGTCTTGCCGACATCGTGACCGCGATCGCGGGCGATACGGTGTTCCTGGTCGAGGGTCGGCTCGTGCGCCACGGCGCGGAGTGATCGGCACGCGGGCGGGTTTCGCTCTGTAGGGACTGGATGGCCCGGTTCTCCGGCGGGCTGGGTTGTTTTTCTCGCATTTCGCGCGGGCTGGCGTAGACTCGGCCCAACTCGAAGATGCGAACGCGCGCCTCCAGTCGCCTGAGACTCGAACGCCAGCCCCATCCCCTCACGGATGCCCGGGCCGAGCGCGTGTTCCGCCAGGCGGTGGCCCACGAGATGCTTCTTGCGCGGGAGACGGCGCGGGAGCGCGACTTCGACCCGAACGACGCGCGGTGGCGACTGGCGACCGAGACCCAGCGTGCGCTGCAGGGCGCGGTGCTGGCCTACGAGGACCGGCGGCAGCTGCTCGCGCTGGCGAACAGGCTGGGAATCCGCGCATTCGACGCCAACCTGATCCTCGCGGTGGTGCAGGACCGCGCCCGGCGCGGCGAGCCGCTCGAGAGCGCGGCGCCGACGGTTGCGATGGTTCCGAAGCCGGTCGCGAGGTCGGCCACGAGGCCGGTCGCGAGCCGCGAGGCGCCCAGCCCCGAGGCGCCCAGCCCCGAGGCGCTTCTCGTCACGCGACCCGCTGCGCGGGGCTGGACGTTTCCACAGATCGAATCGGCGTGGCTGTGGGTCGGCGCAGTCATGCTGGCCATGGTGGCGGACGCGGCGCTGATCGCGTGGCTCATCTTCGGCTGATCCTCGGCTGATCCTCGGCTGACCTTCGACTGAACCGGGCGGGGCGTCGGGCGCGATGCAATCAGGCCGCGAGCACGAGGCGGACCTCGCCGCTGTCGCTGCGCTCCGCGAACCCGAGTTCCACCAGCGCCTCGAGGGCGGCCAGCTGCTCGGCCGACTTCTTGCTCATGCCCCAGCAGCCGGGGAACCGGCGCTCGCCGAGGGCCACGCAGATCTCGAAGCACTTGGCGTGGTCGGGACCCTTCTCATCGAGCACGACATAGGCGGGCGTGCCGAGATCCTTGCGCTGGAGCGACTGCTGCAACACGCTCTTGAAGTTCTGCTGGTGGCCGAGCTTGGTCGATTCCTCGATGCGGGACTCGAGGCAGTGGAGCACGAAGACGCGCGCGGGCTCGAGCCCTCCGTCGAGGTAGATCGCGCCCACCACCGACTCGAAGAGCGCGGCAAGGAGCGACTGCGGCAGGACCGTGCGGTCGCCCATGCCCTTCCCGAGCTGGACCGCTTCGGCGAGGCCGAGTTCGACGGCGATCTCGGCGCACACGCGGCGGCTGACGGCGTTCGACTTGATCTTGGTGAGTTCACCCTCGAGATCCACCGGAAAGCGGCGGTAGAGGTACTCGCACACGATCGCGCCCAGGATCGCGTCGCCGAGGAACTCCAGGCGCTCGTTGCTGGCCACGCGGGTGGTGGCGATCGAGGCGTGGATCAGCGCCTGGGCGAGAAAACTCTGGTCGGAGAACCGATAACCGATTCGCGCTTCGATGACGTCGAGACCGATCGCTTCGCTCATGACACAAGCCAGCCGTGAGGCGGCCTCCGTTGGACGGCCGGGGAAATCGGCCTCCGTCGTGCTCGAAGCGGGTTCTCCAGACGCCGCGAACGCCGCGGAGGCTGGAGGACGGGCATCGAACAGGAGAAATCTACTTCGATATCGGCGCTTGCCAACGGTGGCATCGAAGAACCCGCGAATTCTCCCCCGTGGGATGGGTTGCGGAGGAGGCGCGGGTCTGTTAGTCTCGTCGACTCGCTTTCGAGGTCCTTATGCACTATCCGCACAAGCTCAGCCGCATCAAGAAGATTCGCAAGGTCGGTTTCCGCAAGCGCATGTCCACGCGCAAGGGCCGCAAGATCATCAATTCGAAGCGTCGGCTCGGCCGCTCGCTCCGCACCCGCTGACGCGGGTCCAGTGCCCGGTCGCGAGGGTCTCCGGACGCAGTTCCGCCGAGATCACGCCCTCCGAGCGCTGCGGAACGGATTGACGACACCCACGAACACCGCACGCGCGGTCTCCATCGGAGGTCGCGCGTGTCCTTTTTTCGTCCGTTTTTGGTCGACCTCCGGCATGGGATCCTCATCGCGAGTTCTGCAGTGCGGCGGCGGCGCGCCCCGATAGCGTGGTGCGATGGGCACGCCGACACTCGGACGACACCTCCTGCTGATCGGGCTCCGTGCGTCGGGAAAGTCGACGCTCGGCCGTGCGCTGGCCCGCGCGCTCGGCGGCGTGGCCTTCGTGGACCTCGACGACCGCACGCGTGCCGCCCTGGGCGCGCCGTCGGTGCGCGCGGCGTTCGAGCACGCGGGCGAGTCGGGATTCCGAGCCGCCGAGGCTGCGGAGCTGCGTCGCGCGCTGGCGGAACCGTCGCAGGTGCTCGCACTGGGCGGCGGCACCCCCACCGCACCCGGTGCCGAAGCGCTGATCGCCGAGGCGCGGCGCGAGGGACGGGCGTTCGTGGTGTTCCTCGACCTGCCGGTGGAGGTCCTCGCCGAGCGGCTGCGTGCCCATGAAGGCGACCGCCCCAGCCTGACAGGCCGGGGCGTCGTGGCGGAAATTGTCGATCTCGCGCTGGCTCGGCGCCCGCGTTACGCGGCGCTGGCCGACCTGCGCCTCTTCGAGCCCTTGGACGAGGCGTCGTTGGTCTCGATCATCACCTCGCAGGTGGGCTCGGCCTCGTCGGCGGACGCCGACGCGAAGCCCTGAGCCGTGGCCTGGACGGGCGCCCTCCGCAGCCACTTCTGCGCGAGGTAGCGCTCGAGGATGGCGCGCGCGCCGGTGGCGAAGGTCTCGAACTCGGCGACCATGCGGCGCGGACCCGGATCATCGACCTCGTCGTAGACGCGGACGATGCGGGCATCGACCTGGATCGGGGAACCGCAGCCGGGGAGGCTGATCTCGGCACGGACGAGCGCGCCCGCGGGCACGGGTTCGTCGAGCTCGAAGCGCATTCCGCCGAGCGAGACCTCGTAGAGATGGCCCTCGCTTGCGGCGACGGGCCCGGTCGCGTCGGGATTGGCGACCGCGGCGCCGGCGCTGCCGTTCGCGACCGCATTGGCCGAACCCTTGGTGGCGCGCTTCCGCGCGGGTGACGCCATGGGTGAGGCCACGGGTGACGCCACGGGTGACGCCACGGGTGTCACGACGACCGACGAGTACATCGGGTCGACGGTGAAGTGGTCGTGCTGGCGGCGATCGGTGGCGTCTGGCATGGCGGCGGGCTCGTTTCTGCCCCGCGCAAGGCATACGGGGCGTGGGGGTCATCGGCTTGCGGGGCGCGATTCATTGAAGGGCGGGCGGAACGAGGTGCGCGAGGGGCACTTTCCGCGCTTCCGGCGGCGCCGGCGCCGACCGCGGCACGGGCGCCGACCGCGGCACGGGGAACGCGCACGGCGCTCCCCCGCTATCTTCGCGGGATGCCTGAAGTGCCCCATCGGACGCCGTCCCCGAGCCTGATCCTGCGCGGCGCCGAGGCGCCGATCGAGCCGCTGGTCGGGAAGACGATCGCGGTCCTCGGCTACGGCAACCAGGGTCGGGCGCACGCCCTGAACCTGCGCGACTCGGGGCTCAAGGTCGTGGTGGGTGGACGGCCCGGTTCGACGCGGGTCGAGCAGGCGCGCCGCGAGGGCTTCGAGGCGATGGACCTGCGGGACGCCGCCGCGCGCGCCGACCTCGCGATCGTGGCGCTGCCCGATCAGGCGCAGCCCGCCGCGTGGGGACGGTGGATCGAGGACGCGCTGCCCCGGGGCGCCGTGGTCGGGTTCGTGCACGGGTTCGCCATCCGGTTCGGATTCATCGCGCCGCGCGCGGACCTCGGCGTCGTGCTGGTCGCGCCGAAGGGGCCGGGCGCCACGGTTCGGGCGCGGTACGAGGAAGGGCTCGGGATCCCCGCGCTCTTCGCCATCGAGCGTGAGAACGCGGCGGGAACCGCGCGCGCGACCGCGATCGCGTGGGGCGCGGGCATCGGCTGCGCGCGCAGCGGGCTGATCGAGGCGTCGTTCGCCGCCGAGGCGGAGAGCGACCTGTTCGGCGAGCAGGCGGTGCTGTGCGGCGGGCTGCTCGCGCTCGTCCACGAGAGCTACGCGCTGCTGGTCGAGGCCGGCTACTCGCCGGAGGTCGCCTACATCGAGTGCTGCCACGAGGTGAAGCAGGTCGCCGATCTCCTCTACGCGCGCGGTCCCGACGGCATGCGGCGCGCGATCTCGGACACCGCCGAGTTCGGCGCGTTCGTGGCCGAGGAGGCGCTGGTCGACGAGCACCTGCGCGCGAAGCTGCGTGCGCTGCTGGCCGATGTGCGCAGCGGCGCGTTCGCCGAGCGCTTCATGCGCGACCACGATGCCGGCCATCCCGCGTTCGGGGCGTGGCGCCGCGCCGCGAGCGCACACCCGATCGAGCAGGCGAGCGCGACGGTGCGGGGACTCATGCCCTGGCTCAAGGATGCGTGAGTCCGAGCGGCGCTCCCGGGCGCCGCGCCCGCGGCCCACTGCGGACGGGTGCCGTGCTCGGCCGATAGAGCGCGGGTGACCATCCTGCAGGCGATCATCCTGGGCCTTGTCGAAGGCATCACCGAATACCTCCCCGTGAGCTCGACGGGGCACCTCATCCTGACCGCATGGCTGCTCGGGCTGCAGGACGACCCGGCGCGCAAGGCCGCGGTCGACTCGTTCAGCATCATCATCCAGGGCGGCGCGATCCTCGCGGTGCTCGGGCTGTACCGGCTGCGCGTGGCGGCGATGGTCCGCGGGCTCGCGGGCGGCGACCGCGCGGGTCTCGAGCTCTTCCTCAAGCTGGTGGTGGCGTTCCTGCCCGCGGCGGTGCTGGGCGTGCTGCTCGACGACTGGATCGAGGAGCGGCTGTTCCGCCCGGTGCCGGTGCTGATGGCGCTCGGCGGCGGAGGCCTCCTGCTCCTCGTGCTGGCGCCGTGGATCCGCACGCTGGTCGACCGCGAGAAGGACGAGCGCGACGACTTCTCGATGCTGTCGTTCAAGCACGCGCTCGCGATCGGGTTCATGCAGACGATCGCGATGTGGCCGGGCACCAGCCGCTCGATGATGACCATCCTGGGCGGGATCATCTTCGGCCTGTCGCCGCGGCGTGCGGCGGAGTTCAGCTTCCTGCTCGGTCTTCCGACGCTGGGAGGCGCGTGCGTCTACAAGCTGTTCAAGGAGGCGCGGCACGACCCGTCGGGCTACCTCGAGACGCTGGGCGGACCGGTTCCCGTCGCGGTCGGCGTGGTGGTCGCGGCCGCGTCGGCGGCGCTCGCGGTGCGCTGGCTCGTCGGCTACCTCTCGCGCGGCGGCTTTGCCGCGTTCGGATGGTGGCGCGTGGCGGTGGCGGCGGCGCTCGGCGCGGCGATCCTGAGCGGTCGCATGACGCTGTGAGCGTGGGTTCGCATCGCGTCGCGGGTTCGCAACGCGTCGCGGGGACCGACGATCACAGATCGCAGTACGCGCCGCTGACCGGTTCGCCGAGCGCGGGACGGAACTTGTCGATGAGCGTGCCGACCTTGAGGCGCGTCTCGGCGGGATCGTCTCCGACGCCGACCGTGCCTTCGAGCTCGAAGTAGTTGCCGAGCCCGGCGACGGCGTCGAGGTGGATGCGGACGTTCTCCGCCTTCCAGAATTCGCGGCGCTTGACGATCACGCGCGAGACGGTCCGGTCGAGCTCGGGCCAACGCACGGCGACCTGCCGCTCGTCGAGCGTGGTCCAGCGCGAGGCGCGCGCGTTGGTGCGGTCGGCGCGGTCGTACCAGATCCACTGCTCGCGGACGGCGCCCGTCTCCTCGTTGCGCTCGAGCCGGCGCTTGAGCCGGCCTTCGGGGACGGCGACATACTCGTCGGTCTGCAGCAGGACGCCGACCCGGCGCGCGTTCACGACGAAGCAGATCGCGCGCGCGAGGTCGATGTTGCGGAGCTCGGACTTGAACTCGATGTTCTTCAACGGCGAGTCCCCATCGGCTACTCCCCCGCGCGCAGCACGCGGTCGCGCGCGGCGCCCGACTGCTCCGCCGACTGGACGGGGAGCCCCACGGACACGCGGGCGAGCTGCCGCTCGGCCTCGAGGCGGTCGGGGACGGTCGCCTGCGCCTTCGGACAGGCCTCGTAGCCGCCGATCGAATACACGGTCCAGGTCTCGGAGCCGGCGGTGCGCGCGGCGAACCAGGCGACGCCGAAGCCCGTGCCGTCGCGGACGACGCGCGCGCTGCCTGCATCGGTCCAGGTCGGCTGCTTCTCGCACTGGCTCCACTCGCCGTTGGCGGTGGTCTCGATGTGCCAGGTCTGCCGCTCGCTGGGCAGCGACTCCGGCGGATGGATGACCTGCACCAGCCGCACGCGGCCGAGCCCCTCGCCGGCGCGGCCGACCTCGTGCTCGTCGCCGACGATGCGCGCGGGCTTGGGCAGGAGATTCCCGCCGAGGAACCACACGAGCGCCGCCGCGAGCGCGACGAAGACCGCGATGCGGAGCGAGAGGTTGCGGACGCCGAGGAGGACTTGCGACACGGGGCGGGCAGTCTACTTGAGTCCAGCGGAGGTGAGTTCCGCATCGAGACGGGTTTCATCCCAGATCTCGACGCCGAGCTCCTGCGCCTTCGCGAGCTTGCTGCCCGCCTCGGCGCCGGCGACCAGCACGGAGGTCTTCTTGGAGACGCTGCCCGCGACCTTGGCGCCCGCGCGCTCGAGGATCTCGGTGACCTCGGTGCGGCCGAAGCGCTCCAGCGTGCCCGTGACCACGAAGGTGCGGCCGGCGAACGCGTTCGCGCCGGCGGCGACCGGCATCGGCTCGCGGCTGTCGAGGTCGACGCCTGCCGAGGCGAGGTCGGCGAAGATGCGCTTGGCCTCGTCGCCCGCGAGCCACGCGGCGACCGATCGCGCGGTGATCTCGCCGAAATCGTCGAGCGCGGCGAGCTGCTCCTCGGTGGCCGCGAGCAGTTCGCCCGCGCTGCGGAAGCGCCGCGCGAGCGTCTTCGCGGCGCTGGCACCGACATGACGGATGCCGAGGCCGGCGAGGACGCGCGCGAGCCCGCGCTCGCGGGCGGCGGTGGCGGCGGCGTCGAGGATCCCCTGCGCTTGGTCGCCGACACCGTGCTTCTCGGCGCGGGCGATCGCCTCGGCGACCTTCTGCTCGACGTTCGCGCCTTCCTTCTGGGCGCGCTTGCGCGCGCGGGAAACCATGAGCGCGCGGTTCAGCCGCTGCGGATCGAAGCGGAAGACGTCGGCGAACCGCGCGACCTGGCCCTCGTCGACGAGGTCGTCGATGAGATCCTCGCCCAGCCCGTCGACATTCATCTGGTCGCGGCCCACGAACCACTTGAGCCGCTCGCGGAACCGCGCCGAGCACGAGGGATTCCCGCAGAAGAGCTTCGGGCCCTCGCGCTCGACCGCGCCGCCGCACGCGGGGCAGGCCGAGGGTGGCTCGATCGGCGTCTCGCCGCCGGTGCGCTTCTCGACGACCGCGCGGACGACCTGCGGGATGATCTCGCCCGCCTTCTCGATGACCACGCGGTCGCCGATGCGGAGGTCCCGCCGCTGGATCTCCTCGATGTTGTGGAGCGTCGCGTGGCGCACGGTCGAGCCCGCGATGCGGAGCGGCGCCATGGTCGCGCGCGGCGTGATGGTGCCGCCCTTGCCGACCTGCCACTCGACCTTCTCGAGGACGGTCTCGCCCTGCTCGGCGGGATACTTGTAGGCGACGGCCCAGCGCGGGCTCTTCGCGGTGGCGCCGAGGCGCTCCTGCTCGTCGAAGCGGTCGATGCGCACCACCATGCCGTCGACGGCGAAGTCGAGCGCGTCGCGCCGGCCGGCGAACTCCTCGATCGCGCGCGCGGCGCCGTCGGCTGAGTCGTGGCGCGCGCCGATCGCGGAAACCGGCACGCCGAGCTCCTTGAGGTACGCGACGAACTCCGAGTGGGAGCCGAGTGCGGGGAGGCCCTCGCCCTCGCCGCGCCCGTGGGCGACGAAGGAAAGCCGCCGCGAGGCGACCACCTTGGGGTCCTTGTTCTTGAGCGTGCCGACGCAGGAGTTGCGGGCGTTGGCGAAGAGCGGCTCGCCGTGGCGCTCGCGCTCGTCGTTGATGCGCTCGAATTCGCGCACCGGCATGAAGATCTCGCCGCGCACCTCGAGCACCGCGGGGATTCCGTCCCACTTCGCCTCGCGCGGCACGCGCAGGCGCAGCGGGATCGCACGGATCGCGCGCACATTCGCGGTGACGAGGTCGCCCTTCTCGCCATCGCCGCGGGTGAGGGCCTCGGTGAGCTCGCCGCGCTCGTAGCGGAGCGAGATGGCGAGTCCGTCGACCTTGGGATCGGCCCAGAGCGCGGGGCTGTAGGCGGGTGGCGGCGCGGGAGACTCCGCGGGGGATTCCGCGGTGGACTCCCCTGGGGGAGCGACGGTTGGCTCGGCTGCGAACAGACCGC
>CAMBUI010000024.1 GCA_945870915.1 Candidatus Kuenenia stuttgartensis | reverse complement strand
AAGGGCATCGCGCCGACGGGCGGCGAACTCCGCTGGTATCTCGACGCCGACGCGGCGCGCTGGCCGGTGTGAGACGGTTGCGGCGCCCGCCGCCCGCCGCCCGGTGACGGGTGCGCGGTGCGGGGCTACTCGGCCGCTCGGCCACCTCGCCGCACGGAGCTCATCCGCGCAAACCGAGCCGCGCCGCCCACGACGACTGCGCGGCGTCGCCGCGCGGGCCGGCGCCCAGCGCATCCTTGAGGAACCGCGACCGGTCGTTGTCGGCGCCGCAGCCCACGAAGCACGCGGTGCGCGCCCGCGTGATGCCCACGTAGAAGAGCCGCCGCTCGCTCTCGACCGACGGACTGCGGCCGAGCGTCTTGTCGGCGGCGGTCTTGTCGAAGCAGCCGCTCTCCTCGTCGCCCGGGAGCGGCATGTAGCCCTCGTCGCACTCGGGGATGAACACGTAGTCCCACTCGAGGCCCTTGACGCGGTGGATGGTGGTCACGCGGATGCAGCGGTCCTTCGGCTCGCCCTGCGTCGGGTCGACCGACGACAGCCGCAGCTCGAGCTCGGCGAGCCGGCAGCGCGAGGCGCGCGCGAAGTCCTCGAGCACCTCGTAGGCGCGCAGGCACTCGGCCACGCCGGGCTCGCTGCGATGCGCGGCGAGCGCCTCGCGGAAATCGACCTCGGTGCGCAGGATGCGGATCGCGTCGGCCGCGCCCGCATCGCCCGAGTCGCGGCGCAGCGCCTTCAGCAGGACGCCGCCGAGCGCCTTGAGCTCGATGCGCGCTCCCCCGTGGAACCCCGCCATCTTGTGCAGGTCGTCGTCGAAGCAGATGTCGGCGAACGACAGCCCCTCGCGCTGCACGTCGCGCACCAGGCGCTCGAGTCCCTGCCGCGAGACGCCGCGGAACGGGCGGTTCACGATCCGCAGGATGATGCGCGCCATCGCGTCGTCGACCGGCGTGCGCACGCCGCGCACCGCCTGGATGTACGAGAGCAGCAGCGACAGCGAGGGATCGTTGGCGAACGCCGCATGGTCGTCCATCGCGAACGGGATCCCCGCCGCGAGCATGCGCCACTCCATCGCGAGGAGCTGCGCCCACGACCGCCCCAGCACCACGATGTCGCCCGGAGGTGTGCCGCGGTCGAGCAGCGCGCGCAGCCGCGCCACCAGCGGATCGAGCGACGCGGGCGCGTCGCCGGACTCGGTCACCACCACCAGCGCCGACTCCTGCTCCGGATCGGCGGCGACCATGCTCTTGGGCACGCGGCCGACGCCGGGCTCGATCGCGCGCGCCGCCGCCGCGACCAGCCCCGGCCCGAAGCGGAAGGTCGTCGAGAGCGTGTAGGTCAGGTGCCGGTGGGTCGCGATCCGCCGCGCGAACTCGCCGCGGATGTAGGCGCTGCGCGCGCCGCGCCACTCGTGGATCGTCTGGTCGTCGTCGCCCACGACGGTCACGCGCGCCCGCGTGCCCGCGAGCAGCTCGAGCAGCCGGAACTGCGCGTGGTCGACATCCTGGAACTCGTCCACCACGAGATGCTCGAAGCGGTCGGCGAGCCCGTGGCGGTCGGGGCTCTCCTCGAGCGCGTGCACCGCGTCGACGATCAGGTCGTCGAACGCGCGAAAGCCCTGCGACCTGCGCCGCTTCTCGAATCGCGCGTACACCGACACCAGGAACTCGTCGCCCGAGTGCCCGGCGCGCTTCGGCGGCACGAGCATCGACTTCCACTCGCGGATCGCCTCGATGCAGCTCTCGGCGTCGCGGCCGTCGTCCTCCTCGGGGTGCTCGTTGCGCTCGGCGAACTCCTCGCGGATGCAGTCGCCCAGGATGCGCAGGATCTCGCCGCCGTCGGTCAGCAGCGGCATCCGCGGCACCGCGCCCACCGCCTCGAGGTGCCGCATGATCGCGAAGCCCATCGCGTGCCAGGTCTGCACCTTGAGCTCGCCGGTGTCGATGCCGGTGCGCGCGAGCCGCTCCTCGAAGCTGCGCTGCGCCGCCTTGTTGAACATCACCGCGCGCATCTGCGCCGGCCTCACGCCGCGCCGTGCGAGTTCGGCCAGCCGGTGCACCATGGTGGTGGTCTTGCCGCTGCCTGCGACCGCGAGCACGGTCAGGTGCGCGTCGTCCGGCGCCTCGACCACCGTGCGCTGCTCGTCGGTGAGGTTCATGCGGCCGCTCACGCGCGGGCTCCGTCGTCGCGAAGGTCTTCGCGGTCTTCTTCGCGGTCGCCGCCGCGGTCGCCGTGACTGTCGTCGTCACGGTCGTCGTGCTGGCCGTCGGCTCCATCCTCGCCGACAACGCCGACACCACCGCCGCCGCCGCCCCCCGCGAGGTCGCCGCCCCCGCGCTTCGCCTGCAGGAAGTCCTCGAGGATCGCGCACGCCGCGAGCGCGTCGCGCAGCGCCTTCTTCTCGCCGTGCGTGCGTCCGGTGCGGTTGAGCCGCTGCTCGGCGGCGAAGCTCGACAGGCGCTCGTCGTGGAACTCGATGCGCACCCGCGTGTACGGCCCGAGCGCCACCTTGACCGCCGCCTCGAGCTCGACCGCGAAGTCGCGCACCATGCGCGCGCGCGGTCCCTCCGAGCCGTCCATGTTGTAGGGCATGCCGAGCACGATGCGGTCCGGCCCGTAGTCCTCGATGGCCTTCACCGACGCCTTGATCTGCAGCGCGCGCGTGTGCGCCTCGGCCACATGCAGCGGCTGCACGAGTCCGACGACATCGTCGCCCGCCGCGAAGCCGGTCCGCTTGTCGCCGAGGTCGATCGCCAGGTACCGCATCGCTAGCGCCACTTTCCCGGAACGCGCTCGGCGAGCTCCTTCACCCGCTCGGCCTGCGCGCGCGGGCACACCAGGGTCGCGTCGCGGGTGTGCACGATCACGAGGTCCTCGCAGCCCACCGTCGCCACCAGGTGGCCCGGCTCCTCGGAGACGACGGTCATGCCGCGCGAGCCGAGGTCGCACCAGTGCGCGTTCGAGCGGTTCCCCGCCTCGTCGGCGGGAATGGTCTCGGCGAAGCTCGGCCAGCTCCCGACATCGAGCCACTGCGCGTCGAGCGGCAGCACGCACAACGGGAACGGCCGCGCCCCGTCGCTCCCCGCGACCGACGCCGGCTCCATCACGCCCCGGTCGACCGACTGCCGCGGCAGCGACGGATACACGCGCGCCACCACCTCGCCGCGCGCGGGCGTGTCCCACGCGCGCGCGATCTCGGCGAGCCCATCCGCGTGCGCGGGGGCGAACCGCTCGATCGCGCGGCACATCGTGCGCGCGGCGAACACGAACATCCCCGAGTTCCACAGGTAGGCCCCCGAGCGGAGGTACTCCTCGGCCCGCATGCGGTCGGGCTTCTCGACGAAGCGGGTCGCGGCGAACGCGCGCGCGGCTCCGCCGGAGGCGTTTCCGCCGCCCGAGGCGACCTCGGCGCCGCGCTCGATGTAGCCGTAGCCGGTCGCCGCGTGCGTGGGCGCCACGCCGAAGGTCGCGATCCGCGCCGGGTCGGCCTCGACCAGCCCGAACGCCGCCCGCAGCCGCTCGCGGAAGAGCTCCGCCGGCTCGATCAGGTGGTCGGCCGTCAGCACCGCGACCACCGCGTCCGCATCGCGCGCCGCGAGGACATGCGCGATCAACCCGACCGCGTTGAGCGTGTCGCGCCCGACGGGCTCGGCGAGCACATGGTCGGCCGAGAGTCCCGGCAGCGTGCCCCGCATCGCCTCGGCGAACGCCTCGGTCGTGCAGACCAGCCGACGCGCCGCCGGCACCACGCCCTCGACGCGGTGCCACGCGTGTTCGAGCAGCGACATGCCCCCGGCGATCGGCAGCAGCTGCTTCGGCCGCGCCGCGCGCGAGGCCGGCCACAGCCGGGTGCCCGATCCGCCGGCGATGATGCCCGCGTAGCGATGTTGAGCGTGATCAGTCATGGTGTGCCCCTCGCCGTCGCATCGGCGCCTGCTTTCGCGCGTGTTTCAGCGCCCGCCTTCGCGCCCGCCTTCGCGCCCGTCTCCGCGCCCGTCTCCGCGCCCGTCTTCGCGCCCGTCTCCGCGCCCGCCTACCGCGCGTCCTCCGTCTCCATCAACCCACCCCGCGCGAGCGCAGGGCGCGGGTCACGATCTCGTCGGCGCCGAGCGCCTCGACGCCGGCCGCGGCCAGCACCCGCTCGATCCGCTGCCGCGCCTGCGAGCGTTGCTCGCCCAGGGCCACCAGCACATCCTCGGCATCGGCCGCCGGCCCGCTCGGCTGCGCCAGCGCCATCGCGGCACCGACCGCCGCCGCCGCCGCGACCGCGCCCTTCTCGAGCGCGCGCCGCGTGGCCGACGGATCCTTCAGGAAGGGATCGAGCTTGCCCTTCAGTTCGACGATCGTGCTTTCGGCCGTGCGCTTGCCGATCTCCGGCAGCGTGGACAGGAACTTCGCGTCGCCCGCGGCGATCGCCTCGGCCATCCGCCCGTGCGAGACCTGCATCGCGCGCAGCGCCTTGCGGTTGCCGATGCCCTTGACCGTCGTGAGCAGCTCGAAGAACGCGCGCTGCTCGCGCGAGCTGAACCCGATCAGCCTGGGCACGAAGTGCGAGCCCTGGCCCTGGCTCTCGAGGTAGTGCAGGGTGAAGAACGACACCCGCCGTCCCTGCTGCGTGAGCAGTTCGCCGGCGTCGCACGCCGGCACGAGCAGCTCGTGCACGACCCCCTCGCCCACGCGCACCTCGGCGACGCCTTCGACCACATCCTCCAGGACACCTTCGATTCGGGAGATCATGCGCCGCGCATCCTACGGCGCAATCGCAGTCATCCGCCGCGTGCGGCAAACGCCCGCAGATTTCTCTCCACCGCCGCGGCGTCGACCGTTCCCGCGGGCGCATCGTTCACCGGCCACCCGGTCTCGCGCCGCAGGATCTCGAAGATCCGATCCGCGCCGTCGCGGCCGTGCCCCTCGGGTCCGGGCTGCACCAGCGCCACGAAGCGGAGCCGCGCGCCCGTCGGCTTCAGGAGCGCGTCGTACGCGGTGTCGGCCACCGCGCCCGGATCGATGGTCGCCACCAGCACCGGCGCCCGCGACCGCGACAGGATCAGGCGCAGGCCCCCCGAGAACGGCCGCAACTGCCGCGCCGGCCGCTCGATCGCGCCTTCGGGAAAGATCCCGAGCACGCCGCCTGCGGCCACATGCGCGATCGCGGTCTTGAGCGCGCCCGCATCCCGGCTGTCGAAGCAGACGGGGATGATCCGCATCCGCCGCCACGCCCACGCGAGCTCGGGCAGCATCATCTCCGCGCTCATCATCCATCGGATCGGATGCGTCATCGCCGACTGGAGCGCCACCGGATCGAGTCCGGCGCAGTGGTTCGACACCACGATCAGGCCCTCGGGACCGATCCGCCCCGGCACGAGTCCCGCGCCCTCGACCGTCAGCCGCTGGAAGTAGCGGAGGTAGGGGATCGAGATCAGCCTGGCCCAGCCGATCACCGCCTCGCCGCCGTACGCGCGCCGCCCGATCGCCCGCACTCCGAGGAACACGCCCGTCGGCACGCCGATCAGCGCCGCGAGCAGCGCAAACGCCGCAACCGCAGGCCCGACGGAGGATTCCGCCAACACCGCCGGAAGGAAGTTGATCGCCGTCTGGCCCATCGCGGGGGCACGGTCGCCGCGCGCGGGCAACCTGTCAACTGCGCGCCGACGCCGTCCGAGGGAACGCCTCTTCGGGTACACTCGTAGAAATTTTGCGCCACCCCCGCGGCAACGCGGGACAGTCCGACCCTCCGCCGACCCTCAGCCGACGCCACACGCCATCCTGGACGGTCTCCACGACCGACGACGCTCATGCCTCGCCGCGACGACATCCACACGATCCTCATCATCGGTTCCGGCCCCATCGTCATCGGACAAGGCTGCGAATTCGACTACTCCGGCACCCAGGCCTGCAAGAGCCTGCGCGAGGAGGGGTACCGCGTCGTCCTGGTGAACTCGAACCCCGCCACGATCATGACCGATCCGGCGTTCAGCGACCGCACCTACATCGAGCCGATCACGCCCGAGGCGGTCGAGAAGATCATCATCCGCGAGAAGGAGCTCGGCACGCCGATCGACGCGCTGCTGCCCACCCTCGGCGGCCAGACCGCGCTCAACTGCGCCTGCAAGCTGTGGGACGCGGGCACGCTCCAGAAGCACGGCGTCGAGATGATCGGCGCCGACCGCCGCGTGATCCACCGCGCCGAGGACCGCGAGGAGTTCCGCCGGATCGTCGAGGGCCTCGGCCTCCGCCAGCCCAAGGCCAAGACCGTCACCAACCTCGACGACGCCCGCGAGTTCCTCGCCGAGATCGGCCTGCCCGCGATCATCCGCCCGGCCTTCACCCTCGGCGGCACCGGCGGCGGAATCGCCTACAACCGCGAGGAATTCGACGACATCATCCGCCGCGGCCTCGCCGCCAGCATGATCGGCCAGGTGCTCATCGACCAGTCGGTCCTCGGCTGGAAGGAGTACGAGCTCGAGGTCGTGCGCGACACCCGCGACAACTGCATCATCGTCTGCGGCATCGAGAACATCGATCCGATGGGCGTGCACACCGGCGACTCCGTGACCGTCGCGCCGATCATGACGCTCACCGACAAGGAATACCAGCGCATGCGCGACGCGGCGTTCGCGATCATGCGCGCCGTCGGCGTGAATTGCGGCGGTTCCAACGTGCAGTTCGGCATCGACCCCGTCTCGGGCGAGATGGTCGTCATCGAGATGAACCCGCGCGTCTCGCGCAGCTCGGCGCTCGCGTCGAAGGCCACCGGCTTCCCGATCGCCAAGATCGCCGCCAAGCTCGCGGTCGGCTACACGCTCGACGAGCTCCGCAACGACATCACCGGCACCACCAGCGCCTGCTTCGAGCCGTCGATCGACTACGTCGTGGTCAAGATCCCGCGCTGGACCTTCGAGAAGGTCCCCGAGGCCGACGAGACCCTGCACACGCAGATGAAGTCGGTCGGCGAGGCCATGTCCATCGGCCGCACCTTCAAGGAGGCGTTCCAGAAGGCCGTGCGCTCGATGGAGGTCAAGCGCTTCGGATTCGGCCTCGACCGCAACGACAAGTGGCTCGCCGCGCGCCGCGCGACCGCCGCCGATCTCGCGAAGGGCCTGCAGATCGCAGACCGCTCGCCCGTCGAGTGGCCGATCCCCGAGGACAAGCTCACCCGCAAGCTCGCCGTGCCGTCGCAGGGCCGCCTGTACTACGTGCGCTACGCGTTCAAGATGGGCTGGACCATCGAGCAGGTCTTCGCGCTCAGCAAGATCGACCCGTGGTTCCTCGAGGAGTTCCGCCAGCTCGTCGCCTTCGAGGACACGCTCTGCCGGTTCACGCGGCTCGAGGACCTTCCCAAGGACGTGCTCTTCGAGGCAAAGCGCCTCGGCTACTCCGACGCGCAGCTGGCGAACCTCTACCTCGGCAGCATCTCGCCCGAGACGATCCTCGCCGTCCGCGCCTACCGCAAGGGACTCGGCGTGGAGCCGGTCTACAAGCTCGTCGACACCTGCGGCGCCGAGTTCGAGGCCGTCACGCCGTACTACTACTCGACCTACGAGGCGCCGTTCACCATCGACGGCAAGCCGGTGCTCGACGACGAGATCCGCGTGACCGACCGCGAGAAGATCGTCATCCTCGGCGGCGGCCCCAACCGCATCGGCCAGGGCATCGAGTTCGACTACTGCTGCTGCCAGGCCGCGTTCGCCGCCGAGAACATGGGCTTCGAGAGCGTGATGATCAACTCGAACCCGGAGACCGTGTCGACCGACTACGACACGAGCGACCTCCTGTTCTT
Source organism: Candidatus Kuenenia stuttgartensis (assembly GCA_945870915.1). Classification (GTDB taxonomy): domain Bacteria; phylum Planctomycetota; class Phycisphaerae; order Phycisphaerales; family SM1A02; genus QWPT01. Next base: position 13,049 of record CAMBUI010000024.1, on the reverse strand, counting down.
CGAGCCGCTCACCCTCGAGGACGTGCTCAATGTCATCGAGCGCCTCAACGGCGGCGGCATCGACCGCGCCGAGCGCTCGGGCAAGGTCGCGGGCGCCATCGTGCAGTTCGGCGGCCAGACGCCGCTCAACCTCGCGCACGGACTCGCCAAGGCCGGCGTGCCGCTCGTCGGCACCGGCCTCGACTCGATCGACCTCGCCGAGGACCGCGACCGGTTCAAGGCGCTGCTCGACGAGATGGGCCTCAAGCAGCCCCCGAGCGGCATCGCCCGCTCGCTCGAGCAGGCGATCGCCGGCGCCAACGCCATCGGCTACCCCGTGCTCGTGCGCCCGAGCTACGTGCTCGGCGGCCGCGGCATGGAGATCTGCCAGGACGAGGCCGCGCTGCGCACCTACATGACGACCGCCGTCAATGTGAGCGACCTCGCCAACGCGCCGGTCCTCATCGACCGCTTCCTCAACGACGCGACCGAGGTCGATGTCGATGTCGTCGCCGACTTCGAGCCGAGCGAGGGCACGCGCGCGCGCATGATCCCGCACGACGCCGATGCGCCGCGCGCCATCGTGTGCGGCGTGATGGAGCACATCGAGGAGGCCGGCATCCACTCCGGCGACTCGACCTGCATCGTGCCGCCGTTCTCGCTGCCCGCGGGCATCGTCGAGGAGATCCGCACCACCGCGCGCCGCCTGGCCGAGCGCCTCAAGGTGCGCGGCCTGATGAACGTGCAGTTCGCCGTCAAGGACGAGGCCGTCTACATCCTCGAGGTCAATCCGCGCGCCTCGCGCACCTCGCCGTTCGTCGGCAAGGCCAAGGGCGTCGCCTGGCCGTTCATCGCCGCGCAGGTGATGATGGGCCGCTCGCTCGCGAAGCTCGGCACCAAGGAGATCCCGAACACCGGGTTCTACGCGGTCAAGGAGTCGGTCTTCCCCTTCACCAAGTTCCCCGGCGTCGATGTCGTGCTCGGCCCCGAGATGCGCTCCACCGGCGAGGTCATGGGCGCCGACCGTTCCCTCCCGATCGCATTCGCCAAGGCGCAGATGGCCGCCGGCGTGCACCTGCCCACCAAGGGCAACGTGTTCCTCTCGGTGCGCGACGGAGACAAGGAGCAGGCGATCGCCATCGCCCGCGACCTCCGCTCGATGGGCTTCGAGGTCTACACCTCGAGGGGCACCGCGGCGTACCTCAAGACCTTCTCGGTCGAGACCAGGTCGGTCAACAAGCTGAGCGAAGGCGCGCGCCCCACGGTGCTCGACCTCATCGCCAACGGCGAGATCCACCTGATCATCAACACGCCCACGCGCAAGGGCGCGAAGACCGACGAGGGCCGCATCCGCGCCACGGCGGTGCGCGCGGGCATCCCGATGATCACCACGATGTCGGCCGCCAAGGCCACCGTCGAGGCGATCGCCGCGCTGCGCGCAGGCGCGTGGACGGTCACGGCGATCCAGGACTACTTCCCGCACCTCGCGCGGCCCAAGGCCGAGCGCAAGGCGCCGGAGCTGGTCACGAGCTGAGCGGTGATTCGAGTGCCCGCAGACGCAGTCTGCGGAGCGGATGTTGCATCGGGGTCGATGGGCTCCGGCGTCTGCTTGTCGGAGGGAGGAGCCGGGCTCTGCAGCGCGGTCATGCAGCACGGGTCGATCAGGATCCGGCCGGTATCGCCACCATCTCCACCATCCATGTCGGCGGGCATGTAGCCGTCGATGCCCTCTCCGCCTCCATCGTCGATTCAATGTCAACGAACCCCCAGTTGGAGGACCAAGTTGGTTGCCCCGCGTCCGCGTGCCGGGTGCATTGCGCGAAACCACCGCCTGCGATCCGTCTCACGACCGCGAGCGGGTCCTCAGCCATCCGTCCGTGCTCCTTCCGCCCATCCTTCCTGCGTTCGCCGCACGCCCTGAGTCACGCTAGACTCCCCGCCCTATGGCGTCCGGCCTCAACCTCCAGCTCTCCCCCGAAGTCGTCCAGCTCCTGGTCAACGTGGGCCTCATCTTCGCGATGGTCCATGTGATCCTGATCGGCTGCGCCTATGCGATCATGCTCGAGCGCAAGCTCAGCGCCTGGATGCAGGACCGCATCGGCCCGAACCGCGTCGGCCCCCAGGGCCTCCTCCAGCCGATCGCCGACGGCATCAAGTTCATGCTCAAGGAGGACTTCAACCCGAAGGGCGTCGACAAGGCGCTGTTCTTCCTCGCGCCCGGCTTCATCGTGGCTCCGGCGATCATGGGCTTCGTGGTCATTCCGTGGGCGGGCACGACCGACCTCACCTCGATCATCAGCTGGCTCGGCGTCGGCCAGGCCGGCGCCACCTACACCGTCAAGTTCATCGGCGCCGACATCAACATCGGCATCGTCTACCTGCTCGCGACCGCGGCGATCGGCGTCTACGGCGTCTCGCTCGGCGGCTGGGCCAGCAACAACAAGTGGTCGTTCATCGGAGGCCTGCGCGCCAGCGCCCAGATGATCTCGTACGAGATCCCCATGGGCCTCGCGCTCCTGTGCATCGTGCTCGCGGCGGGCACCTTCTCGCCCTACGCGATCGTCGAGCAGCAGCTCAACGGCGCCTGGAACCTCGTCCAGCAGCCGATCGCCGCGGTGATCTTCTACGCGTGCCTCCTGGCCGAGGCCAACCGCGCGCCGTTCGACCTCGCCGAGGCCGAGAGCGAGCTCATCGGCGGCTACCACACCGAGTACAGCTCGATGAAGTTCGCCCTGTTCTTCCTCGGCGAGTACTTCCACATCGTGACCGGCTCGGCGTTCTTCGCGATCCTGTTCCTCGGAGGGTGGTCGATCAATCCGTTCACCGGAGCCGACCTCCCGACCTCGGGCGGACTTCCGCTCATGCTCGCCCAGGTGGCGATCATGCTCGGCAAGGTCACCCTCATGGTCTCGCTCACCATGGCGCTCCGCTGGACGCTCCCGCGCTTCCGCTTCGACCAGCTCATGCGTCTGTCGTGGGAGGGCATGATCCCGATCTCGCTGATGCTGCTGGTGATGGTGTCGGTCTTCGTCTACTTCGGGACGACCTCGTACCTGTGGGTCGGCTCGATCGGCATGGCGGTGCTCATCTACCTGCTCAAGCCCATCATGGGCGCGCATGTCGAGGCCAACGAGCGCATCCGCATGATCGGCAGCCGCTTCAGCCCGCTCACCGACGACGGCGGAACCCTCGCCGGCCGCCCGGGCGTGGCGCTCGACGACCGGGCCATTCCCGATCCGCGCCAGGGCATGATCAGCCAGCACTGATCCGATGCTTCGCTCCCTCCTCGGCCTCCTCCACCTCGGCCTGGCCACGCGCTTCCGCGTGGGCGGCTCGTACTGGAAGTGGCGCAAGGAGACCGCGTTCGGCAACGACCCCGCCAAGTGGCCCTCGGCCGCGGCGCGCCGACACGCGATGCTCGAGTACGCCGCGTGGGTGCAGCGCATGAAGCGGCACACGCGGGCCTGACCGCCTGGCCTCACTGTCGAACCTCGCCGCCGGACCTCACCGCCGGCCCTCGCCCCAACCCTCGCCCCAACCCTCGGAGGCGCGGCGCTCCCGCCGCGGCTTTCTCACAGGAAGTTTGGTCATTGTTCGGGTTCGGCCTGTCGCCGGCAGTAGACTCGCGCGCCATGGCGAAGACGCGCACCGAGTTCCTCTGCCGCGAGTGCGGCGGCAATCACCCGAAGTGGATGGGCAAGTGCCCCGACTGCGGCGCCTGGGACAGCCTCGAGCGGTTCTCCGTCGAGGTCGAGCCCACCAAGGCCGGTTCGGCACCGATCTGGGGCGCGCCCGCCGACGGCACCGACGCCGAGGAGCTCGCCCGATCCGGCATCGGCCGCGCGGTCGCCCTCGGCAGCGTGCCCGAGGCGCAGGTCCCCCGCGTTCCCACCGGCATCAGCGAGTTCGACCGCGTGCTCGGCGGGGGCGTGGTGCCCGGCTCCGTCATGCTGCTCGGTGGCGATCCCGGCATCGGCAAGAGCACGCTCCTCATGCAGGTCGCGGCGGCGGTCGCGGCGCGGGGGGGCTGCGCCCTGTACGCCTCCAGCGAGGAAAGCCCGCAGCAGGTCCGCCTCCGCGCCGAGCGGCTCGAGCCGGTCGTGCGCGCCGGCGGCGCTGCGAAGCTCGGCGACCGGCTGCTGGTGATGGGCGAGGGCAATGTCGCCCGGATCGTGGAGCAGGCGCGCCGGTCGCATCCGGCGCTGGTCCTGGTCGACTCGATCCAGCTCGTGCACCGGGCGGATGTGTCGGCGGCGCCCGGCTCGATCGCGCAGCTCCGCCGCTGCTGCCTCGACCTCGTCGGCCTCGCCAAGAGCACGGGGTGCGGGGTGGTGCTCGTCGGGCATGTCACCAAGGACGGCGGCCTCGCGGGGCCGAAGCTCCTCGAGCACCTGGTCGACGTCGTCCTCTCCTTCGAGGGCGACCGCCATTCGGCGATCCGGGTGGTGCGCGGCGTCAAGAACCGGTTTGGCTCGACCCAGGAGATCGGGCTCTTCGAGATGCGCGGCGACGGCCTGGCCGAGGTGGAGGCGGTGCGTGTTCCCCACGGGGCGGGCCCTGCGGCGCCGGGATGTGCGTTCGTGGCCACCATGGCAGGCACCCGTTGCCTGCTCGGCGAGATCCACGCGCTGGTCGCGACTGGATTCCTCGGCAGCACCAAGCGCAAGTCGAGCGGTCTGGATTCGTCAAGACTCGCCATGCTGATCGCTGTTCTCGAGAAGCACGGCGGTCTCCGGCTCGCCGATCAGGATGTGTTCGTCCAGTCGCTCGGCGGCCTCAAGATCGCGGAACCCGCGGCGGACATGGCCGTTGCGCTCGCCATCGCGGGGGCGTTCTACAACCGCGTCCTTCCCCAGGGCGCGGTGGCGATCGGCGAAGTCGGGCTCACCGGCGAGTTGCGCGCCGTGCCGCAGATCGAGCAGCGCGTGCACGAATCGCTGCGCCGCGGCGCGCGGATCGTGTTCGTCCCAAGCTCCGCGCGCGTCGGACTTCCACCCAAGCTTCCACCCACGTCGCGCAGCGGCGACCTCGGCGACGGACAGATTGTGAAGGTTGGCACGATCGCGGCTGCGCTCGAGTTCCTCAGCCCTGCACAGCGGGGTCTCACCACCGAGCCGAAGCCCTCGGCAAGCGACAGGAAAGTCAGAGCCGGCGGGGGCGAAACAGGGGCGGCGCACGGCGGACACAAGTCCATCTCTTGAAGGCACTTGTGCGGCACTCGCCCAGGACGCGCCAGCCGCGTGTGCAATCGCGAATTCGAGGCGGATTCCTGCTCGACTAGACGATCCCGCCCAAACCCTGTAACTTCCCGCTCATCGTTTCGGCCAGAGTCGGCCGATGTAGGAGAACCGTCCGGCTGAGTCCTTTGGTGGGCCAGCAATAGACGGACGGGTGGATGACGCAGGTCGGAGATATCCGGCCATACAACTAGTACGGAGAGTTTCATACATGAGTCTCACCAAGACCGTCGGCTTCTTCGCCGTCACGACCCTCGCCGTTGGTGGCGCGGCCTTCGGCGCCGAGCAGAACAACGAGACGCTCGCGCAGATCGCCGAGCTCAAGGCTGAGATCGCGCAGCTCAAGGGCGCCCAGGGTGGCCAGTGGCTCACCGAGCAGCGCGCTGCCGAGATCCGCGGCATCGTCACCGACGTCCTCGCGGACGCCGAGACCCGCTCGAGCCTCCAGGGCGCGGCCGGTTCGGGCTACAACGGCGGCTTCTTCCTCTCCTCGTCGGACGGCAACTTCTCGATGAAGATCAACGTCCTCGAGCAGATCCGCTGGACCTTCAACGACAACGACTCGGCCCAGGCGTACGGCTTCGAGAACAAGCGCACCCGCTTCACCTTCGGTGGCAACATCGTCGACTCGAGCTGGAGCTACAAGATCGGCTACTACTTCGGCTACTCGAACAGCAATGAGAACTTCAACGCTGGCGAGCTCTCGGACGTGAACGTGACCAAGGACCTCGGCAGCGGCTGGGGCCTCACCGTCGGTCAGTTCAAGCTTCCGTTCTCGGCTGAGTACGGCATCGACGCCGGCAACCTCCAGTTCAACGACTACTCGGTCGTGAACACCCTCATGGGCACCGGCTACGGCCAGGGCCTCAACCTCGGCTACGCCGCCGACCAGTTCCGCTTCAACGCTGCGTACGTCAACGCCATCGGCGAGGCGAACGAGGCTTGGAACGGCACCTCGCCGAACGCCGACTGGGCGTTCGCGATCCGTGGCGAGTACAAGCTCTCCGGCGACTGGGCGCAGTTCAACGACGGCCAGTCCTGGAAGGGTGAGGGCTTCGGCGCCCTCGTCGGCATCGGCTACGCGGCTGAGCGTTCGGACATCTCTGACGAGACCCCGAGCTTCCTCACCCTCGACGCCACCGTCGACTTCGGCGGCGCGAACATCGCGGCTGCCTACTACATGACCGACGCCGACACCGGCGCCGTCACCGACGAGGCCACCGGCTTCACCGTTGCCGGCGGCGTGTTCCTCGCCGACGACTTCGAGGCCGTCGCCCGCTACGAGAACTACGAGCCGGATGGCGGCTCGGAGCTCAACACCCTCGTCGTGGGTGGCAACTGGTACATGGCCAAGAACACCGCCAAGCTCGGTCTCGAGTTCGGCTACGCGTTCGACGCCGTCCCCGGTGGCGCTGAGTTCGCCGGCTGGACCAACTCCGGTACCGCCGACGGCGAGTGGCTCCTCCAGGCTCAGATGTCGTTCAGCTTCTGATCCGAGTCTCACAAGACTCTGACAGAGCACGGCATCCACCCGGAAGTTCGGGTTCCCGCGACGGCCTTCACGGCACCTCGCGCCCCGAACCTCACATAGGCTCAGTCGGCCGCCCCGAAAGGGGCGGCCGATTTTCGTTTTGGCTCTTCGGGATCGCGCAGGGGAGGGGGTGGACTCGTCGGCGGCGCTGGCCGTGTCGACATTGGCCGTGCCGCCCAGCTCCACCCGAGGTCACGATCCGACGTCGGTGCGTGCAGGAGAAGCCTGCGGAACAGTGGACGCACGCCCCTCTCGGTACGCTGCGCCCGCGCACCGCGTGCGCCCCGTCCCGCCCGTCCCGGCGGGAGGTGCTTCCACCATCGAGGAGAGCAGAACAGATGCGTACATCGACCAGCGTCGCCCTCGCCGCGACCGCCGCACTCGCCATGACGACGCTCGCGTCGGCGACCGCGCAATCGTCCCCCGCAACCAACTCCGACGCGCCCCGCGCGCAGCTCGCCGAGCTCCGGCGCGAGGTCGCCGCCCTCAAGTCGGCCGCCGATGGTGGCGCCGCCAACTGGCTCACCGAGGAGCGCGCGGCCGAGATCCGCGGCATCGTGACCGATGTCCTGGCCGACGCGGACATGCGCGCGAGCCTCCAGGGCGCCGCCGCCGCCGGCTACGACGGAGGCTTCTTCCTCTCGTCGGCCGACGGCAACTTCTCGATGAAGATCAACCTGCTCGAGCAGATCCGCTGGTCGTTCAACGACAACGACGGCGCCCAGGCGCACGGCTTCGAGAACAAGCGCACCCGGCTCTCCTTCGGCGGCAACGTCGTCGACGCGAGCTGGAGCTACCGCCTCGCGTACTACCTCGGCTACTCGAACAGCACCGAGGCGTTTGGCTCCGGCGAGCTCGCCGACGCCTACCTCGCCAAGACCCTCGAGTGCGGCGCCACGGTCACGGCCGGCCAGTTCCGGCTGCCGTACTCGGCCGAGTACGCGATCGACACCGGCAACCTCCAGTTCATGGACTACTCGGTGCTCGAGAGCGCCTTCGGCGCGGGCTACGGCCAGGGCGTCAAGGTCGGCTACGAGAACGACTCCTTCCGCGTCGGTGTCGCCTATGTGAACGCGATCGACTCGGCGAACGACACCTGGACCGGCGGTTCGCCCGAGGCCGAGTGGGCCTTCACCGGCCGCGTCGATGCCAAGGTCGCCGGCAACTGGAGCCAGTTCGAGCGCGCCCAGTCGTGGCGCGGCGACGGGTACGGCGTCAAGGTCGGTGCCGGCCTCGCCTGGGAGCGCGCCAACGCCGATCCCGCGCAGACCGCGACCGGGCTCACCGTCGACGCGACCGTCGCGCTCGGCGGCGCATCGCTCGCCTTCGCCTACTTCATGGAGTGGACCGGCGACAGCGGCAGCGCCGCGATCGACGACGCGACCCCGGCCGGCTACCTCGTGTCGGGCGGCGTCTTCGTGACCGACGACCTCGAGCTCGTCGCACGCTACGAGTACGCCGATGCCGACCAGGACTTCGGCGGCGCGGAGACCTTCTCCACGCTCACCTTCGGCGGCAACTGGTACCTCGCGCGGAACACCGCCAAGCTCGGCGTCGATTTCGGCTACGCGTTCGACGCCGTCTCCGCGATCTACGCGGACGACGCGGCCAGCAACAACTGGCTCGTCGACCCGACGGGCGAGGACGGGCAGTGGGTGCTCCGCACCCAGCTCTCGCTGAGCTTCTGACCAGGTGCGACGACCACGCGGCCGCCCGCGCGATCGCCGAACGGTGCATGCCGTCGGCGGTCCGCGGGCGGCCGTCTTCTCTTTTGTGGCGATGACGGCGCGGCCTTGCCGATAACGGACGAGGACGCCAAGTGGCGCCGACTCAAGGAGATGGCAGGATGGCCACAACACGAGAAATGAACGCCGCGACGATCCGTCGCATGGTCCGCACCCCGCGTCTGCTGACGCCGCTCATGCTTGCCGCCCTCGGGCTCGCCGGTGCTGCGCGCGCGCAGGACGCAGGTTCCTCCTCCAATCCCTCCACCAGGGAGCTGATGGAGCGCATCGAGCGCCTCGAGGCCTCGAACCGCGCCCTCGCCAGCGAGGTCAACACCCTCCGCTCCACCGACGGCGACGCCTGGCTCACCGAGCAGCGCGCCGCGGAGATCCGCGGCATCGTGAGCGATGTGCTCGCCGACAGCGCCACCCGCGACTCGCTGCAGACCTCGGTCAGCACGGCCGGCTGGAACGACGGCTTCTTCCTGCAGAGCGCCGATGGCCGCTTCCGCATGGAAGTCGGCGGCATGATGCAGATGCGCTACATCTACAGCTACATCCCCGACGGCCTGTCGGGCATCGACATCCCCGCGGGCGCCGCGTCCTCGTGGATGGCCGACAATGTCGAGACCCGCTCCGGCTTCGACACCCCGAACACCCAGATCGACCTCAAGGGCCACGTGTTCGGCCCGAGCTGGCAGTACAAGATCAAGGGCGCCTTCTCCAACACCGACGAGGCGATGGTCGGGCAGAACCCCTTCGGCAACCTCGGCAGCGGCAGCGGCACCTTCCGCGTGCTCGACGCCTACATGCGCGCCGAGGTCTCCGACGACTTCGCGGTCCGCGCCGGCCAGTTCCGCCTGCCGTTCGCCCGCGAGCAGATGGTCGACGACGAGTACCAGCTCGGCGTCTCCCGCTCGACCGTGGTGGAGCACCTCGGCATCGACCGATCGCAGGGCGTCGAGGCCTCGTGGTACTCGAACAACGCCCGCGCCATGGTCGCCTTCTCCAACGGCGGCACCGACAACATCTACGGCTCGCTCAAGGCGGTCGGCAGCGACCCGATGAACTCGGAGTACGCGAGCGACGGCGTCGACTGGGCCTTCACCGGCCGCTTCGAGTGGAAGCTCGCGGGCAAGTGGTCGCAGTTCAACTCGATGACCAGCCCGCCGGGCGACGAGTACGGCCTGCTGTTCGGCATCGCCGGACACGCGCAGGAGGGCGACCCCGACGGCGGAACGACCTCGGTCGAGACCGGACCGAACACCTGGTACGCCCTCACCGCCGACCTCACGGCGATGTACGGCGGCGCGACCTTCTTCGGCGCCGTGTTCTACCACTACACCGACTCGCAGTCGGCGTACGTGACCGGCTCGAACAACTTCAACCCCGCGGACTTCGCCGACATCGGCACCACCGAGACCTGGGGCGCGGTCGTGCAGGCGTCGTACTACATCCTGCCCAAGTGGGAGGTGTTCGGCCGCTTCGAGTACGGCACCGCCGACATCACCAACATCAACGCGCTCACCAACCCGTCCGGCGCCCCCACGCTGGAGAACGGGAACGACCTCACCATCCTGTCGGTCGGCCTCAACTGGTACATCGACGGCGAGGACTTCAAGTGGACGAGCGATGCCGGCGTCGCGTTCGACGCGGTCGACGGCATCTGGTGGAACGGTGCCAACGGATGGCGCGCCACCAGCGAGCAGAACGAGATCGTCGTCCGCTCGCAGCTGCAGATCGCGTTCTAAGACGCTCCGCGGCGACCGCCGCCGGGTGTCGACAGTCCAAATCAACCAAAATGCGCCGCACGGGAGTGCGGCGTATTTCTTACACTCTCTGCCTTCCCTGAAGGTCGCGCGCCGCCGCCACTGTCGGCCGCGTGCCGACGGAACGAGCAGCGAGCCCATGTCGACCGCATCCGCCACCTCCGAAGCCGCCAGCGCCGCCACCGTGATCCACCGGATCGAGGTCCGTCCCCGCCGCGGGCACCATGATCCCCGCGGGCAGTCCGTCCAGAAGGCGATCGAGTCGCTGGGCCTGGCCCGGCAGCCGAAGCGGGTCGAGCATGCCGCGGTCTACCTGATCGAGGGCGGGCTGACGAGCTCGGAGATGGACCGGGTGGCCAACGAGCTGCTCGCCGACTGCGTGACGCAGTCCGCCGAGATCCACGCCTCGAACCGTGCGTCGCGCCCGTCGGTGGCGCCCGGCGCCGCGGTGGTCGAGGTGCACCCGCTGCCGGGCGTGACCGATCCCGCCGCCGAAAGCGTCCAGGCCGCGATCCTCGCGCTGACCGGGCGCGAGGTGAAGGTCCGCACCGGCGACCGCTACGACCTCCACGGCGTCGACAAGGTGGTGGCCAAGACCGTCGGCGAGCGCCTGCTCGCCAACCATGTCATCCACGCGATCCACACCGAGCCGTACTTCCCGCAGTCGTTCCCGGCGGGCAAGCCGTACCAGCTCGCGGTCCGCTCGGTCAACATCACGAAGCTCAACGACGCCGAGCTGGAGAAGCTGTCGCGCGAGGGGCATCTGTTCCTGTCGCTCGACGAGATGAAGGCGCTGCAGGCCGAGTACCGCCGCCTCGGGCGCGAGCCGCGCGAGATCGAGCTCGAGACCCTGGCGCAGACCTGGTCCGAGCACTGCGTGCACAAGACGCTCAAGTCGACCGTGCGCTACCGCGAGATGTCCGCCGACCCGGCCTTCGAGGGGCAGTGGTCGCTGGCGGCCGACGCCACGGGCCGCCCGAACCACGAGGTGTCGGCCGACGGCACGGTGCTGGTGCGGAACCTGCTCAAGTCGACCGTCGCCGCGAGCACCCACGAGCTGATCGCCGGCGGCATCGACTGGTGCCTCTCGGTGTTCGTCGACAACTCGGGCGTGGTGGCGTTCGACGACGAGCACGCGGTGTGCTTCAAGTGCGAGACGCACAACCGTCCGAGCGCGATCGAGCCGTACGGCGGCGCCGCCACCGGCATCGGCGGATGCATCCGCGACATCATCGGCACCGGCCTCGGCGCGAAGCCGATCGCGGCGACCGATGTCTTCTGCGTGGCGTACCCCGATGTCGCGGAGGTCCCGCAGGGCTGCCTCGAGCCGAAGCGGATCCTCGGGCAGGTGGTCGCCGGCGTGCGCGACTACGGCAACCGCATGGGCATCCCGACGCTCAACGGCACGGTGTACTTCGACGACAACTACGTGGGCAATCCGCTCGTCTACTGCGGCTGCATCGGCCTCATGCCGCGTTCGTGCGTGAAGGGCGCGACCCGCGCGGGCGACGCGATCATCGCCGTCGGCGGACGCACCGGCCGCGACGGCATCCACGGCGCGACCTTCTCGAGCGCGGAGCTCACCGACGAGCCCGCCGACGAGTTCAGCCACGCCGTGCAGATCGGCAACGCGATCACCGAGAAGAAGGTGCTCGACGCGATCCTGGCCATGCGCGACCGCGCGGGCGGACCGCTCTTCAGCGGGCTCACCGACTGCGGCGCCGGCGGCTTCTCGAGCGCCATCGGCGAGATGGCGGGCGAGATCGGCGCGACCGTGCACCTCGACCGCGCGCCGACCAAGTACGACGGACTGTCGCCGACCGAGGTCTGGATCAGCGAGGCGCAGGAGCGCCTGGTGCTCGCGGTCCCGTCGGAGCGCATCGAGGAACTCGCCCTGATCTGCGCCGACCACGGCGTCGAGTGGTGCAACCTCGGCACGTTCGGCAACGCGAACGCCGCCGGCGGACATGACATCGAGCTGCTCTGGCACGGCACCGAGGTGGGTCGCCTCTCGTGCGAGTTCCTGCATGGGGCGATCCCGATGCCGGTGCGCGAGGCCGTGTGGGACGCGTCGTGGGCCGCGCAGCAGCGCGCCCCGCAGAAGTCGAGCTCGCGCGCGCCGCAGTTCGCGCGCGACCTCGCGCAGACCCCGGCCGAGGCGCTCCGCGTGCTCGAGGCGCTGCTCGCGCACCCGAACATCGCCAGCAAGGCGTGGATCATCCGCCAGTACGACCACGAGGTGCAGGGCTCGAGCGTGCTCAAGCCGCTCGTGGGCCAGCCCGTCGGCCAGAGCGGCGGCGGCCCCGGCGATGCCGCGGTGATCCGCCCGAAGAAGGGCAGCGACCGCGCGCTCGCGATCGGCAACGGCCTCGCCACCGGCCTCGCCAGCGACCCGTACGCGATGGCGATCGCCGCGATCGACGAGTGCGTGCGCAACCTCGTGTGCGTGGGCGCCGACCCGGCGCGCATCGCGATCCTCGACAACTTCTGCTGGCCGAGCTGCAAGGACCCGCGCAACATGGGCGCGCTGGTGCGCGCGTGCGAGGGCTGCTACGACGCGGCGAAGGCGTTCCGCGCGCCGTTCATCTCGGGCAAGGACTCGCTCAACAACCAGTTCGTGACCGAGGACGGGCGCACGATCCAGATCCCTCCGACGCTCCTGATCTCGGGCTTCGCGCCCGTCGAGAAGGACACGCTCGCCGTGTCGATGGACGCGAAGCGCGCGGGCTCGCGCCTGGTCGCGGTCGGGCGCACCTCCGCGCGGCTCGGCGGCTCGCACTTCGCGCTCGTGTCGGGCGGCACCGCCGCA
>CAMBUI010000023.1 GCA_945870915.1 Candidatus Kuenenia stuttgartensis | reverse complement strand
CGCGCAGCACCGCGTCGCCCGCGGCCTCGACGAGCGCCTCGCGCAGTTCCGCGAATCCGACCGCCTGCCCATCGACGATCGCGACGAGGTTGGGAGACGCGTTGCGGGGGGGCGTGTCCGTTGCGCGCTCAGGCGGTTGCGACGCGCGCGCGGACGGATCCGGGCCACGCGAGCCCGTGTCCATGCCGCCACCACCGCCCGCACACGCCGACAGCAGGAGTGCGGCCAAACACAGCGAAGGAAGACGCATCGACGCAACCATGGGAGTCGGGGCAGCGTACCGACCGTCGGCGCACGCCGCGCCGGTCGGTATCTTTCCGCCATGGACAGCACGAACGGCACATCCGCGGCAGATTCTCCCGTTCCGCCCGTGCCGGCGCCCGCTCCTCACGCACTGCTGTGTCCCTACTGCGGCACCAGCCAGCGGCCTGCGCCGGCGTGCCAAGCCTGCGGAGGCTGCTTCGACGCATGGAGCCTCAAGGCCACCCAGGACGACATGGGCGCGTGGTTCGTGCGCGACTCGCAGCGGCCGCACTTCGTGGGCTTCTCGCAGGAGTCCCTCGTCGCCGCGATCAGGGCGGGCGAGATCGGCATGAACGCGATCGTCCGCGGTCCGACCACCCGCCAGTACTGGACCATCGCGCGCCGCGTCCCGGGCATCGCGCATCTCTTCGGCCGCTGCTCGGCGTGCCAGTCGCCGGTCCGCGAGGACTGGCCCCGTTGCGGTCACTGCGGCGCCGAGCCGCCCCGGCTCGACGATCGCAACTTCCTCGGGCTCCCCGCGGTCGAGCGCGTGGCGGCACCCGCCGACGCGCGTCCCGACCTGTCGGCGTTCGACATCGACTCCGGTGTGCTCTTCGTGCGCGTCGCGCCGGTGATTCCCGCGAGCACCGCCGCGCGGCTGCAGACGCAGATCGTCCCCGCCACCGTGGCCGTCAGCGTGCGCGACGACGGTGACGCGCGCTTCGATGCCGATGCCGGTCACGGCGCTGCGGCAACTGCCGCGAAGTCCGCCGCGACGGCCGCCGCGACGACCACCCCGCGCACATCGCCTGCCGTCACCGAGCCGCTTTCCGCGCGCAGCGCGCTCTCGCCCGTCAATCGTGTGCTCGCCGAGCGCGTGCGATCGCTCGAGCGCCGCAACCGGTTCCTCTTCGGCATCGCGACGATCTCGTTCCTCGCCGCCATCGGTGCGGTCGTGGCGAGCGTCGCGCAATCCGAGCGCCACCGCTCCGACACCGAGGCCAAGGTCGCCGAGGCGTTGCGCGCGATCCGCGCCGAGTTCGAGCGCCGCACGCCCGTCGTCACGCCGCCCTCCGCCGAGCTCCCGCCGATGCCCGAGGCGCCCGCGTCGTCCGTCACGGCGCCGTCAGCGTCACGATGAGCTTTCCGTCGATCGTCCGCGCGAAGACCGTGTTCGCCTGGACGAACCGATCGAGCATCGGTCCCGACGCCATCGCCGGGTTGAGCCAGCCGCTGCGCGACCACACCTCGAGCATCACCGGGTCGATCACGACATGGGTGAATCCCTCGGCCCGCAGCCGCGACGCCCACGCGTCGGGCGTGCCGGGCGCGGCGTCGATCACGCGGTCGAACGCGCCGCGGTCCCACACCGTCGACCACGACAGCGGCCGCAGGATGTAGAACGGCGTCGAGAATCCGACCGCGAGCAGCTTCGCATCGGCGGGCAGGAGGTAGTTGATCACGAACGCGCTGTCGGCCTGCTTGAGCGCCGCGTCGCGCTGATCGGGCGGGAGTTCATCGAGGGCGCTCGCGAGCATCTCTCCCGTCCGCTGCCCCATGCCGTCGACGAGCAGCGCCGGCGCCGCGAGCTGCAGCGTGCCACGCACCGGTTCCCGCGCGAACGCGAGCAGCGGCAACGCGACTCCCGCGACCGCGACACCTGCGGCGAGGCGTGCGCCTCCGCGCGCCGCGATCGCCCGCAGCACCACGGCCGTTCCGAGCGCGAGCGGGACCGCCGTCGGCAGCAGGAATCGGCTCTTCACGTGCGTCATGGCGATCCAGCCCGCGATCATCAGGAGGAGCATCGCCAGCGCGGACACCGCCCATCGCCGCTCGGTGCGCGTCGAGGCGCGCGCCTGCACCGCGAGACCGAGCACGCCCACCAGCGGCACCACGCCCCACAGCGGGTACCACGGTTCGTTCGGCGCCGGCGCCGCGCCGAATCCGTGGCCGAGCCACTGCTGCCACACGAGCGGCAGGCTCGCCACCCAGCCGAGCAGGCCATCCGCGTCCGGATTTCCGTGCGCCCCGAGGAAGGTCGCCATCTGCTCCGCGCTCCACGGTCCCGTGCCGAGCACGCCGCCGAGGAACGGGAAGAACGGATTTCCGTACGCGAGCTGGTTCCGCACCAGCCATGGCGCGAGCACCGCGACGCCCACTACCAGTGCGAGCGGCGCAAGACGCAGGTGTCGTCCGCCCGCGCGCAGCACCAGGTAGCCGAGCGGCACCGCCGTGAACAGCACCGAACTCGGCTTTGCGCCGAACGCCGCCGCGGCCAGCAGCGCCAGTGCGGCGGCGGCGCGGGCGTCGAGGCGTCGACCGTCCTCGGTCGCGCGATGCGCCAGCAGCCACCCGGCCGCGAGCGCGAGGCACGGATACATGTCGTTGTAGGCGAGGGTGCCCACGACGGTCGTCCACGGCGTCGCGAGGAACGCGATCGCCGCTAGCGCGCCCGCCCCGACGCCCGCCCCGGCTCCCGCGCAGACGAACGCGCGCGCGAGCCGCGCGACCACGAACGCGGTCGCGAGCGTGGCGCCAACCGACCACCACTGGCACGCATAGGCGCCGTCGATCGGGTTGCCGCGCATCACCATGAGCTGAAGGAACGCACCCTCGACGAACGACGGCAGCGCCGAATAGACGTTGCCGTCGACGGGACCGACCGCGCGGCCGAGCAGGAACCACTCCTTGGGCAGCTCGAGGTGGTAGCTGAGCGCGTCGTAGCCTCCGAACTCGCTCGACCAGAGCCAGCCGGGCGCCACCGATGCGGCAACGAGCAGCAGTGCCGTCGCGACACCGAGGCCGAACCCGCGCAGGGCGCGCGCGATCGGGTCGTGGTCGGCGTCGACACGGGGATTCGAGGCGCGTGCGTCGTCGGTGGGGCGGGCGTTTCGAGATGCCGGCGGCGCTTCACCCCACGCCGGCGGCGCCTCACCCCATGCTGGCGGCGCCTCGCGCAGCAACCGCACCGCAAGCACCACGCCCACGCCGATCGGTGCCCATGCCGCCAGCCCGCCGCCTGCGCCGAGCATGCCGAGGGTTCCGAGCACCGCATCGATCGCCAGCATGAGCGCCGAGCCAAGGCCGAGCGCGATCGCGAGTTCATCGAGGCTGGTTCGTTCGGCGCCACGGGCTGGGCCGGTCGCCGCCCCGAGGATCGCGCCGATCGTCGGACCGACCGCAAGCCGCGTCAGGCCGAGACCGAGTCCCCATGCACCCAGCCACCACGCGGCGGCCAGCACGCCATCGCGCACCGTGACCCGCCAGAGCCCGAAGATCTGGTTCACCTGCGCCTCGCCGGTCATGCCGGCGAGCAGGAATGCCGCCAGCAGCAACCCCGCGACAAAGGGTCCGATCGAGCCGACCACGCCGCGGAAGCCTCCGGCGCGGGCGTGTTCGCCCAGCGACGCGCCAACCGGGCCTGTGGCCGTGACCGGGCTCGAGGCCGCGGTCGGAGCCATGTTCGTCGCACGCGGGTCCGGAGTGGTGGGGTTCTCCATGGCCGCAGTATCGGCGTGGGCGCCGCGCATCGTCCACCCGCGTGGCACACCCGTTGCCCCCCGAGCCGGTCAGGACAGGAGGTCCACCCCATGACACGCGCATCCGGCTTCATCCGCGCATTCATTGCCGCCCTCGGCGGCGCCCTTGCAACCCCGATCCGCCCGCTCGGCGCAGTTTCTGCGCCCCTGTGGGCGCTGCTGCTCGGCCTGGTCGCCGCGCTGGCGGCACCCGCCGGTGCCGGCGAACTCCAGGAATATGTCCGCCTCCGCGGCCTCGAGGGCGACCGCCTGCTCGGCTCCGGCCTGGTCTATGGCCTCGGCGGGACCGGCGACAGCATGAAGGACTCGACCGTCGCCGCGCAGCCCTACGCGCAGTTCCTCAAGAACACCGGCAACATCTCGGTCGACCTGAAGAGCCTCGCCAAGACCCGGTCGATCGCGCTCGTCAACGTCACCGTCGAGGTCCCGCGGACCGGCGCCCGGACCGACGACCGCCTCGATGTCGTGATCGGCACCGCCGGCACCGCGTCGAGCCTCGCCGGCGGGCAGCTCATCACCAGCATCCTCACGATCCCGATCCTGAACGCCCCCGGCGGCGCGATGGTCGCCTACGCCGTCGCCGACGGCGAACTCGAGGTCGATCCGCTCACCCCGACCAAGGCGCGCATCCGCGGTGGCGCCCGCATGGTGCGCGACATCACCATGAACCCGTTCGAGGGCAACACCGTCGCCCTGATCCTCCAGCCGCAGTACGCGGGCTACCCGACCGCATCCGCCATCGCCGACCTCATCAACGACGAACTCTCGGTGTCGGGCCACTCCGGCGCCGCCAAGGTCGAGGACGCGCAGACGATCCGCGTGCGCATCCCGAGCGACGAGATGGAGGATGCCAACAAGTTCCTCGCCCAGATGCTCACCTACTCGGTGCCCGCCGACCTCATCCGGACGCCTGCGCGCGTGGTCATCGACCGCGCCGCCAAGGTGATCACCGTCGACGAGCGCGTCGAGTTCCGGCCCGCGGCGGTCACCGCCGACAACCTCCGCATCACCACCGTGACGCCGCAGGTCGAGCCGACCGCCCAGGAGCCGCTCACCGACACCGTCGCCTGGACCGGCATCGCCACCGGCGGCTCGCAGAAGCAGTCGATGCGCCTGCGCGCCCTGATCGACGCGCTGATCGAGGTCGATGTGCCCTTCGAGACGCAGGTCGGCGTCATCCGGGCGCTGCTCCGCCAGGGTTCGCTCAAGGCCGAGGTGATCGAGCAATGAGCACGGTCGCACCCGCCGCCACCCGCAGCCTGCTTGCGCCCGACGCCCGCCTCGCGGCGAAGGCCCGCACGGGCAGCCCGCGCGAACTCGCCTACGAGGCGGCCAAGACCCTCGTGACCGAGGGCCTCGTCAAGCCCGTCTTCGCCTCGCTGCGCGAGGGTGGCTTCGCCGCCGACGCGTTCAAGCCGGGCGCCGCCGAACGCCGCTTCCGGCCCATGTTCGACGCGATCCTCTCCGACCGCGTCGTCGAGGGCTCCAACTTCGACCTCGTCGACCGCGTTGCCGACCGCTTCGAGCGCTCGATCAGCGCGCGCAACCCGGGCGAGCGGTCCGCGGCCGGCGCCGCGTCGCCCGCCCCCGGAGGGATCCGCCGATGACACCGAACCAGCCGCGCATCCCCTCAGGAGCCGCATCGTCCCAGCGTCCGCAGGCGGCCAGGCTCCTCGAGATCCTCGAGGCGTCGCGCGCCTTCCATGTGCAGCTGCTCGCGAGCGTGCGCGCCCGCCGCGACGCCGTGCGCACCGCGAACTTCGCCGAGCTCGAGCGCCTGCAGAAGGGCGAGGCCGCCGTCGCGCGCTCGCTCGCCGAGCTCGAACACGCGCGCATCACCGAGAGCACGCAGCTCGCGGTGCGGCTGGCGCTGCCGCCGAAGGCGACGCTCGCCGACATTGCGTCGCGGCTCGCCGAGCCCGAGCGCGCGCGCCTCGACCTCGTCCGCAGCGAGCTCCGCCGCACCATCGAGGAGACCGCGCGCGAGACCGGCGTCGTCCGTCAGGCGACCGAGCGGCTCTCCGCGCACATGGCCGGCATCATGCAGACCGTCAACTCCGCCCTCGCCCACGCCAAGGTGTACTCGCGCGGCGGCGTGATCGCGATGGGGCCGAACGTCGTCTCGAGCCTCGACATCAAGTCCTAGCCGCGCGTCGCGGGCCGGGCGCACGCGCCCCGTCCACGATCCTCACGCCGCGATTCCCAGCCTGGGCGCTCCCACCGAGCGCGCACCCTTCACCGAGCCAACGACCATGAGCATCAACGGCGCACTTCAGATCGGCCAGTCCGCGATCCTCGCCAGCCAGGCCGCGATCCAGGTCGCAGGCAACAACATGGCGAACGCCGCGACCCCGGGCTACAACCGCCAGGTCGCCCGGCTCTCGCCAAGCCGCCCCGAGTTCATCGGGCGCGGCGGCTTCGTCGGCACCGGCGTGCAGCTCGCCCGCATCCAGCGCACGGTCGATGTCGCCCTCCAGGGCCGCGCGCGCGCCGCCATCAGCGACCAGAACTCGGCCGAGATCGACCAGCGCTTCCTCAACGCCATCGAGACGATCCGCAACGAGCTCACCGACCAGGACCTCTCGAGCCGGCTGAGCGCGTTCTTCAACAGCTTCAGCGAGCTCGCCAACAACCCGACCGACGAGGCGGTGCGCACCGTGGTCGTCCAGCAGGGCAGTGGCCTCGCCACCTCGATCCGCGAACTCCGCGCCGAGCACGCCAACGTGCGCACCGAGATCGACCGCGCGCTCGCCACCACGATCCGCACCGTCGACGGACTGCTCGACCAGGTCGCCGAGGTCAACCGGCAGATCGTCGAGACCGAGCAGGGGGGCGCCGGCGGCGACGCCAACTCGCTCCGCGACCGGCGCGACATGCTCATCGACGAGATCGCGCAGTACATCCCCGTGAGCACGGTCGAGCAGCCGAACGGCGCGCTCGATGTGCTCGTGGGCTCGGTCCCCATCGTGCTCGCCGGCGAGTCGCGCGGCATCACGCTGCGCACCGAGTCGAGCGGCAACGGCACGGCCGTCTCGCTCCGCGTGAAGGCCGACGGCACCACGCTCACGCCCGATGGCGGCCAGATCGGAGCCCTCTTCCGCCAGCGCGACGACACCGTCGATCCCGCCATCGAGGATCTCGACACCCTCGCGCGCGAGCTCGCCTTCCAGGTCAACCGCATCCACTCGCAGGGGCAGGGCCTGCGCGGCTACTCGACCGTGACCGGCCTCAATCCGGTCGACGACCCGACCGCGAACCTCGCCGCCGACGCCGCCGGCATTCCCTTCGACATCCGCAACGGATCCTTCGAGATCCATGTGACCAACCAGTCGACCGGCGAGCGCACCACCGTGCTCATCGCGGTCGATCCCGCCACCACCTCGCTCAACCAGCTCGCGGCGCAGATCAACGCGTCGTTCCCCGGCGGGACAGGCACCGCGTCGGTCACCGCCGACGGCGCGCTGCGCATCGATGCCTCGAACGGCTACGAGGTCGGCTTCAGCGACGACAGCTCGGGGATGCTCGCGGCGCTCGGCGTCAACAGCTTCTTCGCCGGCTCCGACGCGACCGATCTCGCGATCAACCAGGCGATCGCCGACGATCCTCGCCTGCTCGCCGCCGGCCAGGGCCACATCCCGGGCTCGAACGGCGCCGCGCTCGCCATCGCCGGCCTCGAGGACCTCGGCGTCGAGAGCCTCGGCGGCCGCAGCCTCCGCGGATTCTGGCAGAGCGCGACCACCGACCTCGCCGTCCGCACGCAGGCGGCGAACACCAAGGCCGAGAGCGCGACCCTCGTGCGCGAGAGCCTCGAGTCGCAGATCCAGGCGACCAGCGGCGTCTCGCTCGACGAGGAGTCGATCAACATGCTGTCCTACCAGCGCCAGTTCCAGGCCGCCGCGCGCTACATCGCGACCATCGACGAGACGCTGCAGACGCTCCTCACGATCGTCTGAGCGGCCGACCCTGTGACCGCGCACTCCGCGCCGCTCAGTTGAACCGCCGCGACTTCGCGTCGAAGCGCATGGTGAACGCCTCGATCACCGCCATCGCGAACAGCACGATCCACACCGGCACGCTCAGGCACGCGCAGGGCGGGAAGCAGAGGCAGCACAGGCCGCCGAAGGTCAGGAGCGACAGGATCAGCGCCACCATGCCGCGCGTCGTGTAGCCCGCCACGATGTTGTGGATCCCGAACAGCCCGATGAACGGCGGAAGCAGCGCGAGCAGCACGTACAGCGACCGTGGGATCGCCTTGCCGTCCGGCTGTGTCGCCACCGGCACCGGTCGCGAGGCGAATTCCGCGACCGACCTCGGAGGTACGGCGGACGGCGGGATGGCGAACGGAGATGCGCCCGACTCGGTCCCGGAGGCATCGGTCTGGGCGCCGGCATCGACACCCGCGCCCGACTTCGCGTGCGGGTGATCCGGCGGTGGTGGCGGGGCGGCCGCGCCCTCGTTGACCGGCTGCGCTGGCGCCGGTGCGAGCCATGCCAGTTCCGCCACGCGCCATCCGGTTCCCGGCTGCCCGCTCGGGCCCGCCGAACCCGCGAGCTCGACGAAGCCCTCGCCCTCCAGCAGGTTACGGCTCGCGAGCAGCTTGAGCTCCGCCTCGGTGTAGGGTCCGGAGCGGCGTCCACGGGGGTCGATGTAGTGGTAGTCGGACATGGCGCCCCACGTTCGGAGAAGCCGTGCGTGGAATTTCAGGCGTCGAATCTCGGGCGTCGGATTTCGTGCGTCGGAAACGCACGCCCCGGATTCCCGGCTTCCGCAACCTTGCATGTCGCCGCCGAATTCGTATGATCGTCCGCTCGGAGGATTCGGAACAGGGCTTGGGCGAGAAGATCCGTTTTTGCGTGTCCGTGTCCAGCGGCGTGCGAAGCGGTGTGTTTCGCTTGTCCTGTGTGTCCGTCTGTCCCTTCCTGTCCCGTCGCCTCCCCTCGCACGCGTCCGCGTGCACGGCGACCTGAATGCGGCTCCTGCCGCGGAGAAACCAATGTCCCTCAAGCTCAGCTGCATGGCTGTCGCCGTTGCGATCGCCTCCACCGCCTCCGCCGAGATCGTCTGCGGTTGGACCATCACCACCGCCTTCCCGACCGGCGCCGGCAATGTCCCGACCGGCCAGAACTACACCGTCGGCGCCGGCGACCTCGGTGTCCAGACCACGGGTTCCGAGCTCCGCTCGTTCCACACCCTCGCCGCCGCGACCTACACCTCGCCCTCGGGCAATGGCTCGCAGTACGGCTTCTCGAGCAACAACTGGTCGATCGGCGACTACTACGAGGCCAAGGTCTCGACCCTCGGCTACACCGACATCTACCTCTCCTGGGACCAGACCCGCAGCTCGACGGGCCCCTCGAGCTTCGAGCTCGTCATGAGCATCGACGGCGGCTCCAACTGGAGCACCGTCCTCGCGAGCTACACCGTCCTCCAGTCGGGTGGCGGCGGCGCGCCGGGCACCTGGAACACGACCACCTACAACGCGCTCTACACGACGAGCGTCTCGGTCGCCGCGGCCGACAACCAGGCCGAGGTCCTCTTCCGCTTCCGCTCGCTGGTGACCTCCGCCGCCGCGGGTTCGAGCCGCATCGACAACGTCACCATCAGCACCGGTCCGGTCCCGGCCCCGGGCGCCGTGGCGCTCCTCGGTCTCGCGGGTCTCGCCGCCCGTCGCCGCCGCCGCTGAACGGACACCCCGCTTTCCGGGGCATGAATCCTGCGTGAGTGGCGAGCGGAAAGCGCTGGTCGCACACGAACGACACGCCGCCGACGACCAGATCCGGTCGTCGGCGGCGTGTTCGTGTTCGCCCCGTGTTCGCGCCGTCTCCGTCGTCGCGCTTCGGCTCGTCGACCGATGCTGCCGACGGCGGGTCCTCGCGCGGGGATCGATGGTCCGCTCGCCCGCGCTCAGCCCGCGCAGGCGCCCCGTCTCAGCCCGCGCAGGCGCCCCGTCTCAGCCCGCGCAGGCGCCCCAGGCGCCGAGCACGATCGCGAGGTCGGACGCCGCCACGGTGCCATCGTCGTCGAGGTCCGCAATGGGATCCGCGCTACCCCACGCGCCCAGGACGGTCGCGAGGTCGCTGGCGTTGACCGAGCCGTCGCCGTTGAGGTCGCCCACGCACGGCGCCGGCGGCGTGTACCGCGTCACCCAGCGGAAGCTCGAGCCGAGCTGGTTCACGATGTTCGTGTTCAGGTAGGTCTTGGTGCTGAAGCGGTCGATCCGCGTTCCGCCCGTGTACAGGATCTCGCCGTTGTCGAGGATGTACGCGCCGCGGGGGCTCAGGAACACCTCGGGCGCCCGGTACGACGCGTAGTTGATCGCGGACGCGTCGAAGAAGTAGATCCCCCACGGCGCCGAGAAACCGACCACCATGTAGTTGCCGCCGCCGATGTCGTGGATCTGCTGCGGGAAGTTCAGGCTCGCGATGCCGTCCGAATCGAAGAAGGGGACAGGCACGACCGAGCCCGTCGCGGTCACGACCTCGAGGTCGTCGTCGGTCGAGTTCCCGACCAGGAATCCCGCGCCGTAGGGCGCGATGCCGCGCGGGTCGCCGATGCCCGCCCAGTCGCTGAAGACCGTCGGGGCCGAGCCGTCGAGCGCGATGCGGTAGATCTTCCCGCCGAGGTTGTTGCTGAAGCCCGAGGTCACGAAGGCCGCGCCGTCCTTCATGCAGATGCCGTACGCGCCCTCGAGGCCGGCGGCGAGCGTGCCCACGTAGCTGCCGTTCGGTGCGTACTCGTAGACGGCCCGCGCGGTCTCGTCGGTCACCAGCAGCGTGCGGCGTCCCGAGTCGACGATCTGGATCGGCTGCGTGAGCCGCGCGTCGGGCAGGATGAACTGGTTGTTGACCAGGCTGCCGTCGACCGGACTCATGGCCCAGACCCGCCCGAGCAGGGGGCCCGAGTCGGGGATCAGCAGCACGTCGGAGGTCTGTCCATACGCGGTGGTATGGGCGGTCGCGCACAGGATCGTGGAGACGGAGATCGCGAGGAGCTGCTTCATGACCGCCCATTCTTACACATCGGGGGGGGCGATTGCGAGGGGCGGATCCCGGGAGAGCGTCGGGCGGCAAAGAGACAACCGCCGACGATGCATCGTCGGCGGTTGACGGTTGTGTGCCGGCAGGCGCTTGTCAATGACGCGCGGGACGTGATCGCGCGTCGCGGACAAGGATGGGAACCGCCCCCGGGGCGTCGCATCGGTTCTGAGCTGCTGGCGGCACACCACTCTGAAAGCCGCCTGCGCACGATGCGAACCCCATATGCCTCGACGACCCGGTTGTTGCCCCGAACGGATCGCGCTGCACGGTTCCCTGACTGCCGAACTCTCCAACATGTGCTACCTGAGGTAGCTGGCCCGGAAGGACTCACAAGGAAGTGCGACGGAACTCAGGCGCCATGCAGACCTTGGGGCGAATTTCCCTCCATTTCCTCGGCCGTCGCCCGCGTGCGAGTTACGCGGACCGCCACCGCCGAGAACTTCGGCGTCCCTGCGCCGGCGCGCGGGTCGGTCCACGCGGCGCGCAGTTTGGTCCACGCGGCGCGCAGTTTGGTCCACGCGACGCGCAGCTCGGACCACGCGGCACGCGGGTTGCCTCTCCTCGTCGGAGACCGACCCATGGGAGCAATTCCTGCCAACCTCGCGCGCGTACCGAACGCCCTGGCGTCGAGAATTGCGCTTGGCGGCATCCAGAAGACCAACCGCGACCTGCTCATGCTGCAGGTGCGCCTCGCCGCCGGCAAGGAGTTCACCCGCCCGTCGGAGAACGCGATCGGCGCCTCCACGGTGAGTGTGCTTGAGGACGCCATCGAGCGCCGCGAGCAGCGGGTCCGCAACCTCTCGCAGGCCGACGCCACCCTCAACTCGCTCGACGCGGCGCTCGGCGACGTGGCCGACCTCCTTCAGGAGGCGCGCGGCATCGGGCTCTCGCAGATCGGCGTCGGCAGCGACGACGCCACCCGGCGCAACCAGGCGACCGTCATCGACTCGATGCTGAACTCGCTGCTCTCGGTCGCGAACCGCGACCTGCGCGGGATCCACTTCTTCGGCGGCGACGCCCACGCGGCCCAGCCGTTCACCTCGATGCTCGACGGCATCCGCTACATCGGCAGCGGCGACGGAATGCGGGCCGACCTCGGCCTTGCCTCCGATGTCCGCGTCACCATCGCCGCCGAGCAGGCCTTCGGCGCGCTCTCCGGGCGCGTGCAAGGCGAGCGCGACCTCGATCCGTCGATGGGCACCGCCACCAGGCTCTCCGACCTTCGCGGCGCCAACGGTCTCGGCGTCAACGCCGGCAGCATCGAGATCGATGTCAACGGCACCGTGACCCAGCTCGACCTTTCCGAGGCCGACTCGGTGGGGGATGTGCTGGACGCCCTCAACGCCGCCATCCAGGCGACCGACCCCGGCGCCGTCGCCTCGATCGACGCCTCGACCGGCGACCGGATCGCCATCACGCCGTCCGCCGGCGTCAGCATCGTCGTCCGCGACTCGAACTCGTCCACCACCGCCGGCGATCTCGGCCTGGCCGGAACGTATCCAGGTGGCACGACCACCGCGGGTCTCGACCTCGATCCCCGCCTGACCCAACTCACGCGTCTGGACGCGCTCTCGGGCGTGTCCGTCCCGCTCGGGTCGATCCGCTTCCGCAGCGGCGGGCAGGTGCGCGACCTCGACCTCGGGGCGCTCACGACCGTCCAGGACCTGCAGAACGCCGTGACCGCGCTCGGCCTCGGCATCCGCGTCGAGATCGCCGAGGACGGCACGCGTCTCAACATGCGCAACGAACTGTCGGGGACCTCGATGTCGATCGAGGAGCTCGGCGGCACCACCGCGACCGAGCTCGGCATCCGCTCGTTCTCCGGGCTCACCCGGCTGTCCGACTTCAACGACGGCCGCGGAGTCACCCGCGTCAGCGGCGCCATCGATCCGCAGACCGGCCTGCCCGACCCCGCCGCCGACCGCGACATGCGCTTCGTCCTCAAGGACGGGCGCTCGTTCGAGGTCGACATCTTCGGGTCCTCGACCGTCCAGGATGTCCTGATCCGCATCAACGCCGCCGCGAGCGCGGCAGGACTCCTGCCCGGCGAGTTCTCGGCAGGGCTCGCCACCACCGGCAACGGCATCGCGATCACCGATCTCACCATCGGCGGCAAGACCCAGGTGCTCGACATCAACAACTCCGGCACGGCCACGAGCCTCGGCATCGCCGGCGAGACCGGCTCGGCAACTTTGGTCGGCACCGACCGCGCAACAGTTGCCGTCGACAGCGTGTTTTCGCACCTCATGGCCCTGCGCGACGCGCTCCAGGCCAACGACGAGCGTGGCATCGAGTTTGCAACCGACAAGCTGGAGTCCGACATCTCCCGCGCCGCCGAGGCGCGTGCGGATGTCGGCGTCCGGTCGCGGCGCGTCGCAGAGGCGGCCACCCGCGAGGAAGACCTCGGAATCCAGGACATGGCACTTCGCTCGAGCATCCAGGACCTCGACTTCACCAAGGCGGCGACCCAGTTCGCCAGCCTCCAGCAGCAGCTGGAGGCCGGGCTCGCGGGAGCCGCCAAGGCGGTCAACCTGAGCCTGCTCGACTACCTCCGCTGAACGCGGACGACGGAACAGGACATACCCGCGCGGTTGCGCGGTGCACCGACCGAGGGCTCGGCCCCTTCGGAAGGACCCAGGGACGGAGCCCGACTGGCATGGATGCCAGACTCCAAGGAATGGAAGGCCGAATGGAGCACCCGACATGCTGATCCAGACCACGCGCTTCGGACCCGTCGAGATCGACGAGTCGCGCACCCTCGAGTTCCCGGCGGGACTGCTGGGCTTCTCGAACTACAAGAAGTTCGCGCTCCTGCAGCCCGACGACAACGGCGTCTTCTTCTGGCTGCAGTCGACCGAGAGCGCGGACCTCGCCTTCGTGGTGACCGATCCGGCCCTCTGGCTGCCCGACTACCAGGCCAACATCCGCAAGGAGCAGATGGAGGAGCTCGGCCTCCGCGACATCGCCGACGCCCAGGTGCTCGTCATCGTCAACAAGCGCGAGCAGTCGCTCACCGCGAACCTGCAGGGGCCGCTCGTCGTGAACAGCGGCAACAGCACCGCGATGCAGCTCGTGCTCGCCGAGAAGAAGTGGTCCACCCGCCACGAGCTGGTCAAGCTCGCCGAAGGCGTTGCCGCGCGGATCGCCTGACGGCGCCCGCGGAGCAGGGGTGGGTGGCGTGCTGGATCCGTCCGGCGGTGTGAACAAGGATGAACTCTCACGGGCATGGATGCCCACAGGAAGGAGCCCGCGCATGCTGGTGCTCTCCAGGCAGATCGACGAGACGATCATGATCGGCGACGACGTCGAGCTCACGATCGTCGACATCCGAGGCGACAAGGTGCGAATCGGCATCAAGGCGCCTGCGACGGTGGCGGTGCACCGCAAGGAGGTGTACGACGCCATCAAGAACGAGAACCAGCAGGCCGCGGCGTTCCGCGGCGAGCTCGGTTCGCTCCGGCCGCGCGGGAGTGCGCGCGGCGCGAAGGCCACGACGGGCGGGACGGTCCTGCCTGCTGCCGCGAAACTCGCGGCGACCCAGACCACCAGGCGCGAGACCGCCTGACGACTGATTCCGCTCAGGGCCTCTCAATCAAGGAGGATTGCCATGGCTCGCATCAATACGAACGTTCCGTCGCTCATCGCGCAGAACAACCTCAGCCGCTCGAACACCGACCTCTCGACCCGCCTGCAGCGCCTTGCCACCGGACTCCGCATCAACCGCGGCGCCGATGATCCGGCGGGCCTGATCGTCAGCGAGCGACTGCGCTCCGAGATCAAGGGCATCGGCCAGGCGATCGACAACAGCGAGCGCGCGAGCTCGGTCATCGCCACCACCGAGGGCTACCTCGCCGAGGTCGCCGACCTGCTCAACTCGATCAAGAGCCTCGTGGTGAACAGCGCCAACACCGGCGGCATCAGCGAGGAGGAGATCCAGGCGAACCAGCTCGAGATCGACAGCGCGATCGAGTCGATCACGCGCATCTCGAACACGGCGAGCTTCGCGGGGCTGCAGCTGCTCAACGGATCGCTGGAGTACGTGACCAGCGGCATCAACTCGACCAACATCGACGGCGTGGACATCCACGGCGTCCAGTTCGGCACCAACTCGGCGGTCGCCGTCTCGGTCGAGGTCACGCAGTCGGCGCAGACCGGCCAGCTGTTCCTCTCGGCCGCGACCGGCGCACTCGCCTCGAGCGTCACCATCGAGATCGCCGGCAACCTCGGCGTGCAGACCCTGAGCTTCGTCTCCGGCACCGCGCTCTCGGCGGTCATCGCGGCGGTCAACACCGTCAGCGACACCACGGGCGTCAGCGCGGCGCTCCGCAACGGCGCCAGCCAGCTCTCCGGCCTCTACTTCAACTCGAGCGAGTACGGCAGCGACTCGTTCGTGTCGGTGCGCCGGCTCGGGCAGGGTGGCGGCTTCTTCCAGACCTACTCCGCGCCGGGCGGCACCGCCACCCAGCGCGACACCGGCCGCGATGTCAGCGCGATCATCAACGGCGCGCTGGCGACCGGCAGCGGAACGCAGGTCGCCCTGAACACCCCGGCGCTCGCGATCGAC
Source organism: Candidatus Kuenenia stuttgartensis (assembly GCA_945870915.1). Classification (GTDB taxonomy): domain Bacteria; phylum Planctomycetota; class Phycisphaerae; order Phycisphaerales; family SM1A02; genus QWPT01. Next base: position 6,563 of record CAMBUI010000023.1, on the reverse strand, counting down.
ATCGACCTCAGCGATGCCTTCGCCACCGCGGTGTCGGGCACGCCCACGACCTTCAGCATCACCGGCGGCGGCGCGACCTTCCAGCTCGGGCCGTCGATCACGACGACCCAGCAGGTCGGACTCGGCATCAAGTCGGTGGCGGCGAGCCGCATCGGCGGAACCACCATCGAGGGCGGGCGCTTCTTCCTCGACAGCCTCAAGAGCGGCCAGACCAACTCGCTCACCCTCGGCCGCACCGCCGAGGCGAGCCAGGTGCTCGACGCCGCGATCACCGAGGTCTCGGTGCTCCGAGGCCGTCTGGGCGCCTTCGAGCGCAACACGCTGCAGACCAACTCGCGCAGCCTGCAGATCGGCCTCGAGAACATCACCTCCAGCGAGTCGAAGATCCGCGACACCGACTTCGCCGCCGAGACGGCCGCGATGACCCGGGCGCAGATCCTCCAGCAGGCGGGCACCTCGGTGCTCGCCACCGCCAACTCCAGCTCGCAGAATGTGCTGCGACTGCTGCAGTGACGCGCTGACAGGTCCCGCACAACCGCGACAGATCCACCGACGACCCCGCGAAACGCGGGGTCGTCGCCATTTTTCCTGCACCGAACGCCGCATGGTCCGCGGAATCGGGGCGGTAACCCGTCCGCGGGACCGCGCTGGCCCGCGGGCGTCGGCAGAAACGGCGGGCGTTTTCCCCATCCGCGCCGACTTGGCTCGATTCGGGCGCGAAATGCCCGCTGTGCGTGAAGTCGGCCTGTTGCTCCTCCGATCTCAAACGCGTCGGGAACCTCAGTCCCGGCAAGTACGGGTGCAGGACGCGCCTTCAACACCGTTCGGAACCTGCTGGAGGACCCGGCAGGCAACCGAGGCAGACCACCGCATACGCGGAGGGCGCGAACGCCCCAAGGCGGGGGCGGTCGAACAGAACCCGCCGGAGTCCCGGCACATCACGGAGGACAGTCAGTCATGAGTCGTATCAATCAGAACATCCCGTCGCTCATCGCCCAGCGCGTGCTGGGCAACCAGAACAAGGGCCTTGCAACCAACCTGCAGCGCCTCTCGACCGGTCTCCGCATCAACCGCGGCGCCGATGATCCGGCAGGCCTGATCGCGTCGGAGAACCTCCGCGCCGAGAAGTCCGCCATCAACAGCGCGATCACCAACTCGCAGCGCGCCGAGCAGGTCATGAACGTCGCCGAGGGCGGCCTTCAGGAAGTCTCGAACATGCTCGTCGAGCTCCAGGGTCTCGTCGGCGCCACCGCCAACGAGGCGGGCGTGTCGCAGGAGGAGCGCGACGCGAACCAGCTCCAGATCGACTCGATCCTCCAGACGATCGACCGCATCGCGAACGCCACCAGCTTCCAGGGCACCAAGCTCCTGAACGGCAACTTCGACTACACCGTCAGCGGCCAGTCGGCCAACCTGACCGATGTGACCGTCAACGCCGCCAAGCTGTCGGACGACGGTTCGGCCCGCTCGGTGACCGTCACCGTGCTGCAGTCGGCCCAGACCGGCGCCGTGTTCCTCTCGACCGGCGCGACCTTCGGCAACGGCGGTTCGGGTGAGGTCACCTTCGAGATCACCGGCACGAAGGGTGTGCAGCAGTTCACCTTCGCCTCGGGCACCTCGCAGACCAACATCCTCGCCGCGATCAACAGCTTCAAGGACGCGCTCGGCGTCTCGGCCGTCCAGGCCTCGGCCGCCGACCGCATCTCGATCAACTCGACCGGATACGGCACCGACTCGTTCGTGCGCGTCAAGGAGCTCTCGAACGAGGGCGCGACCGACTTCATCTTCAGCGCGGCCTCGGGTGGCTCCGCCGTGTCCGACCTCAAGGACACCGGACGCAACGCGACGGTCCTCATCAACGGCACCTCGGCCACTACGGACGGCCTGGCTGCCCGCGTCTCGAGCGACGGCTTCGATGTCTCGATCAAGCTCGACGGCACCAGCGCCCTCAACAACACCGGCCAGAGCACGACGTTCTACATCACCTCGGGTGGTGCGAACTTCAACCTCGCCCCGTCGGTGAACCTCGCGGGCAAGGTCTCGCTCGGCATCGAGACCGTCACCACCGGCAACCTCGGCAACGGCACCTCGGGCTTCCTCTCCGACCTCAAGTCGGGTGGCACCGCGAACGTGCAGAACGGCGACCTCTCGCAGGCCCAGGAGGTCATCTCCGCGGCCATCAAGCAGGTCTCCACGCTCCGTGGCCGCCTCGGCGCGTTCCAGAAGAACGTCGTCGGCTCGACCATCTCGAGCCTGTCGGTTGCGCTCGAGAACACGACCGCTGCCGAGAGCGCGATCCGCGACACGGATTTCGCTGCGGAGACGGCCAACATGACCCGCTCGCAGATCCTGTCGCAGGCGGCGACCCAGTCGCTCGCCCTCGCGAACAGCGCTCCCCAGCAGGTCCTCTCGCTCATCGGCTAAGACCCGGGAGCGAGGGGCGGAGGAATCCCGCTCCACCCGCTGGAACGGGGTACAACACGAGAAAGAGGGGGCGGTCCGAAAGGACCGCCCCTTTCCTTTTTGACACTGGCGGCGAGAAATTTGGCGTTGCAAGGCGCTGTGGCCGCGAGATTTACGGCCCGCCGGTCGAAACTTCCACTATTTTCGATATTCTTCATTGACCCCGCGCGAAGCGGGGGCATGTTCCATCTTGGAGGGAGGGTCCCTCAAAGGGAGAGAGAGACCCTCATGTTTGTTGAACGTGGAACGTCGATGCGACACTTTTTGTCGCATGACAAAGCTGGTCGGGCTCCAATGACGCCCTGGCCAGGAATTGGGGCATGGCTTCGCAGCCGTGCAAGTCTGATTGTTGTTCTTTTGGTGTGTCTCCCGACGGTGATGATCGGGCTCGGCGCAGGCGACAGCCTGAACCGCGCGTACGGTCAGAGTGAGTCCAACGCGGTCGTCTCGGCCGCGCAGAGCTCTTCCGAGGAAGCAGGCCTTTCCGCCCAGCTTCCGTCAGCGGGATCTGACACCCGGAAGTCGATGCGCGAACGAAGCGAACCAACGGTCACGGGAGCTGCGATGCATGTCGCGCTGTTCGTGCCCCGCAACTGAGAACTGCTGGACACAGTTCGAAGGTGCGCCGTGTTGGCCGCTGAAGGCACAGTGGTTTGTGACAGGAGAGGAATAGGGACAGCGAGGCTAAGGGACCCCTCGAAGGCGAAAGCCTCACTCGATGGGATGCCTCGCGAATCCGAGACAGGGAACATCAGGGACCGCCCGCGAACTCAATCGCGCGGGCCACTCTCGAGGGAATCACGAAGTCGTAGGGAGGGAAACAGGCGCGCCTGACAGGACGCGTACGACCTACGAACATTGTGGAGCCCGCGTCACACGCGACTCGAAGCGCGGGACCGCTTCGAATGCACCACTGAGCCAAGGCCGACGGGCCGTGCATCGCACGGCCCGTCGGTCGTTTTGCAGCTTTCGCGATCGTGCCGTCGGTGCGGCCGACGACGGGTGCCCGCGGACGAACGCAACGCCGGAGTCTGCGGAACGGACGACGCGCCGACTCGGTGGAGTTTCAGGTCATCCGTTCCGCAGGCTTCGCCCGCGGGCACCCACGGTGCGGGGCGTCCCGTCGGCGTCCAGCGGGCGATGCCGGCCGAACCCTCTCGCGCGCGTCCATTCATTCACGGCAGGCGGAACGACTCGACCTCGCGTGCGAGCTCGCCCGCGCGCTCGTCGAGCTCCACGCTCGCAGCGGTGAACTCGCCGACCTGCGCCGCGGTCTGCGACGCGCCGTCGCTCAGCACCGCGATCGACTCCGAGACCTGCGCGACGCCGAGCGCCTGCGCCTCCATGCCGCGCGCGACCAGATCGACTTCGGCCGCGAGCCGCTCGACGCCGCTGATCACGCTGCCGAGCTGCGTGCCGAGCGCGTTCACCGTGGCGACGCCGCTGCGCACCGACGAGGTGTAGCGCTCCATGTCGGACACGCCCTCGCCGACGGCGCCGCGCATCTCGGCCACGATCGACTCGATCGCCAGGGTCGCGTCGGCGGTCTGCGCCGAAAGCCGGCGGATCTCCCGCGCGACCGCGCGGAATCCCGCGCCCGCCTCGCCCGCGCGCTCGGCCTCCATGGCCGCGTTCACGGAGAGCAGGTTGGTCTGGTTGGCGACCTTGGCGACGCTCGCCACCACGATTTCGATCCGCTCCGCCCGCTCCCGGATGGCGGCGAGCCGGGCCGAGATGCTCGAGGCGCCCTGCGAGAGCGCGTCGATCTCGCGCTCAAGCTGGAGCAGGGCGGTCCTGCCGTCGGTGGCGGCCCCGGAGGCGCTGCGCACGCTCGCCGCGACCGACTGCACCGACTCGTTGAGCTCGACCTGCGCCGAGGTGATCTCGCGCACGGCGGCCGAGATCTGCGTGCTGGCCGCACCGAACTGCTGCGCGACCTCGCCCTGGCGCTGGGCGCTGCTGCGGATCGTGCGCGCGGTGGCTGCGAGCGAGCTTCCCGAGGTCCGCACCCGTCCGAGGAGGCCGACGAGGCTCCGCACCGCGCCGCGCATCGAGTCGAGCAGTGCACGCGGCTCGCCCGACCCGGTCACCTCGACCGGGCGCGTGAGGTCGCCCTGCGCCAACCGCTCCGCCGCGCCCGCGGCGATCGTCACCGGACGGCTGATCGAGCGGGAGACCAGCAGCCCCACCAGGATGATCGGCAGGATCGAGCCGAGCGCGACGAAGCCGACCGCGCGCTGCTGGCCGCGCGCCAGCGCGAACGCCTCGTCGACATGCTGCGTGACGCCGAGGCCCCAGCCGAGCGACTCGACCCGCACCCACGCGCCGAGCACCTCGTCGCCATCGGTGTCGGTGCCGCGCCCGCGGAACGAGCCCCCGTGCACGATCTCCTGGAATCGCCTGGAGAATCCCGAGCCGATCGCATGGTGCGCCTCGAACGCAGAGTCGGGGTTCGCGCGCGTTGGCGTGGCGACGACCACCTCGCGACCGATCCTGCAGACGCCGACGATGTCGCCGGTCTCGCCGAGGCCGGTGTAGTCGTTCACGATCGCATCGATCTCGGAGGGCGCGAGGCTGACGGCCACGAAGCCGACGATGTCCGGTCCCTTGAACAGCGGGCCGACGACCTCGAGCGAGGGACGCACGCCGTCCACCGCGAGCGTCGGCGGCGAGATCTGCGTGCTCCGTTCGCGGCGCACGCGCTCGACCGCGCGGGCGAGGCCGGATCCGGCGAACACGCCCTCGGACAGCGTGCGGTGAAGCAGGGGCGTCTCCGCAGTCGCGTAGACGATGCGGCCGCCGGCGTCGAGCAGCATGAAGCGGGGGAACTCGCAGACCTTGGCGAAATCGTCGAGCCGCAGCCTGAATTTTGCGAGTGCGGCGTCGTAGGCGGCCTCGTCGCGGGTTCCGTCCGGCCGATAGGTGGGTCCGAGTTCCTGCGCCGCACCGACGAACGCCAGTCCCGTGCCGATGCTCGACACATTACGGACCCGCTCGCGCGCGTAGGCGTCGAGCTGCGCCGCCCTGGCCTCGGCGATCGCCGCGAGCGAGGCGATGGTCGTGCGCTCGACGCTCGCGTCGGCGAGCCGAACCGACGCGTACAGGACCGCAGCCAAAGGTGCCAAAGCGATCAGGAGAAACCACAGGACCAGGCGGCTTCGGATCGATGAAGGGAGCAGTCGCATCGGCGCAGCGTAGCGCGGGCGGCTGGGGGCTGGGCAGCGATCGGATACCACGCATGCATTCAGGAGTCCTGACAGAGCTCTTGCGACGGGCGACCGACGGCGACGCAGAGGCCGCCAACGAGGTTTGGGCGCTCGTCTACCGCGACATCCGCGCCATGGCGGCGTCGGCGGTCGCGAACGAGGCGCGCCGCAACGAGTTCGAACCATCGGTGGTCGTGAACGAGGTCTACCTTCGGCTCGTCCAGCAGCCCGAGCGGCGGTGGTCGTCCCGGCGGCACTTCTTCGGTGCGGTCGCGCGCGCGATGGAGCAGTTCCTGATCGACGCGGCGCGGTCCTTCGCACGCAAGAAGCGCAAGGCCGTCTTCATCGACGACAGCATCGCGGAACTCTCGGCGACCATCGGCGACGAGACGGCGCGCACCGGCGAGGACGCGATCCGCCTGCTCCGCCAGGTTTCCAAGCTCGAGCAGGAGGCGCCGGAGGCGGCGGAGATCATCCGCTTCCGCTACGTCTTCGACCTCACGAACGCGCAGGTGGCGACCGCGCTCGGCATCACCGAGCAGGAGGTCGCGAACCTGGTGCGCTTCGGCCGCGCGTTCATCGCCAACGCGATGGAGCGCGAGCATGGGTGAGTCGCCGGGCGGACCAGCGCGCGCGAGCTTCGTCTCGCTCGACAAGGCGTTCGTGCGGGCGATCTCGCTCGAGGGACGCGAGCGCGAGCGCTTCATCGCCGAGCTCGCGACGGGCAAGCCCGAACTCGCCGCGCGGCTCGCGGCGCTGCTCGCCGCCGACGCGATGACCGACTCCGGCAGCGGCGTGCGCGGCGAGGATGCGCTGCTCGCGGTGCGCAACAGCGCAGGCGTGGGCGGCGACGCTGGGATCCTCACCGGGCGGGCGATCGCCGGATTCGAGATC